>CAZAHA010000063.1:0-12745 GCA_964484915.1 uncultured Leptospirales bacterium
AAGGTACGCAAGGGCGGGCTTAACCATGACGATATCGGCGCCCTCTTCAAGATCAAGCAGAACCTCCTCCCGTGCTTCACGGACGTTCGGAGGCTGCATCTGGTATGTGCTCCGGTCTCCAAATGACGGAGCAGAGTTCACCGCGTCGCGGAACGGGCCGTAGAACGATGATGCGTATTTCGCGGAGTATGACATGATTGGCAGGAAGCTGTAGCCGTTTCTGTCCAGAACAGAGCGTATGGCATGTATCCGTCCGTCCATCATGTCCGACGGTGCGACCATGTCTGCCCCGGCTTCGGCATGGGAAAGCGCCATCCGGGCAAGATACGGCAGCGACGCATCGTTGTCGACCGAGTCACCGTTGAGTACCCCGCAGTGTCCATGGTCGGTATACTCACAGAGACAGACATCGGTTATTACCGCGAGTCCCGGAACCTGCTTCTTTATACTGCGTACAGACCGCTGAACGATTCCGTCCGGATCGCTGCCGGAAAGTCCGTACGGGTCCTTCTTTTCCGTAACACCGAAGAGAAGTACAGACGGTATTCCGAGCGAGTGAAGTATTTCACATTCTTCTACCAGCGAGCCGGTTGTATGATGATACTGGCCCGGCATGGACGGTATCTCCTTTTTCTCCTGTGCGGATTCAACAACAAAGAGCGGAGCTACAAGATTATCTGTATGAAGCCTGGTCTCCGTAACCATTCTCCGTAGTGCGTCAGACTGTCTGAGACGTCTCTTTCTGACATAGGGATATTGACTGTTCATGGCCGTATTTGTATCTCCTCGTCCGTAAGATAGCAGGCGGGGTCAGGGGCCCACATGTCATCATGGACTGCTTCCGCGCGCGCCCTGAAGTTTCCGCCGCATATATCCAGATACCGGCATGAGGCGCATCTGCCGGTTACATGGGCGTGCTTTTCACGGAGCAGGCGCAGCAGTTCGGTGCTGCTGCTGCTCCATATGTCGCTGAACGTCCGTTCCCTGATTGTGCCGAGTGGGCGGCTGCGCCAGAACTGGTCGGGATACACCGTCCCGTCCCAGCCAATACAGCCGATGCCGATACCGGTACCGGTAGCCCCCTGCTTCTGCAGGAGGTTAAGCACGGCAGCGGCATGGGGACTCTTTTCCCTGCGCATGCGTTTATAGAGAAAGATGCCGTCACAGTGGTTGTCAACCGTGAGTACTTCGATGAGATTGCCGTCTGCATGCTCCTTTGCGGTCGCGTCAATGATAGCATCCACCAGTATCCGTTTCTCCGAGAGGGACAGGTCCATATCCCGTATCTGTTTTCCCCGTCCGGAATAGACGAGATGATAGAAGCAGATTCTGTCTATTCCGTACATCCGCGCGATGGTAAAGATTTCCGGAACATCGGCAATGTTTTCCCTGGTTACGGTAAACCGTATTCCACATCGAAGACCGCTGTTCATGCTGTTTTTCAGGCCGATGAGCGACTGAAGAAAGCTGCCCTTTGTGTTCCGCATACGGTCATGATTGACCTCGCCGCCGTCGATGCTGATTCCCGCGTAGGAGAGTCCGGCGTCCTTCAGTTCCTTCGCCTTTTCATCGGTTATGATCGTGCCGTTAGTCGACAGGCCGCTTCGCACGTTTTTTTCCGCAGCATATGATATCAGTTGGGCGAGATCATTCCGGATAAGCGGTTCACCACCCGAGAAGAGTATGTACGGTACACCAAACGCCGACAGATCGTCTATCATGAGTTTCGCTTCCGAGGTCGAAAGCTCATCACCGGTATCAGACCTTTCACACGCGGCATAGCAGTGGCTGCAGGCGAGATTACACTGCCTGGTCATGTTCCATACCACGATCGGACGCGGAACATCCGGGATATCTTTCCAGGGACGGTCTTTGCGCCCATACCTCAGTGATTCAGACTGTTCGATCCTGCCACAGTACAACCGTGATATTCCAACCATCAGTCAGTCTCCTCAAAATATGAACAAATCGCGTGATAGAGTCCGTCGATAGAATGTTCATCAGCCTCAAGTGCCGGCTTTATTCCATGCTGTTTCAACGCCGTGCTTGTTTCCGGACCGATGCTCGCCGCATGAATGCTGTCCCTGAAAGCTTCCATCAAATCCGTACCCAAAAGCTCCGCAAAGCTGTGGACGGTGGAGGAGCTGGTAAACGTTATCATGTCCAGGCTTCCCTGTTTTACCGTATCAATAAGCAACTCTGATGATGACAGATCGGATACGGTCCGGTATGCGGTAACGGGCTCCACGGCAGCACCGTGGCCTTCCAGGCGGATTATCATATCGTTTGGCGCGATGTCCGAGCGGGGCAGCAGTATCCTGTTTCCGCATATACTGTACGCTTCCGCGAGCGAATCGACGAATGCGCTGCTTGTGTATTTTTTTGGTACGTGGTCTGCCCGTATTCCGTACTCCATGAGCCGTGAGGCCGTTCCGCTGCCAATCGCGCCGACGGCAATACCGGAGAGTGTACGAATATCAAACCCCATATGGAACAGCCGTTTCATGAAGTATTGTACACCGTTTGGACTGGTAAAGAGAATCCATTGAAAGCGTGAGACCGTGGCCACTGCATCGTCCAGCGCCGAGTAATCGTCGGCCGGATGTATACTGATAAGCGGTATGTTCTGAACGAAAGCCCCGCGTTCCGAAAGCCGCGACGCCAGTTCGGCGGCCTGATCGCTTGCGCGCGTCAGGATGATCCTCCTGCCCGAAAGGCCGCGCCGTACGGGAACGTCCGCCGCCAGTTCGACTGTTTTTCCGAGAATGACAAGCGCCGGCGGTTTCACGCCGCTTGAATCCACGATAGAGCAGATAGTCCCGGCAGTACCTTTTACCACACGCTGTCCGGGAAGCGATATATTCTCAACGACAGCTGCGGGGATCGACGGCGGATATCCTGCGGCGAGAAGCGCATCCATGTTTGCTGAAAGGTTTCCTATGCCCATATAGATGACGATGACGCCTTCGCTTTTTGCAAGAAGGTCCCACTGCACCTCCGGCGACGGCGAATCCGGACTTGAATGACCGGTGACGATATGCAGCATCGAGTTTGTGCGCCTGTCCGTCAGCGGAATTCCCGCTGTGGATGAAAGCGCCACAGCCGCAGGTATTCCCGGAAGGGCCGAACACGGGACACCGTGTTTGAGACAGTACTGCATCTCCTCAAGCCCCCGTCCAAACAGAAACGGGTCTCCCCCCTTCAGCCGTACGACGTTTTTTCCGTCGCGTGCATGTTTTATCAGAATTTCATGTATCATGTCCTGAGAAACGGTATGCCCGCCGGGATCCTTTCCCGCATATACCGTTTCGGCGTGGGGTGACGCGTTCATCAACAAGTCTGGATTAGCGAGCCTGTCATAGACAATAACATCTGCATTCCGTATCGCGTCACGTGCGGCTACCGTGATAAGCCGTACGTCGCCCGGTCCCGCTCCGATCAGCGTCACATAACCCATGACGTGTGGTTTCATTTGAACCCCTCTCCGTCGCGAAGGAGCCTGTCGGCACCCCGCTGAATAAGCTTCTTGGCCACCGCTTCTCCCGCACCCTCCGGGTATGCAACAGATGCTCTACCCGACTCTTCGAGGTAGACCGATGCATCGTTACTTGAAATCATACCGTTGAGGATAAGCGTTTCGCCGTCTTTTCGTACCCGAACGCCGAACGGAACATGACACCCCGCGCCGAGTACGCGGCTGAAAGATTTCTCGGCACGGCAGAACAGACGTGTCGGCTGATCGTCCAGCACTGCGGTCATATCCTTCATCAACCGGTCATCGTCCCGAATTTCTATCGCTAATGCTCCCTGGCCCGGCGCATAGTACCAGTAGTCCATATCAAGGTCAGAGCGGACCAGACCTGCCATTCCAAGGCGCTCGAGGCCCGCCCTGGCGAGAATGAGTCCGTCAACGATTCCGTCATCGCATTTTTGGATGCGCGTCTCCACGTTTCCCCGTACCGGTACGCACGTTATGCGCGGAAAATGCCTGCGTATGAGCGCTGCACGACGCGGGCTTGATGTTCCGATGGTTGAACCGGACGGAAACTCTTCAAGAGAGGAATATTTTTGTCCTACCAGAACATCATGTGTATGGAAGCGTTCTGTCACGGCACCGATCATAAGGCCTTCGGCCAGGATACTTGGAAGGTCCTTGTAGCTGTGTACCGCCATATCCACTGTGCCGGATACGAGTTCATCCTCGATCGCCCGGGTAAATATACCGTCAACATCACCTGGACGCTGAAGAGGTTCTTCAGATGCATCCCCCCTGGTGACGACGATCTTCTCCTGGAAGATATGGTCCGGAAAACCGGTCTCAAGGAGTGATATGACATGTCGGCTCTGAATGCGGGCAAGAGTGCTTCCCCGAGTGCCGACAGTGATTATCTTTCGCTTTTTCTGCGGGTTCATCATATCCAATATTTTTCTCTTCCCTGTACGCTATCCATTTCCTGTATCTGTCAAGTCCTGCATCAATTATTCCTCAGACCTGTGGTATCTCCGATGAACGCCTGGCGATGACGCATTCGACACGGCTCCGTATATCATCAATTGAAAACAGACGCACGCCCGGAACACTGGATATGTTCGGATCGACACACCGCGGCAGGCCGAGATCAACGACCGTGACAGAACCGTTATGTGCACCTGCAAGAATGGCTTTTATGTGCTCTTCACAGACGATGGGATGCTCGTTTTGTACAGCAGCAAAGATAATTCCGCTCCCGATTGCGGTATGGTGCCAACCGTTCAAGCGTGCCGCACGATAACAGAAACGCTCCGCCAGATCCACGGCGTTCTGGTATGTCCTGTTGTATATGGTGACGTCATGAAAACCGAGTCTGTACAGGTGTTCGCACACGAGACGCGATGTTTCACCGGCCCCGATCACCGCGACCGGAATCTGCGGATGCATCACCTCTCCAGATACCATTTGAACGGCCGCCTGGCTGACAGATACCGCGCCGACGCAGATATTCGTCTCGGCACGCGACCGTTTTCCAACGGCAAACGCGATATGAAAGATCTTGTTCAGTACGGTCCCGTTCGTCCTGGCAGCGCAGGCGTGACGGTACGCCTTTTTTATCTGCGACAGTATCTGGTTTTCTCCCGGAATCATGGACTCGATACCTGCGGAAACCCGAAAGAGATGTGATACAGCCTCCGTATCCGAAAACCATCGGTGGCCGGTTGGAAGTCCCGGGAGATCCTTCCAGGTGCACAGCTCGTCTGACACTCGCCGGAGGATGCACTCCGGTGACCGGAGCGAATAGGACACCGTATAGAGTTCGCTTCTGTTGCAGGTACATAAAAGCGCTGCCTCAGAGATGTCCGGTAGTGTGATTATATGATGGAGAAACGCGGTAGCTTCGCCGGTATCGAAAGTAAGCTGTTCGATGCACCCGGTTTCGGCATCAGTATGTGAAAGGGACAGAACTCCGATATGCATTTTCAGAAAACCCGGTTCCTTCGCGGAAGAGAAGCCTCCACAACACCTGACCGGAATGATGTGTCCGGTGCGGAACACTGTTTTTCAGTACTGTTTGTCGTTTCGTTCATATAAAGCAAGCAGGTTCTCAAGAGCCTCATCATCTCCTTTTAGATAGTCTTCGATTGCTGGCGAATCCAATACGGCATCAAATATCGAAGAGCGTTCATCTTCCGAATCGACCATTGTCATCAAACGTTTTCTGAAACCTGTGAGACGGACCGTCAATTCTTCATACCTGGGAGAAAGGATGCTGTCTATCCACTTTTTTACTTTTTTGGCAAGCGCCGGAACGGTGCCGCCACTCGAGACTGCAAGTTGCAGATGACCGCGCCGAACGACTGCCGCCGAATAGAACGAACAGTGCTCCGGATCATCAACGCTGTTGACAAGCGCACCAGCACGTTCAGCGTCACGGCGGATAACTGCGTTCAATAGATGATCGTTTGTGGCGGCAAAGATAAGAAAATTCCCGTCCGTGTCCTCCGTACGGTACTCCCGTCTTCTGAGTGTGATGTTGTAGCCGGTCGCAAACATTTCAAGGTCTTCACATATTTCAGGAGCGACAACCGTACACAAAGCACCGCATTCTGCAAGCGCCTTCGTCTTGCGGAAGGCGACCGTTCCCCCTCCAACCACCAGACACCGCCTGTCCGTCAGCTTGAGGAAAACCGGCAGCATACGGTTATTCGGAATTGACTGCTCGTCAACAGTATTCTTCTTTTCAGAGCGCATCTCAGGTATGCACCGCCGCCCGTTTCCTGACGTTGATACCGACAGGATAGACAACTTCGGTAAAATATTCAAGATTTTCGGCGTCCTTGTTGTCATACGGTATGACATTGAGAACATAGCGCATGGCGTTCAGACGGGCAACCTTCTTGTCGTTTCCGTCTACGACGATCCATGGAGACTTTTTCGAACTCGTGCGCTGGAACATCGTTTCCTTGTACCGGGTAAAGTCCTCCCATTTGTGCATCGCTGCCTGGTCGTTTGGACTGTACTTCCAGTACTTAAGGGGGCTTTTCTGCCGCAGCATAAAGCGGTACTGCTGTTTCTGCTTGGTGATGGAAAACCAGAACTTAATCAAGTACAGTCCATCGTCGACAAGGCGATGCTCAAACGGCAGCACGTCGTGCATGAAGGTCTCATATTCTTCAGCCGTACAGTACCCCATCGTCGGTTCGGTTACCGCCCGCGTATACCATGACCGGTCAAAAAAGACGATCTCGCCCGGTTTCGGCAGGATTTTCTCATACCGTCCAAACCAGTGGGCCCGTTCATGCTCCGTTGGTACGCCGAACGTCTCCACCCTGAAGTGCTTGGTGTTTAGATGTTCGATAAATCGTTTTATACACGATCCCTTTCCCGCTGCGTCGCGTCCCTCAAACAGAATGAGAAGCCGCTTGTCGTTTGCCTTTATCCACTCCTGCATCTTCAAAAGTTCAATCTGGAGGTGATACTTCTCCTTGCTGTATACCTTGTTGGAGAGAATGGACTGTGTGTCTTCCATTGCTTCGTAGAGGTCGATGTCACCGTCCATCTTCTTCTTTTCGCGCAACCGTTCCTTGAGCATGTTGTTGCCGAGAGTCAGGTAGAGACGCTTGTTCAGGCTCCTGATATATTCGTCAAAAAGGGTGCGTATATGGGCCGGTTTGTCGTCGATATGTATCAGCGATTTCCGTACGGTCCTGAAGAAGATGTCGGTGTTGAGGCCTGCGTATATTCGTTTCGGCAGTACACGCTTCATCTCCTTCGCCGAATGTCTGACAGTGTCTTCAAAATGGTCTGTTCCGATAGCCTGCACGATCTCTTCCTGTTTTTCAAGAAGAAGGTCCGAAATACGCTTTCTCAGGAAGGTAATCTTGTTCTTGGAATTAATGAGAAACTGAAGATGAAGTAAGGCATTTTCAAGAATCATGTACTGCTCCGTTTTGTAATAGATCCGCTGTGAAAATCATAGAGTGTCTGAATGCTCCGAACAGCACAAATGAAATCACGATTACTGCAATCTTTACCGGAAAGCCGGCCGCGTCTATCGGTTCCATTCATCATAATCGGCTGCCGCTTCAACTCTTTCTTCAAGAGAATCAGAAAGATATGGAAAAAAATCAAGTCCAGTATACTTCTCTACATCATCCACCGGCATCGCATATGTGGAAAGCTTCTTCGTGGCCTTCGTGTTCGGAATGATGAATCCGATCGCCTTGACTGACGGTTCGTCAGGATCGAGAACGACCTTGTAGAAATACCTCGGGACTGAGACCCTGTTTTTTCCGATCTGTTCCTTCATCTTTCCGCGGAGGACAGGACCCGTAACAATGACGACCCTTCCGTTGGCTATTGCCCATCGGCGGACCTTTTCCTCAAGCTGCTTCCAGATGCCCCGGTTAAACGACGGCTCCTGTGGACTGACGTTGGACATATAAAACGATTCCTTCATTTTTGTATCATTCTCGACCATATCGGCCGCCGGGGCAAGGTGCCCTCTGTCATATCCTGAATTTGTATAATCATCGTGGGATGCGCTTCCGGTGGTAACGAGCGGATCCTTCCGGAAGTAGCTCTTCCTGCTTGCTGTCCCCTTTAATTCGTTCCGGGTAAGAATATAGGCAACGTAATAGGCCTGTTCATGCTTTTCGCAGTACTCAAGTATATAATCTGTATGCTCTATGAGCTGTGAACCAGGTATCCGCCTGACAATCTCGACACTGCCAGCACTGCACAGAGTTGTCCAAGCAATAATGAAAAGCATAATCAGGATGCGTTTCATGATTACCTCCCGGAATAACTATATTGTACTGTGTATCATATGCGAGAAAAACTCTGTAAACACATTTTTCTTTTCGATACCGAGATCGATAAGCACAGTTTCATCAAAGTCATAAAACGTTGCAAGCTTGAGTTCCATCATCGCAAGGAGATTTGCGGCATACACAACCTTCTGCGGATCACTGTGAATCATGCTGGACGGCTCCGGGAAATGATGGTTAAAGACTGAACGGCACAGGATCTCCGGCACACCCCAACATCGCAAAATCTCTCCTCCGATCTCTGTATGACTGACATCAATTGATATCTCTTCCAGAAAGGAAAGTGTCGCGATACGCTTATCGTTCAGCTTCTGCGCGATTGTTAGCGTCATCTCGTTTCCCGCCGAGAAGAGGACAATCTTGCCGATATCGTGGAGAAGCGCCGCACTCTGCGTTGCTTCACGGTTTAATCGAAGTGCGAAACTGTCGACGATGTACCCGGCAATTTTCGCGGTTCGTCTGCTGTGGTCCATGAGGTCGTTGAACTTGGTGTGTGTTTTAAAACCGCTGCTTGCATTTCTGATCCCTGCTATGACGGTGTTTGTCTGATCCAGGCCGAGTACGCGTACGGCGTTGGACACTGTCTCTGCGGTTTTGTTCAGCACGGAAGCATAGGTCCGGAAAAGGGCGGCGGTAATCATCGGTTCGGATAGAATATACCGTACGGCCTCCTCTTCCGTGTTGAACAGTTCCTCGTCTTTCGGCACGCTGCCCGATATAACCTGCGGCATTTCAAATGTATCATACAGGTGTTTCTTTACCGGTTCTGTCTTTTCCTTTGGTTGTATGCGGGATGGAATGAAGAGAGATACGGTCGTCCTGTTCTGTACAACCGAATACTGGAAGTTGTCCGGATCAATACCGAGGCTTTTTATCGTGATGACGGCAAGCGCGATACCGAGTCCTGCTCCTTCTGATGTGTCATGAATATCCTCGAAGGCCTCCATAATGGTGTTGAACCTTTTCGCATGGGCAATCCGTGTGTTTACCCGTTCGAGCTCCTCCGGAGTCATCGGTACGTTGTTTGATACGGTAATCGCGACGCCACCGTCCATAAAGTTGATACCGAGAGACACATGGTAATCATGACTTTCCAGATAGCGGTTAAACTGCTCGTTGTTGACGACAACGCTTTTCTTGAAGTTTTGCATCCCGCGGCTGTACTCTTCCGCATCGGTTATGTTCAGTCCGTTTTCCTGGAAGAACGCGCGCTTTGCATTTGCCTTGAACGCGTTGGTCATGATTTCCCGCATGATGTTGGTGGCAGAATGGGCGATGTAGTACTGATTGGTACTGGAAAAGAGCTTGTTGAAGATACCATACACAATCTGCAGCGTCTCCACTTTGAAAGAGCGGAGCGAAACCGTAAAGGAGCGGCGTGCGTGAATGTTGTCTGTAATTCTCTTTCGTTTCAGTATGTCCATGCCGGCTCGCAGACGTCCCCATTTTCGATTGTACCGGGTAAGTGTACACGGTACCGTACAGGGCGCAAAGTAAAAAAATGGTATCCTAATATATAATCCACACAGGGTGTTTCATCCGCAGTACCGAAGCGTGCCGGTACGGTACGCTGAGCTGTTATCTTTCCGAAGAAGATGAAGACGCCGTCGGCAACAGCACGTGCACCCATCTGCTCTCCAAGCAAAAGAAAAGACGAGAGCGATGTAAAGACTGATTCCGTGTTCAGGAGGACGGCCGAGTGCGACAGACTGGCGTATCGCTGCCCAAATACCTGCAGCGTATACCCCGTCCGACAGACCCGATACCGCCAAAGAGAATCGGCACCGATGCGCCAAAAATACCGGACGGCGTCACGGTCAAAAAAAAGTACCCCGATGAAGCTCAATGCGGAACAGACGAGAAACTGAACGGCAGAAAAATCGGTGAGGTTGCATGAAAGGGCTTGATGCCCGATATGGATGTTCACGATACCGTTCAGTTATGGATTGTACCTTACACGTCCGAGTCCGGTTATAAAACCTATGACAAGCGCATAGAGTATGGACAGGACAGTTACGACAAACGTATTCAGTATTCCGTCCGGAAGAAACAGAAGTATCTCCCGGTACGGTTTCGCCGAAATAACCGGCAGTGCAATCGGGCAGAGAAGCACCCCGTAATACGTTATGTGCCAATCGGTAAAGAGTCCCTTCTCCGATCTGTTCGGGATGAGGACGCCGTCGATTATCTCAATGCGTGTTGCCTCTTTTCCCATTATCTCAGCCACTTATTTTCAAGTTTCCTGTTAATTCCTTCTTCACGGACCTGCTTCAGGCCATTATTTATCAGTTCAAGCACGTCCGTATTGCCTTTCTTTACCGCTATTCCGTAGTACTCGTCGGTGAACGGCTCGCCGGTCACCTTGAAAACACCCCTGTACTTTTCGGTCTGCAGCGCATAGTTGGCGGCGACGGGAGTGTCACAGACGACGGCGTCAATGCGTCCGTTTGCGAGGTCCTCAACCGCAAGGCCGATCTCGTCGTAGGTTTTCTTGGTTATCTCTGGAAATTTCCCAACCTCGATGTCTCCCATCGTGCCGGTCTGTGCACCGACGGTCTTTCCTTTTAAATCTTCCAGGCTCTCAATACGATCAGTCGATTTCTGAACAACGATCACCTGACCGGCGTTGATGTACGGATATGAGAAATCCATCGTTTTCTTCCGCTTATCGGTAATGGGTACCGATGAGATGACAGCATCATATTCACCGTTGGCAAGGCCGGCAAAAATACCGTCCCAGGCGGTATTTTGGATCTCGACGTCAAATCCGCCCTTTTCAGCAACGGCCTTAATGAGGTCTATATCGTAGCCGACAAGGTTCTTGTCTTCATCCACCATCTCCATCGGCGGCCATGTGCAGTCGCTGGCAACAACTATGGTTCTCACACCGTCACCGGAGGTGTGTGCCGTGTCCCTTGAACATGATACAGTAGTGAGCACGGCTGCTGTAAGCAGTATAGCCAGAATTTTCTTCATATTTTCTTTCTACGCGGCATGTCTGTGAACTGACGCAACCGTACGGGCGTTATGCGCACAGATGCGGACCGGACAGAAGCCTATTGTAATACGGCGTATGACCACCGTACGGATGCGATTTCAGGAACGGTCAGCCCGGCAGAGCCGCTACCCCTTGGCAGCCCGTGACAGGATTCCGCGGAGTGTGCTTGTCGTCTCGAGGAGCGCGACCGCCATATCGGAAATATCATCGGATCCTGACGCCAGTTTCTGTGTAACATCGTTTATTGATGTAATGCTTTTCATAATCTCGTCTATCGCATTCTTGAGTTCGTTTATGGAGACGTTGACCTCCTCTGCCCCATGCTGCACGTCACCGGCGCTGTGCTGAACATCTGTATTAATTGCAAGGTCCTGGTCTATCAGGGAGCGGACATGTTCGAAGAGCCTGCCGAATTCCACGGAGAGCTTTTCTATGTTGACGGCTGTTTCACTTACGCTCTCAAGGGAACGGCTCGTATCCATCAGTCGCTGGTCGGTCTTCTCAACCATCATCGTTATTTCGCCTGTAATGGACTGGGTTTTTTCTGCAAGCTTGCCGATCTCCTCCGCAACAACGGCAAATCCCCTGCCGGATTCTCCGGCCCGTGCGGCTTCTATGGAGGCATTGAGAGAGAGTAGATTAATCTGGTCCGACACATCGATGATGAGTCCGGTGGATTCAGACACTTTTCTGCTGCTTTTCAGCGCGAAGGCCATCGAATCCAGACTTTTCCCAACCTCATCACGCGCATCCTCGATACGGGCATTCAGACCCTGCTGCTGTACCTGGGCGTTTGAAATGCTCCTGCTTGATTCCGAAACAAGTTCATGCATCTTCTTGAGGTTGCGGATGAGCAGCTCGGTCCTCTCGCGCTGGTTAACCGTCATTCGCGCTGAGGACTCCGCGCTTGCGGCAACCTCTTCCAGTGTTGCGGTTATCTCCTCCACGCTTGACGCCTGGGACTGTGCGTTTTCAGTAAATTTCCGCGAGTTTTCCTTCAGCGTTACGGAGTGATGGTTGAGCGTCTGCGTCACGTTTTCCATCGACTCGAGAATACTGTTCTTGTTCTGGTGTTCGCTTTGCAGCAACTTTGCGTTTTTTTCCATGGTAAAAATCGTACCCATGAGAATGTTGACATGCAGAAAACTCAGCATCCCCACCATGATGGTTGCCACACTGTAATGTGCTATTGTTATCGGTACCTTGTCCTCCAGAATTATTCCGCCGGAAGTCAACGTGATGACCGCTCCAAAGATAATAACGACTCCTGTGATGACGATTATGGTAGACCGTGTCCCAAACAGCCCGGCCATCAGTATAAAGACAAGCATGTAAAACAGGTATATATACTTTCCCGGCATGGTCGGCACATGAAGCGCCTGGTAGAATATGAGAATAAGCGGAACGAGAATGGCAATATATGTGGCAAATTGGTATTTCCCA
>CAZAHA010000064.1:0-12330 GCA_964484915.1 uncultured Leptospirales bacterium
GGCCTGCCCGCTTTCTTTGCTTTGTCGGGTGGGGGGGCGGGGGTTCCCGCGACCCTCTGGCGTACCGGGTGGGCGCTGTCCGGGGCGGTTCCCTTTTTCCGGCGGACCCATCGAAGCACCCTGATATATAGTGCAAGCAGCTTTTTCAGCTTTTTCTTCCTGCTCCCGCCGTTTACCGTCCTTCCGGTTAACCCGGTTTCGCTATTTCGGTTTCTCATCTCCCGTGTACCGGCGCTTTTTGCACCGTGTCCTGTAAAAATTGAAAGAATTGACCTGCCGATCCTGACAATGAGATCAACGACGGCTGCATAATACTCCCGAAATGTGATGGGTTTGTCGTTTGAACGCAGGATTAAAGACAGTGCCGGGTAGATCACCAGGAACACAACTATCACGAGTGAAACGACAATGAGTATCGTCATCATATGCTCCCAGAATTCCCGCCAAAACGGTGATATCTGGGCCTCCATCTGATTCCGCAGCTTCATGATGAAGTCTCCGTACCGCTGTATCGACTCGGGATCAGCGGTCGGCGGACGCTTCCGTTCGGGCGATGCGATACCGGGGCCTGGCCTGCGGAGAGAGGATATCCAGCGGATAATCCGTTCCGCAAAACGTGACAGGTCAGGCAAGCGGACAACGGCAACAGTCCCAAGAGCAGCGATCAAAATGCCGGCTGATCCGGCGGAGAATACGGCTTTCGTATCGGTATCTTCCGCCATGAGATATCCCTGCTGTCTGAGAACGGTCATGAACAAGATGTTTTTCAGGTAGATAACGCATATGATCTCGGCAAGAAAGGCTGAAATCCAGACAAGCGTGTACTCGTCAGGCGGTATGGCGCCGTTTGCCAGAAGGACCAGGAGAAAAACAAGCTGAAGGACCATAAGAGCAGAAAAGTAGTGAATTGCAAAACCTGTGTGTATGTTGGCGGAAATAAGCATGTCCCGGTCCGTTCGCCGTACGAAGAAATCGAGCATCAAGAAAACATAGAAGGTAAAGAGCGCAAGAATGCCTGGTATCCCAAGCACGATAAATGTGGTCCCGTATTCTGTAAAAACTGCGGCCGCCGCCAGTGGAACGAGGAGGCTTGTAAAGATTACCGGGATCGGCAGGATACGCTCTTCGATCGCATGCACGCGGGCCGCAGCGAGGGCACGGTAAAACGGGATCACTGCTACGGCAAGGATGACCGGATGAATAATAAAGAAAACGTGATATCGAATGAAATCGGACAAGAGATGCGAAATCAGTACGGCAAGCGGTGTCACGATAAGTGCGACGAGTACGATTCCCGTCAGCGTATGCTCCAGATGTGTTCTCGTTTTTTCCATTTACAGATACTCCTCACCGTACGTCGGCATGATTGCGTAGTTGATGCCGGCAGGTATCGTGAGGCCGGTTTCCCGTCCGCCGGTGTTGACAAGCGTGGGCAGCAGCCTCTTCTTTTGAAGCAAAACGATCCTGAAAAGAGTCTCTTCGTCGATTACCGGAGTAAAGATAAACACATGAGTACTTTGCGGCAGCGCTACGCCGGATGAGAGGAAGCGGTCGATAACCGATACTGTTATTCCTTCGGTCGCTGTCAGGTAAGACAGTGCCGTCAGTACGGATACAAGATGAGCACTTCCCTTTGACAGCTGAACCAGTGTTAGTCCCCGGGAGTCTTCGGCTATAAATCCGGATGCTTCTCCCTTCCGGTTATATGATGTCATGATTGAAGCTGATCCCTCTATCGCACGTTCAGCCATGCCGTACCGTTGTTTGAGCGGATAGTTATCCAGGTTTATGTCGAGAATGATGAACACCGGCGCTGAAAGCGTCTGTGAGAACTCCATTACCTGGAGAGAACCGGTCCGGGCGCTCGCTTTCCAGTTAATCCGCTTAACCGTGTCGCCCGGGCGGTAGTCACGTATCGCCGTAAGACAGGAAAGGTCCTCGTACAGGGGATTTCGGACTTTCTGGCGTCCTCCCGATTCACCCGTGGTCAGAAGGATATGCGGCGGATGGAGCCTCGGATAGACGATGATCCGCACAGACAGATCAAACGTCTTGTGCCAGGGAAAGAAGCGGAACGGATCGCTGCCGTAAAAATGGACCGGACCTGCCCGGCGTACGCCCCTGTGTTCGGCCGGTATGGAAAAGTGAAGTGTTTTTACCGAATGGCGCGCCACATTTTCCGCTATGCGTCCTGCTCCGGAAAAATCGATGACAAGCAGGTTCGCCCCAAATATACCCCTGTTTCGAACGGTGAGGGTTATGTGACTCTGCGCGCCGCTGTAGCAGTACCATACGGTTTTCTCAAGCGTTGCCGTGCAGCTTACGTAGAGTACGCGCGAGACGATAAATGCAATGCCGTAGAACGAGAGAATGGTGAGTGAAACGTACCGCAGCAGCGCATAGTCAAAAAGAAGAAAGCACGCAAGAGCGGCCGCGGGTGTGTACAGTGCGACGCGGTTCATCAGTCCTGCCGCACCGGCGGTACTTCCGTTGAGGAGAGGACAGAGCCCAGCGCTTCGCCCGGGGATCCTCCCTTGATCAGGTAATCGGACGCCAGTATCACACGCTGCACACAGATAGGCAGAAAGACCTGCTTGACGTCGTCAGGTATAACATAGTCGCGGCCGGAGAGTGCCGCATGCGCCTGCGCGCCCTTGTACAGTGCCAGAGAACCTCGGGGTGAGACTCCCAACCTGAAGTGTGAGCCCTCGCGCGTGGCGTTGACCAGGTCCAGTATGTAGTTCTTTATATTCTGTTCAACATGAACGGACACAACCGTTTCCTTGAAGGCCGAGACCTCCTCCAGACTTGATACAGGCTCAAGGTCGGTAACCGGATGTGTTATGCGGCGTTGGTTTTCAAGCATCTGCGACTCCGCATCCCGCGGGGGGTATCCTATTTGGACTGTCATGAAGAAGCGGTCCTTCTGCGCTTCCGGAAGCGGAAATGTTCCCTCAAACTCAGTCGGATTTTCGGTCGCAATCAGGAAGAACGGCTCGGGTAGTCTCATTACCTTGCCGTCAATCGATACCTGGGATTCAGCCATGGCTTCCAGAAAAGCGGACTGTGTTCTGGGTGTCGCCCGGTTTATCTCGTCAACCAGGACGATGTTTGCACGGATCGGGCCGGGTTTGAATGTAAATTCCTCTTTCTTCTGGCTGTATACGGATAGACCGAGAACATCGTTGGGAAGAAGGTCCGGCGTTGCCTGTATACGGCTGAACTTACCGCCAAGGCTGATTGAAACGGCCCGCGCAAGAATGGTCTTGCCGAGTCCCGGTACATCTTCCAGCAGTACATGACCGCCGCACAGAAGGGCGGTAAGCATGGTATCAACAGCCTGGTCTTTCCCAAAAAATACCTTTCCGACATTCTGCCTGATCCTTGATGACCACTCTTTGATAGCCTGCATGTGTCACGCTCCATTCGAAGTCTGTATTCAGGCATCTTCGACAGTATCGACGCTGTTTTCAAGTAAAATGTGGAAAGCGCGCAGTCGACGGCAATCATGTTTGACAAGGCCGTATTTTTTTGTTATGCTACGACAATATCTGTATAAATGGTGGTAATGATGTTCAAGAATCTGACTGTCTTTGAGTATACACGCAGCGTAAAAGAAGCGATCGGGTTTTACCTTGCATACCTTCTGCTCTTCATCGTTGTCGGGGCGGTATTCGGTGCGGTTGCGTCTTTTGTGACAACTATGGATCCTGTTGCCGCAGGAACCAGGGCGGGAATGCTGGTCGCATTTCTCCTGACAGCGTATCTTGCATTTTCGTTGCTGCGGCGCAAGCGTCTGCTTAATAATTTCGGCTTCATACTTCTGGCGCTGCTTTCGGTCCTTCTGGCCCTTATTCTGGGCGGCATCGGTGGTCTTATACCGGTTGCGTATCTGACGACCCGGCCAAACGGCGACGGCGTTACCGACGCAGACCGGGACGGAGATCCATACGAATAGGTTGTTATAACATTCGGTCATCAGCAGAAACTGTTGCGGGAGTACACCCCTGCGCCCATCCGTTTAATACTGCTTGACGCTTGTCAGCGAAGCTCTGTACGATACTTCGACGTTACAGACTGGAGCTGCCAATGAAGAGCTTATATATAATAGACGGACACGCACTCTGCTACAGAGCCTATTTTGCGTTCATACGCAATCCACTCATAAACAGTTCCGGACAGAACACATCGGCTATTTACGGTTTCGCGCGGATGGTGCTGCAGCTTATCCGCGACAGAGAGCCGGACCATGTTGCGGTGGCGTTTGATCCGCCGGAACGGACCTTCCGCTTCGATATTTTCAGTGAATACAAGGCTACACGGGAAAAGATGCCCGATGATCTTCGTTCCCAGATCGAAGAGATCAAGCAGCTGGTCCGGATCCTCGACATACCGGTGCTTGTTGTGGACGGTTTCGAAGCCGACGACGTTCTGGGTACCGTAGCGCGGACATACGGGAAGGAGTTTGAAGTCTACCTTGTCACCGGCGACAAGGACGCCTACCAGCTTGTTGATGAAAGAGTAAGGATATACGCGAATACGAAGGGCGTGTCTGAGTTTACCGTGTACGACCGGGACGCTGTGTTTCACAAGCTTGGCGTCTATCCCGAACAGGTTGTGGAATACATGTCGCTTGTCGGCGATACGTCTGATAACGTACCTGGAGTAAAGGGCATCGGCCCGAAAGGGGCACAGAAGCTTATTGAAACCTACGGAAACCTCGACGGAATTTACGCCAACATAGAATCCGTAAAGGGCAAGCAGAAGCAGATGCTTGAAGAGTGCAGGGAGGATGCCTATCTGTCACGGAAGCTGGTCACCATACGGACCGATGTACCGCTTGATTTTTCGGTAGAAGCTGCCGCGTTCCGCGGGTACGACAGCAAAAAGTGCGCAGAGTATTTTGAAAAACTTGAGATGAGCTCCATCGCCTCGGACTATTTTTCATCGGACGCAAATCAAAAATCCAACAGATACAACGCAGGAAGTGTCGACTACCGTCTTGTACTGACCAAAAAGGAGTTGGCCGAGGCTGTTTCGGAACTTTCGCGGTATGATCTGCTCGCCGTCGACACGGAGACTACGTCTGTACATCCGGTTGCTGCGGAACTCGTCGGCGTGTCGGTGTCACATACCGAGGGGGCCGGTTATTTCTTTACCGCCTCGGGCGGCGCGCTATTTGATGAGCACAGCGCCGAGTATGGTATACAGGAACTGATCGACTCGCTCAAAACTCTTCTGGAAAATGACAAGATCCGGAAGGTCGGCCAGAATATCAAGTACGACATGATCGTCCTGCAAAATGCCGGTATTACACTGCGCGGCGTTTACTTTGATACGATGGTCGCTTCATATGTTCTGGACCCAGGAGGACGGCGCCACAACATGGACGAGCTCGCACGCCAGTTCCTGGGGTACACCACGATCACGTATGCCGACCTTGTCGGCAAGGGAAGCCAGGCACGTCCGCTGACCGAGGTTGGTCTGGATGATCTGTGTGCCTACGCAGTGGAGGATACCGATATAACACTCCGGCTGTACAATATACTGTCGAAGAAGCTGGATGAGACGCCGTCCTTGAAAGAACTCTTCTTTTCGGTGGAAATGCCTCTGGTACATGTACTGGCGCAGATGGAGATGCGCGGCGTCCTGATCGACGAAACATACTTCAGGAAACTCTCTCAAAAGAACGATGCGGAACTTGCGAAGGTCGAAGAGAAGATATACACTCTTGCGGGACGGCGGTTCAACATTAATTCCACACGGGAACTGTCCGGTGTTCTCTTCGAATCACTCGGGCTCAAACCGGTCAAAAAGACCAAGACAGGGAACTCGACGGACATCTCGGTACTGGAGGCCCTGAAGGACGAGCATGAGATCGTGCCTGTACTCATATCATATCGTACATTGTCCAAACTGAAGAATACGTATATCGACATACTGCCGACGCTAATCCAGCGTGGCACAGGAAGAATCCATACATCATACAACCAGACGGTCGCCGCAACCGGGCGCCTGTCATCGTCCGACCCCAACCTGCAGAACATACCGGTCCGTGACGAGTTCGGCAAGCATATACGCAGGGGCTTTGTGGCGCCGGACGGGTATTTCATGCTTTCGGCGGATTACTCCCAGATCGAGCTGCGGCTTGCCGCGCACATATCGGGAGACGAAAACATGACACAGGCGTTCAGGGACGGTGCAGACATACATCGTATAACGGCATCAAACGTGTACGGCGTTTCCCTCGCGGATGTAACGGACACGATGCGGCGTCAGGCCAAGATCGTCAATTTTTCGATTATATACGGTGTCAGTCCGTTCGGGCTTTCTCGCCAGTCGGAGGTCTCCGTGCAGGAGGCGAAGGAGTTTATTGACAGATATTTCGAGACATATCCGGGATTTAAGAAGTATATCGACGATACGATATTGTTCTGCAGGGAAAAGGGCTATGTCGAGACACTGCTCGGCAGGCGGCGCTATCTTCCCGAGATTGACTCAAAGACATCGTTTCGGAGAGAGGGCGCCGAGCGGATCGCGATTAACACGCCGATACAGGGAACATGTGCTGACCTTATCAAGATCGCGATGAACAATATCCAGCAATACATTGATGAAAACAGACTATCCTCGCGGCTTATCATGCAGGTCCACGACGAACTTGTCTTTGAGATACATGAAGAGGAAGAGGAATTTGCAGGCGTAGTCACCGACATGATGTCCGGCGCCATGAAGCTGGATGTGCCGCTGGTCGTGGATACCGGACGTGGTTCAAACTGGGAGGAGGCTCACTGACGACAGCGCCGTTGATCAGCGAGGTTTCGATATCGCGCGTTCAAGCTCATCCAATAAAGCGACCGCGTTGCCGTGTATGTTGTGGACAGATGACATGAACGATCGAGCGTTGTGTGACATTATGGACCATTTCTGTTCGTCCTCGACAAGTTCATGTACAGCACTTCGCATACGGTCTATGTTCTCATGACAGTACAGGCCAAACTGATACGTTTCCAGCGAGTCTTCAATGTTGATGTAAAGAGAAACGATCGGTACTCCGGCTGCAGCAGCCTCGAGCACTGTCATGGGCCAGTCTCCCTCCGACTCAGATGTCAGTACAAAAATCTTTGTCTGCTGCAGAAGGAGAACGCATTCGGGATTTGAGACACGCTCAAAAAGAAGAATGTTCTCTCTGTCCCGTGCGGTCTTCATGATTGTCTCATGGTACTCACTGTCGCTTCCGGGCGCACATACCATGACAAAGCGCAGTTTTTTGCTGGTGTCAGCAAGCGTTATGAACTGTTCCGGGTTCTTCCACTTTTCGCAGCGGCCTATCCAGAGCGCGTCGTACACTTTTTCGGTTTCCGGACGGTAGAAGTCCGCTGTGTCCACACCTTTCTTGAATATGATGACCTTATCCTGCACCACCTCCGGCAGGTTGCTTTTCTGGTTGAGGTTCTGGCACACCAGGATGTTCACAATCCTTATCAGCAGTCCGAACAGGTAGTAGCGTTTGCGTATGTTCTGGTAGAAACCGTCGGTCTCAACATCGTGTGCAAACATCAGAACAGAACGGATTCCCATTGCTGACAGCAGCAGGGCAAAGGGCAGCGTCAGCGGCGAGATTCCGCGCATGATGACGCAGTCAGGCTTCTCATGGCTGAGTGCGGACACAAGCGAGAATATTTTCACCGGCAGCGCAGATGCCGTCCTGTATGCCTCCCGTGCGGGATATGCGGGTCTGTTGCCGGAGGCAAGAAGGGTATAGTCCGGGATAAGGGCGGTGATTTCCGCCCCCTGTGCGTGCAGCTCTCCGGCAATCGCGTGGAGCTGCACGGTTGCACCTCCAAACGTGATGCTGGAAGACGGATCAAAGAATCCGGATGAATCCTTGGGAAACAAGAAAACCGGTTTCATGCGTTCTCTTCAGACCTCTTTATTTCGCTTGCAAAAGCATTCTTTCGCAGTATTGTATATATGCGCATGTCCGAGCACACTGTAGAAAGCAAAAAATTATTGCTATAAAAAAACTGTTTTTCCACTGTACATTGTTAAACCCGGTTCTTGATCAGTCAGCGGGTACGCAAAACCGGCAGCCGGATAATCAAGCAGCTGACCGGACTTATTACAGTAAAAAGGATCATAATAATGGATACATTAACGGAAGCGGCGCTGTCCTACCATTCAAAACCGTCGCCGGGCAAGATCTCTGTTGAACCGACAAAACCATGCACAAGCGCTGATGAACTGTCCCTGGCCTATTCACCGGGCGTCGCCAAGCCTGTTCTTGAAATAGCGAATAATCCGGACGATGCGTACAGATATACCGCCAAGGGTAACCTTGTCGCGGTTGTGTCAAACGGCAGCGCGATACTAGGTCTGGGAAATCGCGGAGCACTCGCGTCCAAACCGGTAATGGAGGGGAAGGGCGTGCTTTTCAAGCGGTTTGCCGATGTCGATGTGTTCGATATTGAGATCGACACGCAGGACCCGGATGAAATCATCAAAACGGTCAGGCTCCTTGAACCAACATTCGGCGGAATAAATCTTGAGGACATAAAGGCACCCGAGTGTTTCTATATCGAGGAGACGCTCAAGAAGGAGTGCGGCATTCCGGTATTTCACGACGATCAGCACGGAACAGCCATAATCTCGGCCGCGGGACTCGTTAATGCCCTGGATATTGCCGATAAGAAGATAGATGAGGTACGAGTAGTTTTTAACGGTGCAGGTGCGGCCGGAATAGCATGTGCCCGGCTCTTTCTTGCTATGGGAGTGAAGAAGGAGAATTTCATAATGTGCGACAGCCGTGGGGTGGTACATACAGACAGATCGGAAGGTCTGACGCCTGAGAAAGCGGAATTTGCGGCAGACACAAATCTGCGGAATTTGGCCGATGCTCTCCGTGGAGCCGATGTTTTTGTCGGCGTTTCCGTGCGTGACTGTGTGACACAGGAAATGCTGAAGTCCATGAACAGAACGCCGATCGTCTTTGCCATGGCCAATCCTGATCCGGAGGTCACGTATGACGCGGCGGTCAATGCCCGTACTGATGTTATCATGGCAACCGGCAGAAGTGATTATCCGAACCAGATCAACAATGTACTCGGTTTTCCGTTTATCTTTCGGGGTGCACTTGATGTTCATGCCAGGACCATCAACGAGGAAATGAAGATCGCGGCAGCACGCGCACTTGCCGAACTGGCCCGTACAGATGTGCCGGAAAGTGTTTCACGCGCCTATGGTGGGAGCTCGTTTACGTTTGGACCGGGGTATATCGTCCCCAAACCGTTTGATCCGCGCGTTATTGAATGGGTCTCAACCGCAGTAGCCCAAGCAGCGTGCGAGACCGGTGTCGCGCGGAATCCGATATCAGATTTTGATGCATACAGAGTGACGCTCAGAAAAAGGATGGAGCGCTTCTGGAAATAACAATAAATCCGGTTAATCAATGAACAATCCGTATTCAGAAAGCGACGAATACAAGAAATTGCAGGCGATAAGTGACCAGTTTGCGTCAACTGCTCTCAAGGTGAACGATGCATCGCTTCAGCGGCGCGAGCACACAGAAAACGCGATCAGTTTTATCGAGGAGGCAGAATCGGCTGGCGGATTGCTGCTTAAGGAACTCCGCGTCGGAAGCAAGGAGAGTATCCTTCTCCGGAACCGCCATGACGCCATACTGAACATCTGCCGGATCCTTGCAATCAATCTTGAGGCCCAGGAAGGGCTGTTGGCAAATATTCATGTTGAATGTGAAAAAAATCCCCAGGTTTTGAGCGGGCTGTATCTGACACAGATCAGAAAACTAAACAACAGCCTCAAGCAGTCATTGACCAATGCTATCAGTCTCCTCGACGCAATCGTACAGTTCAGCAATGAGATGATTCTTGTTGATAACGTTATTCAGACATCCAAGAAGTATCAAAGGAGGCGTGTAGATCAGCTGAAAAAACTCGCACAGACTGCTCTTGAAGATGCGAAAGGCGCTATTGAGGGATCGCGTATTAACTCGGGTTTTGGTGAAAGGCTTATTGATGAAATTGGAAAAATCCCAGAGTACGTTGCAGGCAGACATGAGGAGAGTCTGCGAACGATTATGACCATGGCGCTTGACGGTGCCGACAACGCGATCTCTGTTAATAGGAAATCCCGGTCACAGTTTGCCTTTGCTGAAAAGGTGATGATGTTCACAAGGCAGCTCCACGAAGAGTCGTTGCATATTCGTAATCTGGTTTCCAGGAAACACGGCCTTTTCACGAAGAACCTGGAATGTATCGGTGAGGTGGCGGTACTCGTAGCAGTCGAGTTTTTCGAGTATCTTTCAATCTCGGATCTTAAGAGTCATCTTGCCGAAAACGAAGAGAACTTTACACCCCGCTTGTCGGAACTCGTCAACGACCTTACGGCGTATATCGAAACGGCGTGTACCGACGTGGAGTCCGTAACAAATCTAAATTATGATATGACAAGCACCATATCGCTGAACGCCAGGATTGAGGAGCGTACGGTAGAACTTACCGCCGAGGAAACGGACTCGTTCGACAAGATAAAGTCCCAGGTACTTCTCATGACGGAGAAAACCCGCTTTCCCGTGGACGGTTCCGGCAAGAATATCGAAAACGCGCGGCGGGTCCATAATCTTGTAAAGGCTGTTATCGAGAAGAACTTCACATGATCCAAAAATATTCATTGACAAAAACGGAGCCCCTCCGACTGTAAGCGTTGTGAGATTCGCGAAGGAAAATACCGCTTTTCTGGTAATTTTTATCATTATCGGTGCTCTTTTCTGTTCAGCACTGGGAGTATTCCTGGCTGAACTCGTGCCTGCACTTGCTAAAATGAAAAAAAGCCTGGTCAGTGTCGGCTTTGACCTCGAATTCATCGCGCTGACATTGCGTTTTAACGTCATGTCGCTTGTTGGAATCGTTGCCGGCGTACTGATATTCGCGAAAGCATAAGGTCCTTGTAAAGGGCCGGCCGCACCCGCGGCTATTCCGCCTTCGGGCGTTTAAATCGGTTTAAAGGCCGGTTGCATCATCTCTTTCTCAGAAAATCGATGCAATCTCTTTATCATACATCATGTGCAGTGTATCTGTACATACACTAACTATTCTACGGAGGTAGATCATTGGCTGTTATTACTATGAAGGAACTTCTGGAATCTGGCGTGCACTTTGGTCATCAGACGCGGCGCTGGAACCCGAAGATGGAGCAGTACATCTTTACTGCGCGTAACGGTATCCATATTATTGACCTGCAGAAGACGATGCAGAAGCTGAAAAGTGCGTATGCTGCTATGCGGGATCTTTCCGAGAAGGGCGGCAAGATTCTCTTTGTCGGTACAAAAAAGCAGGCCAGAGCGTCAGTGCGTGAGTATGCTGAAAAATGCGGCATGTACTACATTTCCGAACGCTGGCTGGGAGGATTGCTTACAAACTTCAAGACGGTTTCCCAGTCTGTACGCCGACTGAAAGACCTCCAGAAGATGCAAGAGACAGACAACTGGGATGCAGAGACAAAGAAGGAACGTTTGGACCTGGCGCGCGAACTCGAGAAAAAAGACAAGTTCCTGAGCGGTATACAGGACATGAAGAAGCTGCCGGACGCGCTTTTTGTAATAGATCCGAAACGGGAGCAGATTGCGATCAACGAAGCGATCAAGCTGAACATTCCGATCTTCGCGGTTGTCGATACAAACTGTAATCCTGAAGAGATAGACTACCCCATTCCGGGTAATGACGACGCGATTCGCGCTATCGCACTGTTTCTGCGCGTTATCAGCGACGCCGTCATGGAAGGAACATCGGGTGGACAGCTCGAGCAGGAAGCCGAGGAGCAGGCTGAAACGGAGTCTGACGAGCATGCGGTGAGTGAAGAGGAAGATTCGGATAATCATGAAGATTCATCCGATGATGATGGTGAAAAAGTTGTTGATGAAGCCGAGACAGATGAGTGGTAATGAATGAAAACGTACCAAGCGCCAAATAACGGTGCTTGGTACGGCTGATATTATAAATTTATACGCAAAGGAGTAGTAAAGTGGCCGAAATAACACCATCCATGATAAAAGAGCTTCGCGAAAGGACACAGGCTGGAATGCTTGACTGTAAGAAGGCCCTTGCACAGTCCGACGGAGATATGGAGGCCGCAGCGGAATTCCTTCGAAAAAAGGGACTCGCAGCGGCAGACAAGAAGGCTGGACGTGAAATAAAGGAAGGAATCGTTGCCGTCAAGGTGGCCGATGATTCCCGGAAGGCGTCTATCTGCGAGGTTAACTGCGAGACAGACTTCGTCGCTATGAATGAGAATTTCCAGAAGCTTGCTGCTGAT
>CAZAHA010000065.1:0-12178 GCA_964484915.1 uncultured Leptospirales bacterium
GAGATAGATCAGGAAGTAGCGGTTTGTTAACGTCATGCGAAGTGATTCGCGAAGTTTAACCGTTGACGGAACAGCGCTTGAAAAATTCTTTTCGTTTATTGCAAATACAGCGCTTGCCAAAAGCGCAAGTCCCAGAACGGACAGTATTATGATCATGGCACGGTATGAGTACATGTATCCGGATGAGGAAAAAAGACCGATCAGCACGGGGCCTCCGATCATTGCGATTGCACCGCCGACGAGTGCAAAGAATCCCTGTGCGGTTGTGATCCCGAGGCGGCTTTTATCATCAGATGCGAGTTCCGGTATCAGAGCAATATAGGGCGCAACATACATCGTGTAAAAGAGAAAAAAAAGGGCGAACGCGACAGCGAGATAGACTGTATTGATGTGCGAGACGCCGATAACAGGCGGGAAAAAGATCATGACTGTCGATAACGCAAGGGGCAGGGCGGATATTGCCATAAAGAACCTGCGACGCCCAAACCGGGATCGTGACCTGTCCGACCAGGAAGCTATCAGCGGATCGGCGATTGCGTCCACGATTCTGCCGACCACCATTATGACGCCGATTACCGGTATGAAAGACAGAATCCTTTCCGGCAGAAACTGATGCATGGATCCGTTCTGAACGAGTTCATCCGGCGGCAGCAGAAAGCTTAAGTGAAACGTGAGCAGAAGAGAATCAAACATCGCGTGTCCGGCAGAAGACAGATTGTACGCAAACATATTCCGTCCCGGTATTTTTTTCATCGACCGTCTCCTGTTGTATTAGTGGTTATGGAAGAGAAGATTGTCTATCATTACATGACCCGTACGTCAATTATTCTTTGTGCGTTACACGGGAGTTGATAAAGAAGATACCTGTGTTGTCTATATTAAAATGTATGGTGTTTCTGAAAATGTATTGACAATGTGTATTGAAAACAAACTATTATACGACATAATCATGTTTTGTCTGCAGGAAATCATGCTGCAATCAATGTATCGGCCTGGTTTATACTTCTTTATCATGCTTTTCTGACCAACCAGACACTGTGTGTACATATTGACGAAAGTTTGTACAATTTTCGTTTGATTTTCAGCCGGCAGTGCACCGTACTATATACACGCATCACGCTATTGACCTGCGGATTCAGAACATCATACGTGGATGGAACACATATGAATATTGAGGGCGGTAAGGTATTAAACAATTTCGATATTGCATCCTTCGAGAAGGAGCTTGGTGTACTCGGTATATATTCGGGTGCTGTTCCGGACGACAGTTGTGTCTCCAGCATTTTCTGGCAGGAATGCGGCTATACCTGTGAGGAACAGGAAACACTGGACTGGCTTGACTGTGTAAAGCCTGAGGACAGGATGATGGTTGAACAGGCGTGGAACGGCTTTATTCTGGGTAAAACTGATCTGTTTGACCAGACGTACCGTTTTGCGACTAAAAACGGGAAGTGGATTTGGAACCGCTCACGCTGCACGGCGCTGAAACGTAATCCTGACAATTCCGTCACCCATTTTATCGGTATACAGAACGATATTACGCATATGAAAGCAACAGAACGGGAACTCAACCGTGCAAAGGACATAGCCGACAAGCGTGCAAGCGAATCGGAAACACTCCGAAAGGTTGTTGCGATTATCGCTGGTTGCCTGAAGGAATCGGAAACAGTATCGATAGTGTTTGAACAGGCCCGCAAGCTGATCGACTATACATACGCTACCGTTGAAGTTCCCACTCCGTCCGGTATAGAAATAACCGGCGGATACGGGTTTTCTGATAATCCCGCTGGTACAGGGGCCTCATATCCGCATCCCGATGATGACAATCCGGTCAGCATTATTTTGCAGAAAAACACCGCGGTTGTTGTTCAGGACATGATGCAAGAGTATCCCGACTATCCGGTACTGAAGCTGACGGAAGTACCGATCCGCTCCTGGATCGGCGTACCGCTTCATCTGAATGAAAAGACAGTCGGTGTGCTCACATTCGGACACGAAAGGAAGGGCCTTTTCCGCGGCCGGGATCTGACCCTTTTGCAGGCCCTTGCCGATCACGTGGCGATAGCACTCGAGAACGCCCGTCTTCATGAGAAGATATACCGCCTTGCCATGGTCGATCCCCTGATGGGCATTGGCAGCAGACATAATTTTAATCATCAGGGGCATCTTTTGTTTGCGCAGGCCAAGCGCTACCGCCGTGAACTGTCGCTTTTGATCATTGATGTTGACCATTTCAAGAAGATCAATGACACCTACGGTCATGATACGGGAGATATCGTTCTCAAGAAAATCGCGGCGGCATGCTCCGGCGTGCTCAGGGATTCTGACATGATTGCCCGATATGGAGGGGAGGAGATTGTCGTCCTGCTTCCGGAGACTGGACTGACACAGGGAATACTTGTTGCAGAAAGAATCCGTGAATCCATAACGATGATGGATGTTGACCTGATCGAGTGGACAGTCACGGCAAGCATCGGTATTTACGCCGGCATACCTGATCCAGACGGCACACTCGATCAGTATCTTCAAAATGCGGACGAGGCGCTGTATCAGGCAAAGGAATGCGGTCGAAACTGTGTCAGGTATATACGGTAGACGGCCGGACTCGGCAATCAGAAAAAGAAATATGGATCAAAATTCATCGACACACCCACATGAAAGCTGAAGTGCTTCTCCTGTACTCTGAGATCATCGGGTAGATTCAACTCCATATCCGGTCCAAATGCGATCTCGTTTGGAATGCTCATGTCCTCAAACGATTTGCTTCCGGGCAGGTTTATATAGAATCTGCTCTCCATATGAAATGACAGGTTATCATAGGGTAAAAATGAAATACCGACAGCCGGAGCAAACGTATACACTTCACGCTCCCAGTATGACATCGTCCGAAGGGAAAGATACGGCAATACAATGTTTCTGTAGTTCCATCCCCCAATCGGTTCGAAAACAGAATAGGACCGTGAAAATATACCGTAACCGCCACCGGCACGTGCCGCAACACATGGTCCGTTTTCCCTGTTCTCGATAAAGCCGTATTTGAGATCCGCTACGGCCGCATCTCCGAAGATGCTGAAACCGGTATCGACAGTATCAGTAATCCCGTACCGCAATCCGGTGGATATCCATAGCGGAACGGTGGATTCAGGGTCCATAACCTCACCTGCAAATACAGCAGCAGATTGAAACACAATATGCCCCTTCGGCGTCATAACAGGCGTTTCCATCGTTGACATCGCACACGAGGTGAGGAGAATAGTACTACAGATAACGATTGCAACAAGCGAGACATTTGCGTAATGTGGATTTCGTAAAGAGTGGACAAATTGTCTCATAGCATATACCATTTTCCGCCTGCATCCAGAAATTACATATATTTACTATGCAATAATGACGTCAGTCAAGATATTTTTCATAACCAACGGAAACAAACCAGGGATACGCAACATGAGCACACAAAAGAGGAAGAAATTACTGCATGCACCGCCAGTCTGTTCATTCGGATTACCATTCTGTTCGTTTGTACTCTATGCATCCTGGTTCATTGCATGCATGTTCCCGTTGATGGATCTGCATGCAGGAATAGAGAAGAGAATTCTGGATGACGGTTCTGTTGAGTACTATAACGGTTCGACCAACAGAATACGTACAGATTATCCCAAGAGCCGGGCTTTTCAGGTACGATACAGCCGGATCATTAACAGAACATCTCATCTCCATGGATTGGATCCGTACCTGGTTGCCTGTATCATAAAGGTGGAATCAGACTTCGATCACAAGGCGGTCTCACCTGCCGGTGCCAGAGGTCTCATGCAGCTTATGCCGGATACGGCCAGGATGTATCACATCACGGATATCTTTGATCCCGGGCAGAATATACATGCAGGCGTGCGACATTTCAGCTATCTGATGAAGCGGTGCGGCAACGATATACCTCTGGCACTCGCGGCATATCATGCCGGACTGTCGCGAGTACGGCTCAGAATGAGCGTGCCGGAGATCAACTCCACGATACAGTATGTAAACAGGGTTATGTATCTGTATACGGGTGAGAAGGATGCTGCTTACGGAAACCGCCCCCTTCGTTCGGTCATATCTTCTGATGGTATTCTCGAAATAACCAATGAATAACCTGTTATCCCATTACTCTGGCACCATATAAAAACCGATGCCAGCGGTTGCTGGCCTGGTTAAATCTTGAAGAATCCGATTTTTTCCTTGAGACTGTCAGACATCGCGGAAATCTCTTCAGTGGTCGACGCCATCTCCTCTGCTGCCGATGCATTTGTCTGTGTGAGTTCGTTGATCTTTTGTATTGACTGAACGACTTCATCGGCCGCGTTCTTCTGCTCGTCGGTTGCGCCGCGTATTTCGTGGGAAAGCTGCTCCACGGAAACCGCCTCGCTGTTGACCGTCTTGTTTGTCTCGATCTGGTCGCTCATCGAGTCGGACACCCGTACCATGAGTTCCGAAATGTGTGTCACACCTTTCAGGATTGTGCCCAGAATGCGGCTGGAGTCCGACACCTTGTCGATCGAATCGGAAATTTCACGGTCGTTGACAAGGATAAGGCTGTTGATTTCACTGATGCTCTGTGATGTCTGATCAGCAAGCTTGGAGATCTCGTCCGCGACAACGGCAAATCCGCGCCCGGATTCCCCGGCCCGTGCCGATTCGATCGCCGCGTTCAGAGACAGAAGGTTGATCTGCTCTGAAATATCGTTGATGATCTGTACGATCGTCTGCATCTGCTTGGAACTGTCGCTGACCTTCTGCATGCTGTTGGACATCTCGGTGAGGGATCTGTTTCCATGTTTCGCATCGGCGTTCATCTGCTCTATGTTGGCGTCGGTGTCGGCAATCTCGGCACTCATTGTCTTGATGACGTCCGAAAGGGTGCTTATCGTGGAAATCAGTCCGGAGAGGGCCTTTACCTGCAGCGTCGACTTGTCCGCGACGCTCTCTATTCCCGCTGACATCTCTTCTATGGTCGCGGTTATCTCCTCCGCGGAGGCTGCCTGTCCCTGGGCATGGTCGGCCAGAGAAAACGACGACTGGGACATTTCCTGTGACGCGCTTGCAAGACTGACGGAAATATCGGAAACGTTTTGAATGACGGTCCTGATTTTCATGACAAACGAGTCGAAATACATGGTAAGACGCGACAGCGAGTTTGGTACGATCTGTTTGTATACGGGGCATTCGCTGCAGTTTTCATATTTGCGGGACAGAATTGACGGGCACTTGATCTCGTTGCCGAAATATGGCGCAGAGGAACCGACGCGGTTGAAACACTCCGTCGTCAGCGTGTCATACAGTTCGCAGTCCTTCTTGTTGCACTTCATGATATTGCTGCAGTTGATCCTGCAGTCATGGATCTGCTTTGTAAGGTCGCCGTCACCGGAAAACACGTCCCTGAGTGAATCTGCAACCTTCCCGATCTGTTTCTGCACGAGCGATGCCGGCAGCAGAATGATAATCTGGAGTACTGCATAGATCGCCGCGAACAGGACACCCATATAGATCATGAAACGGTTCAGTGAAGCCAACTTGCCGGAGGCGTCTATCGTAAACAGCTGCTTTCCGATTTCCGTTCCGGAGTGGTCTTTTAACGGGACGATGCGAATAAACTTTTTCTTCCGTATCCGAAACTCGTCCTGTCCAAGAGACAGCAGCATGTTCTCCGACATGAAACCGGGCAGGGTGTCTGCCGATGAGGAGATCATGGTGTAGTCTCCAAACGGCTGCATGTTGTCTGTAATACTCTTTTCTGTTATGACCGAAACCCGGTCGTTTTCTATGAAAAGAGTGATGTCCGTCCCCTTGTGGAGGTACTGGTATATCGACGAGTATTCGAAGAACATCTCGACGGAACCGGCATAGACGCCGTTAAGTGTGACCGGTGCGATGCCGCGGATGACCACGCCGCCGCGCCCAAGCTCGATTCCGGTAACCACGTCTTTTGTTTCCGATGCGGTCACGACCATCTCCCTGAACGATGACAGGTCCTCGCCCCTGGTCTGCTCATCATCTTCCCTCCACGCACGGAGGAAGCTGGTTGCGGGCGCCTTGTGATAGTGGATATGGATTGCGTCTGTGTCCATGGTACTTTGTACATGCTCATACAGGAAATCGATACGGCTGCGCAGATATACACGGGCCTCGTCCTCGTCCTCCATCGTGTACGCCTGTTCTACTCCATCAACGGAAGAGAAGACAGACGCGACCCACAGCGCCTTTCCGGAAATACGGGACACATCGTTGTGAACCGTCTTGATCTCGTTTTCGGATTTCTCCCGCAAGTCCTCAATCATGGTCTGTCGGTACAGATGTACAAGAAAGAGGTAGATTCCGACGAAAAGCGGTATAAGAATGATTGCGATCGGAAGTGTAAACTGCGACCTGATTTCCAGATTGCGCAGAGGTTTAAGAATTACATTCATGGTCATCATCCTGTCGATCATCTACTATATCATGGCACCGCAGCAGTGCACATGCGCATTTGTCCATATTGGACATGGTTGTTCGTGTGGGTGGTGCACGGAAATGAATACCCGCCATATATACGTATCATAAAGATGATGGCATTTCAAGTATTTTTGGACTCTGTGTTACAAGACGCGATAAGGGATGTGCAGCAGTATACATGACAGCAGAAATAATAAAAAGAGACGGCCCGAAGGGGCCGTCTCGATAAAGTAAGCCTGTTGCCGGGCCTACGTACTAATCGTATTATACTGATTAGAACCAGTACTCAAGCTTAACAGGAACAGCCCAAGCCATTGTATCTGGATCACCTGCAGTGCTTTTGCCTTTTGTTGCGAATGAAGCGTTAGTAACCTGGAAGCCAGCTCCGATCTTACCGTTGCTGAAGCCTTTCTCAAGACCAAGCAGTGCAGACCATGCAGAAACAGCTTCGCCGTCAGCGTTAACAAGATTACCAGAAGCACCTTCGTTAGCGAAACGGAAGTCAGAATCGATGCCAAGGCCGTCACCGAGGTCGTAACCTAATCCGACACCAGCGTCAATACCCATGCCTTCTTCACCTTCAGCGTCAACAGCATCCATTTCAATTTCAGTAGAAAGGTGGAAAGTCATTGGAGCCATGGTGTATCGTGCGTATAAAGCGAATTCCATGTTATCCATCTCATCGTCAGTCGGCATGAAGAAACCAAAGTCAGTATACAGATTCTGAACCATCTGGTCGATCTTGACAGCGGCATTAATGATTGCCCATGTTTCAATTTCTTCACCATCATCATTTGGCTTAACACGGCCGATGTACTGAGCACGAACCTGACCGATGCCTGCTATGTCATAACCTGCGCCATACTGGCCTGCAGCAAACATTGTTGCAGTTGTATAATCGTCTGTTACAGCAGGTACTGCTTCAGTTCCTGCTTCTTCATCCGCTGCAAGCTCAGGTGTAACAGTTACAACGCCTTCGGCACCTGTGCCAGGATCTGTAGCAACAGTGTCCCAAGCGGCAAATACGTGGATGTTGTTCATGTCATAGCTTAAAAGCGCACCACCATTGTGCTGAACAACAGGATCACCTGGGCTTTCAAACCACTGTATCCATCCGTTGTTTTCTCCTGCCAAACCGCGAGCGAATGTTGAGTCTTCACCTTCACCGGCAATGAAACTAGGACGAGCCCAATTCCATGAACCGTATGCTGAGTTACCGCGAAGTGTATCGTAGAAAATTGTCGGTCCAACTGAAAGTTTCAGTCCGTCCATCGGGCTGACCCAGATAAACTGCTGGTCGTGAGTTCCAAGCCCGTCACCACCATCAGCATTGACGTCAACATGGAAACCAACGTTTTCGCTCTGGCCACGTACAGTGAAACCTATACGACTCTGTCCGCCCCATGATGCAGCGTTTGTTGGTGCAACTTCTTCGTCAGCGCCAACCGGTGAGCTCATCGGTATAAACAGACCACGTCCCCAAGCTCCAATAGAAACGCCAGCATCTTGTGCAAGAGCTACCGAAGAAACAGCAGCGAACATAAGAGCTACTAAAAGCATTTTTAACGCTTTTTTCATTAAGAATCCTCCTAAAATAATTCTTGAGATAGCCATAGTAGATATTTTAGCTATCCATTTTATATAAACAGAAGAACCAGTGTGGCGGCCTTCCGCTTATGTACATTATTTATAGAAGATATGCGAGTAGATGTATTGTGTTTAACCCATATCTTCATGCTCGTATATCAAACCACCCAAAAAAATATACGTAAACATTACCCATTGATTCACTTCTATTATTGGTTTGTAATTATGTCAATATATTTTGTAAATAAATTTTAAATTTGAATCAATTAAAAAACTGTCTTCCCTTACTATTTTCGTTCTTCTTCTATTAAACATTAGTACTGTGCTTAGTGGATGTCAACTGATTTCTTCGGTGTAGACCATGTATTCGTCTAAAAGACCGGCACCGCAATGTACACCGTTTTCATACAATCGGCGTTTCGCTCACTCTGCTTGACGCCTTTTTCGGTCAGCCTCCCTGTCGCCGGCTGCAGCAGTATGAGCAGCGTTCAAGCAACGAGAACATTGCGTATAACGGTTTTGTTCTCTTTAACTATGCCGAATACCCGATGCCGAATACCCGATGCCGAATACCCGGAATGAAACTGAATCGTCTGTGTCGGTTCATTACTGTTTTCCGCATGTCGTAACATTGTTTTGATGACTCCTTCTGGACAATCGCTTCGCTGAACCGAATGACATGGTCTGTGCGATTCATGATGCAAAAAAAGGTGATGTCAAAACAAATGTTTGAAACATATGTTTGATTATGGCTCATAATGAGCATGAATACAAAAGAAAAGATTCTTAAAGCGGCACTTGAGATAGTCGGCGAAAGGGGTACGTCGGAACTGACGATCAGGGGCATCGTTGAACGGACTGGTGTGAATGTAAGCGCTATCAATTATCATTTCGGCGATAAAGAGAAGCTGATAAGCCGTGTTCTGTCTGCGTTTACAGAAAAGGTGCGGCATAACATGGAGTTTATAGATAACAGGGACATCCCCCCTGCCCAGAGGCTGGAGCAATTCCTCAATACCTATATGGAAAACCTGAAAAGCTATCCCGGCCTCGTACGCAGCATGTTCATCTCCATGATTTCGCAGGGCCGTATGGTGCCGGAGCTTCGGACGGTTGTGTTTGGTGTTATGGAAAGACTGATTCCACTGGTGTCGGAGGTTATCGGTGTAAACGATCAGGAAACATGCAGGATGGTACTTATGCAGATGGCTATACGGGTTCTCTACCCGATTGTTGCCGGGGATATGCTTCTTGATACGCTTGGTACTGATTTTGCTGATGCGAAAACACGGAAGAAATATGTTGATCTGATAATGAAGTCAGTTGAATCGCTGAAAGGATGGGTATAGAATGGAGAAGCTGACACGGTTCTTCACGAATAATCCGATACTTGTTCAGGTATGTGTTGGTGTTTTGCTTGTCTGCGGTGTTTTTGCCGTCAGCAGGATGAACCGTGACGCGTTTCCCGAGATTACAATAGGTACAGTTGTGATTACAACGGTGTATCCGGGTGCCAGTGCTGTAGATGTGGAACTGAATGTAACAATTCCGATAGAGGAGGCGCTTGAAGAAGCGTCTGGTATCGAAGAGGTAGTGTCGCTTTCGGCCGAAGGTCTGTCGAAAGTGACGGTAACTGTCGACAGCGACGCGGATGAGGCATACTTTGAAGAAATCCATGAGTCGATTGATCAGGCCATAGCACAGGTCAATAATCTGCCAGACGGTATCGACGGTCATCCGGTTGCAGAGAAAGTTACTTCGTATGATGTTCCATTCATTGAGATAGTACTTGTCGATCAAATCAACAGTAACCATGCTGAATACCCGCATAAACACATCATTGAAAATGTGCAGGATGCGGCTGCAAGAAAAAAAGGCTGTCGATTGTAACTGTAATACCGGATATTTACAAAATATTTACAAGATCAGCGGTTGGATTGATAAATTCTTAATAAGATGATTCTATAATGCACGTTCAATGTTTTCGTATGCGCAGCAAGGAGATACTAATGGGCAATATTTTTTACAGCTGTTCTGGTGAAGGAAGGGGACATGCTTCCCGTGCGCGTACAATCATCGAAGATCTCAAAGGAAAACATTCAATCACCGTATACGCTCCAGAACATGCATATGAATTGTTATATCCGCTATATAAAAATAGTGAAGTGAAAATAAAAAAAATACCGGGCCTGCTTTTCTACTATAACGAGATGAAGAAGTTAGACTATTTTACAACAATCGTTAAGTCTATCGATTATCTCATAAAGCAATCCGGTATCGTTGACACCATATACCGCGACATTGAACGGGAAAAACCGGATCTGGTTATCACTGATTTTGAACCCTCATTGCCAAAGGCAGCTGAGAAATATGGCATTCCATATATCAGTGTTGATCATCAGCATTTTCTCGCCACATATGATCTTTCAACATTGCCGATTTCCCTTCAGCAGATGGCAATGTTTATGGCAACTACCGTCAATTTGTTCTACATGAAGCAATCAGAAACGGTAGTATCTGCTTTCTATTTTCCTCCTTTAAAAAAGAATTGCAAGAATGTACAGCAGATTGGGATTTTTCTAAGTAAGGATATTCGGGATATAACCCCGCACGATGGAAAACATGTACTTGTATATATGCGGAGATATCTAAATAATAATCTGGTGAAAGCTCTTGAGAAATGTAAATCAAAGGTTATCATTTATACGAATGAAAAGTGTCGGAGTTACCGGAATATTAAATTTAAAAAAATAAGCCCAAAAGGTTTTATTGAAGATCTTGCTGACTGCAGGGCTCTTGTAAGTACTGCGGGCAATCAGTTGATCGGCGAAGCTCTCTATCTTGGAAAGCCAGTTTTTTCCATACCGGAACCGGGTAACTATGAGCAGGAAATTAATGGTCACTTTCTGCAAAAATCAGGCGGTGGTGAGAATGTTTATATGCATATGATTGATGACCACGCGATAAAACGGTTTCTTGATAGAAGGGGAGACTATATTGGAGTTGTGGACCGCGACAAGCTCATCGGTAACAACCATGCGTATGATATTTTTGACAAATACCTTGTCCAGTCAGAGAAAAAGAATAATACTGCCTTTAATCTTGCGGTTTCGTGATCCATAATTGTGGTGCCAGAGTCATTCTTCACGTCAGGTACCCGTTACATCTGCCCCGTCTTCCCAGGGTTCCTGTATCATGGCATTTTCTCCGCATTGTAACGGGAGGTACCATGAAATCAGGTGAAAACCGCAATCAGTACCGGCAGAAACACCTCAAGGAATTGTATAAACCTGGGTTATCACAACGAGAATAGTACCGCCAGGCGCACATCGGCTACTGGTCATGTAACCAGTGAAGCGCCGCATGGAAAAAGATCCGGGAGGAGTGCGATTACTCTTGAGCAGCGTCCCGTTTTAAGCAACCTTCGATGTGCATCAGCCATGAAAGGAATTAAATGATCTGTTATGAAACAGGAACGAGAATTTACGGGATACGATGACGGTTTATGGGGGATTGTCTCTCCTTTCCACAATTATCGCTCGTTTCGTCAATCATACGGTGGGGAGCAGGGGAATATACTTGTCTCCAAATCGTTCATTTGGATATGTGTTGAAAACTGATATATCAATGGAGTTCGTACGTGATTCGTGTTATAGAATACCTTCATAATCTATATAGATTAAAGTCAGGCCATGTTATTCAGCCCCGGATGCTTACGTATATAGTAACATTTAAATGTAACGCTCGTTGTATAATGTGTGATTCATGGAAAAAAACTGATCATAATGATTTATCATTCGATGAAATCCTCGCAATTTTCAAACAAATGCCGCGCCTTGATGTTGTTCGATTAACAGGCGGCGAACCTTTTGTGCGGAAAGATTTTCCCGAGATTGTTGATGCTGCCCGGAAAATATTAAAACCGAAACTTATTCATGTTACATCGAATGGCTTCATGAACAACAACATTGTTGAGTTTTGTGAAAATCGAAATAAAACAATACCTCTGTTCCTGCTCTTCTCGGTTGACGGGATGAAGGATAAACACAATCATATCAGAGGAACAGATATCGCATGGGATAGAGTAACTGACTGTATTAAACGTCTGGCGCCACGCCGGAAGGCT
>CAZAHA010000066.1:0-12125 GCA_964484915.1 uncultured Leptospirales bacterium
AATTGTTGAAGAGGAAAATATCAAGGCGGAGTTATACATACCGGAAGACGTCAAGACCAAGAAAACGGAAAAAAATCCGCAGAACCGGCTGCTTATGTACGGTATCCTCTTTGCAGCCGTACTAATCATGTCCGTCGTTCTTATTATGATGATCATATGATACGAACGGCACTGTTTCTTGCGGCCATACTTTTCTTTTTGAATCTAAGCGGCTCGATGCCAGGGTGGCTTACCTTTACCGATCCGGATGACAACACATACTACGTAACCCCACACGGAAAAATCTATACGTCCGAGAAGCCCGACTATACATATAAACCTGTGTCAAAGGACGGAATAACCTACTACCTCGCCCAGGGCGAAACGCTGATACACGGATTCAATCCGTATGAAGGTCTCATGATTCTCAAGTCCGTACGGCTTCTCGCTTCATATGACGAGTCTCTCCAGTACGCGGGCGCCCGTGCAACTGGTTTAATTAATATGATGCGGAAAGATCAAGGCTCACGGTTTGACAATCTTGACGAACGTGCGTCGCTGTTACTGTGCAGGGTGGAGGATACGGTCTACATACAAAACGAGCACGCAGGCGTGTCCTTTTCATGGAACGGAAACATTACCGTGCTGAAACGCTTTACGTACGATACCCATCTGTACTCGGCGGACAGTCTGAAGGTTGGGCTGCGTCTGCCTGAAAATAACGGTGACTCGTATGACGCGCTTATGATCGCCAGCTTTGAACGATATACGCACGGTACTTTCAGAACGATCGACAGATACCTTGAGACAAGAAGGGTACAGAAACGGAAAGATACGTTTAGCCGGACGGAGATAGAGTCTTCAAAGAAAATGAGACTCGCCGAGATCATGTTTGAGAAAGATGGCGTAACCTATACGGATCCGCGAAAGGTTCGGGTTTTCAGTCCGGTTGAAGAGCAGCCGGTGCCTGCAGAGCGAAGTGTGTACAGCGGGATAGAAGCGGTGTACGCCATGATTGACGGCGGTGGTGTCGTCCAGATTATTGCTCCGCAGGACAGGTACGGTGCAGTCCGGTCAGCAGCGCGGGACCTGATAGCATCAGTAAAAATTCGTGAGCGGATATAGTTAACCGTAGATAGCGTTATGCACAACTTCGGCAAGATCGATAGCCGAGTAGGGTTTTCGGATATATCCCGTTAGCCCGAGCCTCTGCAGTTCTTCCAAAGAGCTGTCGTTAATGAAACCGGACGAGAGGATTATCTTTACATCGGGATCGATTTTGGTGAGTTCAATGAAGGTCTCCTTCCCGGATTTACCCGGCATGATCATGTCAAGAAGCACAAGATCGACTGTCCGCTGCCGTGTAAATAGAGCGAGACCCTCGTCGCCGCTTTCCGCTATCGAAACGGTGTATCCCGCGCTTTCAAGTATGGTTTTCGCTGTTTGCCGAACAAACGGTTCATCATCGATAATAAGAATATGTCCGCTGCCTTCCTTCAGTTTCTTCCTGTCTTCCCTGTCAGTCTCTTTCTGAACAGCCAGTGTGCCGTCACTGAATGCAGGAAAGGTCAGAGAAAAGACGGTGCCGCTCTCGCGGTTTGAACGTACCTGAATCGCACCGCCGTGCTGCTGGACAATTGAATAGACAGTAGCAAGTCCCAGACCGGTTCCCCGTGTCGGCTTTGTTGAAAAGAAGGGATCAAAAATCCGGTCACGAATCTCTTCGGGAATGCCGACTCCCGTATCGGCGATGGACACTTCCCAGTAGTCCCGCCCGGTATCATCGAAGGTTTCACGCAGGAAGGATGTGTCAATTGCCTTGGACAGGATTACGGTCAGGGTACCGCCGCGGTTGTCCGGATTTTCATGCATGATTGTCATTGCGTGGTATGCGTTAACGAAGATATTCAGAAACAGGTGCTCGATTTGTGAAAGATTTCCGAAAATCTTCGGGTTCTCTACGGCCTTCGTATAGGAGATTTTAACATCTGTGTCAAAGATGTGATTGCACATCTTGATGACGTTCTCGAGTGCATGGTCAAGAAATACAGGGCCGAATTCCGTCTGTCGTTTCTTGGAAATGCTGAGCAATTCCTTGGCCATGTCCACAGCCTTTTCTGCGGACGATGAAATAATGGAAACGGTCTCATCAAAAAAATTGCGGTCCGGGCCGCTGTAGGTTTTTAGTCTGTGCTTTAATAACGAGACCGATCCGACGACACCGCTGAGAACATTGTTCAGGTTATGGGCAAACCCTCCGGCAAGTGTTCCAATAACTTCCATCTTCTGCGCCTGAAGCAGCTGTTCGTCCTTCTTTTCGATATCCGAAATGTCGTCGATCTTGATGATAACATTTTCGAAAGACTCGTGAACCATCGGCATGATGCTGATATTGCTGACTGCGAAGTACGGAAAAAGGGCCCGATCCTTGTTGTTGCAGGATCTGCCGCTGGTTCTTACATCGTCTATCTTGTCTGCATATTTTTTCAGTTCGGGAAAGATGGTATAGATATCCGCGCCGGTTGCGGGTTTCGTATTTGTCCTCAAAAGGGCGCATGCTGTCCTGTTGATAAGGGTGATACGGTTTTCATGATCGATCACAATTATCATTGTCTGGAGCGTGTCGATGATATCGTTCAGATAGTTCTTCAGCGTCGAAAGCTGTGTTTCACGTTCAACAATCCGCTCAGACATGGCATTGATATTGTGTGCGATATCGTTTAGTTCGTCCTCGCCGCGTATGCTGATCTTTTGTCTGAAGCCGTGTACATGGAGGTTTTTTATCTCCGATGATATTGTCATAATCCTGTCAATGATGTTTTTGTTCAGAAAGCGGGTAAAGAGGTAAATTGAGATGATAAACGTAAAAACAGCGACTGCCGAAGCTATGGCCGCGATCTGGAGGATTACGGTCCGCATGATGTCGAGTCTGTATCGAAGAACGATAAACAGTGAATCATAGAAGAGGGGATTGTCTGTTATCGAACCGATATTTTTATACAGTACATACTCACCGTTTACTCTATCAGTCCAGCTTTTATCTTCCGGAATCGATCGCAGCAGTTCCATATCAAGATCGGTTCTCTGCACGCCTTCGTGAAGAAAGGACCACGCGGTCTTGTTGTTAAACGATACAATGTCGATATTGCTGATGATTGACGATCGCTTCCCGTCGAGTTCGAACAGCTTGAATGTTGAATAGTAAAACTCTCTGGTATACCTGCTTATGATATAGGACTTGATAGAGTATGATGTTTCGACAATGTGATCGCTGCCTGGTGGACTGTAGTAGTAGTATACATTGAGTGTGCCGGTTTGGTTTGATGTTGTCGGTCTGTGCGAGAATACTATGCCCCGCTCGTAAACGGTATCGAGAAATGAGGTGAATTCCGAATTATACGACATACGGAGCCCCTTGTCGGGAGGAAAAGTAGTATGAGTAATCGTATAGTCATCGTCGATGATGTATATCTCGTCGGCTTGGGTCGTTTCTGCCAGATTCGACAGCATCTGGTCGTTCAGGTCCCCTTCCTCGAGTGATACAGCAATTTTTCCGGACAGTTCCCTGATTTCAGCTCTCGCTTGCCGCTGCAAGCTGTCCTCAATGAGAATCAGGAAGTTGTCCATAAGCTTAATGTGGTTTATGGTCAAAGATAGCGTATTGTTTATCGTTCGTTCAGCAAGGGATTTGACGATAACGGTCGAATTGAATCCAATCGCCCCGGATATTATTAGGATAGTTACCGATAATGCTGCAAGAACGTTGTAAAGCAGTTTCCGTTTCACCGATCTCTCATTGTATAATCTGTTCGATCCTGCTTCGATCGGACAGACGTTTTTTTCGAATCAACTCTTGCCGCAGTATCAATGCGCTTTCCTCAATTTTTCGTCTGACACGCATGCTGTTTTCTATCTCAAGCGCGCGGTACAGCTGCGGCAAATATTCTGTCAGTCGGGCTGCGGCAATGTAATGGGCAGAATCGTATCGAACCCAGGAAGAGCGGCTGGATAGTGATTTTGCAAGATATGTCCTGTACGGTTCGTTCTCCTCCAGAAGCACCGTCAGTGCGTATGCCGCGGCTGTTTTGCCGTGGCCTTCTTCAAACGAATCATACAACGGGAGGATATTATCCGCCAGCGATTGCTCCCGGCGGTATGCGGCGGTCAGGACGGATTGCCGTACGATAGCCTCATCATCGGACGAAAGCCCCTCCCGGATGATCTCTACGGGGGCATCATTCCGGTAGAATGAAAATGCAAACATGATCCGTTCCTTCACACGGGGGCTTTCTTCCCGTTTCCAGCGCTCAGTAAGGAATGGTACGGCCCGGGAATCCCTGAGACGTCCCAGGGATTCTGCGGCGGCGGCGCGGCACCGGATCGTCCGGTCGGAATCATCACCGGGTGGTGAAAAGTTCAGATACTTCACGAGATACCAGAAGGCACGTGTGTTACCCGAATAACCGAGGTGGCGCATTGCCAGTATCTTTTCTTCGATAGTACCGTGTTCCATCGAAGAGAGAAAATCATACGCCCGGAGCCTGGAAGCAGGAGGGAAGAGAAGCAGCAGTAAAAACAGGATAAGTGGTGTAACAAAACCAGCTGCCTCCGCATTTTTATGTCGCATCTTTGTTTCCTGTCAAAATATGTTTATCAGCAAAATACTGCTGCCGTTACGTAATTGCAAGAAATTAATACACATCCATGCCAACATTCAGGAATGTTCATAATTCCAAAAGGTATGTTTGGAATTATGAACTGGCGTCTGGTTATGTGTACAGTGAATTCAAACGTTAAATACAAACGTTATAAAAAAAATACTTGTCATAAACGTTACAGGGTATTGTCATGAGTACGGATATATACAACGTTTCTGAAACATTCAATCGGGATAATTAAAAACTAATATAGTATCTGGCTCAGATGATTCCGAAAGAAAATGATGTATTACAATAAAAACAATAACAGGTTGAATGTTCACGGGGAATGGTCATATGCAGCGATCATACACCAGAAGTCAGGGAAAACACATCCGGCTTTGCCGACTGAAAAGTCTCTATGGCGCTATATGGTTGCGTCTTTTTAAAAATAAGTAACAAAAAATAATGGATAAATTGTGCAACCCTGTTATTATGATATTATATATTATATACAGGCTGCTGTTTATTGATCTTTAACGTGATGGGAGTATGTTTTGAAGAAATATAGTGAGCGGCAAATCCTCAATTCAAAGACACCGGAGCAGTTTATTGACCGTTGTGTCTTTTCTGATGTTCCAAGAGGCAGAAAGATTGTTCTTGGAAGGATGTGGAGAGAGAAAACCGGCTATACAATTCAAGATATCGAATATGCGAGAAACAGGCATCCCTACTGGAAAGAAAAAAAAATGGCCGGATGGCAGAAACGAAACGAGCGCCGCTGGTCCGAGTACGACTACACCCTTAACGGAAAACAGGCGCCTGATCACTGGACCAGAGATAATTACGGTCTTTTGCGTGAGTACATAAAGACTGACAAGAAAGACAAGTCCGGCATGTACAAGTATAAGGACCGGGAAATGGCTGAAAAGTTCCAGACATCGATCCCGTCAATTCAGCACCTCCGCCGCAAGTCAAACATGGTCGGCAGGCTTATCGAAAAGGACAATTTGACAGACAGTCTGAAGACCAGACTCGAACTCATGAAAAAGGGCGAGACCTGGCTACGTTCACAGCTTAAGAAGTAGTCGGGTCGTACTATAGAAAACTGAATACGTATACATGAATTGCACTTTTCCTGCAGCATGCCATTGTGCAGACTGTCATGTGCTCCTCAATCAGTGGAAACTCCTCGAACACAGAACACGAAAATCCGGTATATCACCAGCAGGCAAAACAATCATGTTTCCGTGCACGCCCGGACCAAGTACTTGACATAATTAGCGTCAAATACTACACTCATTGAAGGCTGGATCATGACCTCGAATAACAGTTACCTGAGCAGTCAATGCACCCGCCAATACTTCTGCTATCTGGACGTAAAATGAGAAATTTACCAGAAATTGAAACGCTGTTACATAAAATGACATTAGACGATAAGGTTTCCCTGCTGAGTGGCGAGGACTTTTGGAACCTGACCGAGCTAAAACAGCATGATATAGGATCGATCATGGTTGCCGACGGTCCGCACGGCCTGCGGAAGCAACCTGCGGAACAGGACCATCTTGGCGTCGGTGGAAGCATTCCTGCTACCTGTTTTCCTCCCGCCGTAACAAGTGCCAGTTCATGGGACAGGGATCTCCTCTACGCTGTCGGCCAGGCCTTGGGCGACGAGTGCCGTACGGAGGAGGTATCGGTACTGCTTGGGCCCGGTTTAAACATAAAGCGTTCTCCACTGTGCGGCAGAAACTTCGAGTATTTTTCGGAAGATCCATACCTTTCCGGCCATATGGCTGCTTCGCTGATTAACGGTATCCAGAACAAGGGCATCGGCGCGTGCATGAAACACTTTGCGGCTAATAACCAGGAATACTTCCGGTTTGTTGTAGATACGATTGTTGATGAGCGAACCCTGAGAGAGATATATCTTTCAGGCTTTGAGATGACGGTACGAGAATCGATGCCGTGGACGGTAATGTGCTCGTATAACATGATAAACGGTGTCCACTCCAGCGACAATACACGGCTCTTAACCGATATCCTCCGCAAGGAATGGGGTTATACGGGCCTTGTAATGACAGACTGGGGCGCCATGAACGACCGCGTTCAGGGTGTCCGTGCGGGTCTTGATCTTGAAATGCCGGGGTCAAACGGCCTGAACGACAGAAAGGTTGCAGAAGCGGTACGATCGGGTGAGCTCTCAGAGGAACTTGTCGACAGGTCCGTTCGAAGGGTTCTGGAACTTGTCATGAAGAGCACGCAGGTCAAGACAGAGAAGTACACGTTTGATACGGATGCACACCATGAACTCGCACGGCGGACGGCGGAGGAGTCGATGGTTCTTCTGCGGAACGAAGAGAATATTCTTCCGCTGAAAGGTGATGCCAATGTCGCGGTCATCGGCGATATGGCTCGTGATGTACGGATACAGGGGGCCGGAAGTTCACAGATCAATCCAACACGAATCGATATTCCGTTTACGTGTCTGTGTGATCAGGCCGGACGGGAGTTACCGTTTGCCCGGGGGTATGACGCTGCCGGTGATTCTCCCGACCGCGCTCTTGTTGAGAAAGCGCTCGCAACCGCAGAAAACGCCGACGCTGTTATTGTATTTGCCGGTCTTACCCGGACGTATGAATCGGAAGGGTTTGACCGTGAACACATGCGCCTTCCGCAGAACCAGACCGATCTTATCAATGCCCTGGCGGATACGGGAAAACGTATCATCGTAGTCCTGACGAACGGGTCGCCGGTGGAGATGCCGTGGATTGACAAGACAGCAGCGGTACTGGAAGGATATCTTGGCGGACAGGGCGGCGGTTACGCGATTGCGCGGATTCTCTATGGAGCCGTCAACCCAAGCGGCAAACTTGCGGAAACATTTCCGGTACGTCTTGAGGACACACCGTGTTACCGGTACTTCCCCGGTTCCCCGGCTCAGGTCCAGTACCGAGAAGGACTCTATGTCGGGTACCGTTACTATGACAGTGCAGGTGCGGAGGTACTTTTCCCGTTTGGATTTGGCCTCTCGTATACGTCATTTGACTATTCGGGCATGGAAGTGTCCAGTGGCAGCATACACTCAACCGACACGGTTACCGTACGGTGCATCATCACTAACACGGGGGATGCAGACGGAAAAGAGATCGTACAGCTTTATGTAAGGGATCTGCAGTCGTCGGTGTACCGTCCGGAGAAGGAGCTGAAGGGATTTTCAAAGGTCCACCTGAAACCTGGAGAGTCGCAGCCTGTTTCGTTTACGCTTGATTTCAGAAGCTTCGCCTATTATGACACGAAGAGTTCCGCCTGGCAGGTCGAGAGCGGAGAATTTGAAATAGCAGTCGGTGCATCCTCCAGGGACATACGGCTTAAGAAGACCGTGACGGTACAGTCAGACTTTACACCGGCCGTTACCGATGAGATAAAAGAGTCGCTAAAGGAATATTACTCGGTCAGCAAAGATGGTCCTTCGTTTTCTGACAGCGCGTTTGCTGCGCTTTTAGGACGGGATATACCCAAACCAAAGCCGGTACGTCCGTACGACAAGAACAGCACCTTTCATGATCTGCGCAGTTCCTTTCTGGCAAGGCGATTTGTCAACAGACAGCTGGCACGGACATATAAAGACGCAAAGGCCCGTGAGGACGAGACCGGACTGTTGATGCTCATGCGGATGATGGAAGAGATGCCGCTGCGCGGACTCATTCTGCTTCGCGGGGGGAAGGAGTTAAACTTTACCATGATGGAAGGGATGCTTGACATGTTTAACGGCAGACTCATCCGGGGATTTTTCAAGTTCATGAAGGGACGCGCTTCACTGAAAGCCGGAAGATAATGTGAATCGATACAGTGCGGAATTCCGCCTGTTACAAGGAGAAAACAGATGAAGATTGCAATCGGTTCGGACCACGCAGGAATAGAACTCAAGTCCGAAATCATCAGGAAGTTTGAACCGGAAGGAATAGAATTCATGGATTTCGGTCCCCATTCGACCGATTCTGTGGACTACCCGGATTACATAGCGCGGACGGTACGGTCAATTAAAAACAAAGAGGCTGATCGTGCGATTGTGCTTTGCGGAACCGGCATAGGCGCTTCGATTACGGCAAACAAGGTCAGGGGGATCCGCGCATCACTCTGCTTTAACGGCTACATGGCGGAGATGACGCGCCGTCACAATGACTCAAACGTACTCGTTATTGGTTCGCGTGTAACCGGTTATGAGGTCGCGATGTATATTGTTGAAAAATGGCTCACGACGGACTTTGAGGGCGGACGCCACCAGCGGCGAATAGACAAGATAACAAAGATTGAGGAAGAGGAGGGAAGGTGAGGCGCAGATGAAACGTATTGCCGCCACCACACTTGTCCTCGCGGTGATCGGAGTGCTTTGTGCGACGGCCGTCAACGCGCAGCGGTCCGTCATCTCCCATACGTTTTCATCTGACAGTACCCATCTGCACCGGGTTAAAAAAACAGACGAGCAATCGTTTGTTATCGATGAAACAACGTACGGCTCTGCACGGAGCGGCATATCGGATTTGACACTTTCGTTTAACGGGCCCCGGTCCGGGGCGTTTGACGAATCCGGAAGGTACCGTATACGCTATTCAAATTATAACCGATATACCGGTACGGACGCATCAGGCGGCGGTGCGGCGCTCTTTTTCCGCCAGGAGGATTATCTCGTTCTTGAGAGTGTCCCGGACGGATGGAGCACGGAGACGGACGACCTTGGGTCTTTTTCGATCGAGTTTCGGATACGTCCGTCCGCAACGGCGACCGGCGCGGTCATTTTTTCACGCAGCGGATACGCCGGCGGCAGGCGAAACGGTATCGATATTACGTTCCGGAGCGGGCGTCTTCATGTAGCGCTGAACACGCTTTTTAAAACAGACGACGGCGATGTACAGTCGCATGAGTTTTCAGTTCCACGGGAGATCGGACACAACAAGTGGTACCACTGTGTGCTTTCCTATGACCGTACGAACGGCCTGCTTACCTTTCTCATCGATTCTCACGAGGTCTACAGCCGTTATATGACTTCTGATGCCACGAGATCCGGAACGATACTCCCCCCCGCCTTCGCGCCTGGCGATATTCCTGATATTATTATCGCCAGGAATTACTCCGGCGTTCTCGATGAGTTCCGGATCAGCTATAGTAAGTATGACGATCTTGCTGAATTGACTCCGATGGCGGACAAAAAATACCTTCCGGTCAAGGAGAACGAACGGACCCCCGTTAACATGGAGGGTGTCGTTACCAGCCCTGTCTATGAGTTTCCCCATACCGGTACGATGATACGGAAGTTCTATTGGGACGAAAAGCTGCCGGAAGATTCATTTATCTGGTTTGAGATCCGTATGGACGACGCCCGCTTCGGACAGTTTCACGGTGAGCCCCGATGGTACAGAATAACAAACGGTCAGCGAAATATCTATCTCCACCGTCTTGAGGAAGAGAACCGGTTCCTGCGTGGTAAATATCTCCAGTGGCGGGCACATCTCATTCCCTCACCGGACGGTGCACATTCCCCGGAGCTTACCGGCGTTTCGATTGATTTCGAGCAGGACGTGCCGCCGGTCCCGCCGATCGGTGTGGAGGTTGTCGAAACAGGCGATGAATATGTGATAATCAGATGGAAGAAAAACGTTGACCATGATATTGCCGGTTACTGTATCTACTACGGTCTGCAGAGCGGCCAGTATGACGGCAGGATCCGGTATGTTGACGGAAAGCGAATAGTTAACACAGAACAGGATTATGTACAGGTAAAAATCCAAAATAAAACTATTGAAATGAATAGAAAAATTGACAAATCAAATGTACTGACCTATCCTCTGCTTAAAAACAACGTCCTATACTTTTTTTCCGTTTCTGCGTACGATTCGTACAGGACGGGAACACAGCACAACCACGAGTCCGACCTGTCGCATGAGATCTCTGCCCGTCCGTTTGCCGGATCTCAGATTGACGCCCGCTAATATAATCCACGACTGACGGTGTGAGCTACCGTTTGGACTGATCGTGTGTTGTTCGGTGCTGTTTGATGTGCGCAGCATTCCTGCACAGTACAGGAAACAGATGTCAGTATACCGGAGACCGTAATGAAAAAATTATTACGGACATAAACGACGAGTCGCAGTCAAGTACGACCGGAGCAGTTGAACTGCCCAGACATTCGACCGGATCGAGTCCCTTGCGAAAAAATTAAAAGAGGAAGTTGATTTCTTTAAAGTATGAATATGGAAGAGTCCAAACTGCGATCAATCATAACAGACCTGGAGCTTGCAAACAGGAATATCCGCCTTCTGTCGGAAAGGGTTTCCGTTTCGGAAGAGGACAGTTTGCTGATACGTGAGGCTTATGACCTGATCAAGCGGTCGATAAACGGACTATCAGAGGAAGAGGTGCTACTGGAGATATACCGTTTTTCTGAGAACGGTGAGGACGAGTAGCCCGGTCTATAGTTTGAAAATGTCTACCTTGTCCTTGAGAATATCCGCCATCCCTGAGACCTCCTCCGACGAGCTTGAGAGTTCCTCCGACCCGGATGCGATCTCCTGTGATCCGCGGTTTATCTGCTGGATATGGCTGTTAATTTCGTTAAACGAGACCTTCTGGACTTTGGTCGTCATGCGTATACCGTCCGACATGTCCTTGATTTCCTGAATGATGCTGCTGACGTTTTCCTTCGTTCCGACCTGTTTCTTCATCTTTTCGGAAATGCCCCGTATCATGGTGTCCAGGTTCTGAATACTGGAGATAATGGTCTTGAGGCCGCTGATTGTGCTCTTGACCTGTTCATTTCCCTCTTTAATTGTTGAGTCTGTTTCTGAAATGAGCGAACCAATATCCATGATGCTCTGCGACGTTTCATCGGCGAGTTTAGAAATCTGGTTCGCAACGACGGCGAATCCCTTTCCCTTTTCACCGGCACGTGCGGCCTCAATCGAGGCGTTCAGCGCCAAAAGGTTTATCTGCTCGGAGATGTCGTTGATTATCGATATGATATTTGTCATCTCCGTCGAACTTGCGCTTATCTTCTGCATAACCGTGCCTGTCTGGGTAAGCGTACTGTCTCCCGCAGATGCCTGTTTGTTTATCTGCTCGATCGTTGTCAGTGCAGTGGCGGTATCGTTATCGACGATGTTTATCATCTCCGACAGTTCCTCCATGCTGGTTATGAGGTTTGTCAGTGATGAGAACTCCGAATCGATGTCAGCTGCAACATGCTCCATCTCGTCGGTGATGTGCTGTACGGTGCGTGTTACCATGGTAGCTGCTTCGCTTTGCTGTTGCGAGTTTTCCGCGAAGTTCAGCGAGACGGCAGACATCTCCTCCGACGAAGAGGCGAGGTGGACTGACGCTTCCTTGATCTCCTTTACCACGTCGCGAATCTGGTGAATAAAGCTATTAAACCGATGAACCATCTCTCCGATCTCGTCTTCCATGTTTGTGGAAAGTTCGGTACGAAGGTCAGAATTTTTCAGGCTGTCGTTCAGG
>CAZAHA010000067.1:0-12043 GCA_964484915.1 uncultured Leptospirales bacterium
TGAACTGAAAAAACACTCTACCGCAGAAAGCATCGGTATACCGGCGCATATAGCGCGGCAGTACAGGAACATTGAGTATAACGGAACAATTTATCCTGCAAGGAGATCCAATGCCTCCCTTCTTTTTGACCTTGGTCTGGTCTCCGATGTCCGTACGTCAAGCGACTATGACTACCTCCTCTTTCTGGGATGTTATTACAGCAATACACCAGACAGAATCACTACCGTCATAAATTTTCTAAAAATCTGCGCCGCGGGCGGGTATAGAATCGGTATTCTCGGATCGGACGAAACGTGCTGCGGAGATACCGCGCTCCGATCAGGAAATACCGATCTCTTTCACACATGTGCATCAAGGAACATACAGAACTTTATTAAACACGGAATTACAAAGATTATCACGATGTGTCCGCATGGTTATAACACGCTGAACCGTGAATACCCGCATGTTACTTCAACAATTACAAAAAGCCGTGAACATATAAAAATCATCTTTTATACAGATATTATCCATGATATGCAAAAAAAGAATCATCTGGTTTTTTCGTCTTTAATAAATAAACGGATCGTCTACCATGATCCATGCTTTCTGGGCAGGTACAACAGTTACTACAGAACGCCCCGGGAGATTCTTTCTTTACTGCCGGGAACAGACGTACAGGAGATGAACCGGCATGGCGTTCTGTCGGTTTGCTGCGGCTATTCAGGAGCCATTGCTGAAACAAACAAGCGTATAGCATACAAACTCGGTGAATTCCGCGCAATGGAAGCCGTTACGGCAGGCGCCGACATAATCGCGACAGCCTGTCCGTTCTGCGAGCTGAGCATTAGAGAAGGCAGTCGTGACATTCAACAGGAATCGATCGAGGTACGGAACATCTGCGATATCGTCGCAAGTGCTACGGATTTATAATAATTATAGCGAGGTGCTTTATGGGAGAAACAGTATTTTTCATAGCTCCGGTCGGAGCAGTCATTGCCCTCCTGTTTGCATGGGTTTTTTATCACTTCATGATGAAATCCAGCGAGGGTAATGAGACGATGGTGGAAATCGCCACTCATGTACGAGAGGGCGCGTATGCGTATCTGTACCGCCAGTACAAGGTTGTTGCGATAGTATTTGCAGTACTTTTTATACTGCTGACAATACTGTCGTACATGGGTATCCAGAATCCGTTTGTGCCGTTTGCGTTTCTTACCGGTGGATTCTTTTCGGGATTGTGCGGTTTTCTGGGGATGAAAACGGCAACCAATGCTTCGGCCAGAACCGCGCAGGGGGCCTCCGAATCGTTGAACAAGGGGCTTAAAGTTGCGTTTCGTTCCGGAGCGGTAATGGGTCTTGTTGTTGTCGGTTTTGGTCTGCTTGATATCTCACTCTGGTACATCGTCCTCGACAAACTCGTCTATACTGCGGCCAATCTTTCAAACGGACTCAACTTCCTGGGACTGGAACTCGTACACCCTGGTACCACAAACCAGGAGAAGTATGTTGAGATAACCACAACGATGCTGACCTTCGGCATGGGCGCGTCGACACAGGCTCTCTTTGCGCGTGTCGGCGGGGGTATCTACACCAAGGCTGCCGATGTCGGTGCCGACCTGGTCGGTAAGGTAGAGGCCGGTATCCCGGAGGATGACCCGCGCAATCCAGCAACCATTGCGGACAATGTGGGCGATAACGTCGGCGATGTGGCGGGTATGGGAGCAGATCTGTATGAGTCTTACTGCGGCTCCATACTTGCAACCGCAGCGCTCGGCGCCGCGCTTCCCTGGGTTGAATGGGGCGAAGCAAGCTTCGGCGGTCTACGAGCAATTCTTGCACCGATGATCGTAGCGGGCATAGGCATTATTCTGTCCGTCCTTGGAATCTTTGCGGTGCGCACAAAGGAAGACGCCACCATGAAGAACCTCCTTTTTTCGCTTAACCTGGGGGTTTGGGGAAGTTCCGTACTGATCCTCGTTATTCTTGCAGGAATGGCCGCTATCGATTTCATAACATGGGGTATTTTCGGAGCGGTTGTCGCGGGACTCGTCTGCGGACTCGTGATCGGTCAGGCAACAGAATTCTTTACATCCGATGAATACGCTCCCACGAAAGGAATTGCAGAACAGACAAAGATGGGACACGCAACAACGATAATCGAAGGTATCGCTGTCGGTATGTATTCTGCCGGTATTCCCGTCATAACCGTTGTTATAGGTATTCTGGCCGCTTACGGATTTGCCGGCGGTTTTACGGAGGGTGTCTCGTACGGACTCTACGGTATCGGTTTTGCCGCTGTTGGTATGCTCTCAACACTGGGAATCACACTGGCAACTGATGCGTACGGGCCAATAGCCGACAATGCAGGCGGAAACGCCGAGATGAGCGGACTCGCTCCCGAGGTGCGCGAACGTACGGACGCTCTCGATATGCTCGGCAACACAACAGCCGCAACCGGCAAGGGATTTGCCATCGGATCGGCAGCCCTTACCGCAATGGCTCTTCTTGCATCATACATCGAGGAATTACGCATTTGGCTCAAGAATTACGCGATGGAAAGCGCCGAAGGCTTCGTACAGGTCGGAGACTACCTGTTTACCACAAGCGCCGAACGGGCAGCTGAATTATCAGAAGCGGGAATGACCGCTCTGGATGTATCAACGGCGTCAATTTCCCATTTCATGCTCGCCTATGATGTTACGCTGATGAATCCGCGAGTACTTTGCGGTATCTTCATCGGCGCAATGATGGCTTTCGTCTTCTGTGCCATGACCATGAAAGCCGTCGGTCGTGCAGCCGGCCTCATGGTCGAAGAGGTCCGCAGACAGTTCAAGGAAAAGCCGGGAATCCTCCAAGGAACCGAAAAACCGGAATACGCGACATGCGTATACATCTCGACAGCAGGTGCACAACGCGAGATGGTTCTGCCGTCACTGCTTGCAATTATTGTTCCGGTTGCTACCGGCATTATCCTTGGAGTCGCCGGTGTCATGGGCCTTCTCGTTGGTGGCCTGACAACCGGTTTTTCCCTTGCGTGCATGCTGAACAACTCGGGAGGTGCCTGGGACAACGCCAAGAAGTATATCGAAAAGGGCCATCTCGGCGGCAAGGGCTCTGATTCTCACAAGGCCGCCATTACGGGTGACACGGTTGGAGACCCGTTCAAGGATACATCTGGACCGTCTCTTAATATTCTAATCAAACTCATGACTATGGTTTCGGTCGTGTTCTCGGGCGTTGTCGTTGTCGTATCTCTTATGATGCAGTAAATCCAGATGCGGCATCTTCCCCAAACCGGAAAGATGCCGTTACCATAACAGTGATGCAGGCCGTCGCATATGCGGCCTGTATCACCAATATCCGGCTTAAACGATGATAGATTCTGTCACACTATTTTACTTTTCCGGAACGGGGAACTCGGAAAAACTGGCTCTTACCTTCTACCGCCTCTTTCGAAAGAGTGTTTCCTCCTGCTCCGTATACCGAATCGAGGACCACCTTCGGGGGAAAAGCCGTCCCATGCTGCAGAACACCGTTGCCGGTATTCTGTTTCCGGTTTATTTTTTTCATATGCCGCGTATCGTCCATACTTTTCTGCTCAGCACATTGTTCTCGCCCGGGACGAGAGTTTTTCTCATCGGTGTTCCATCTGAGGACACCATCTTCAACACGACAGCCCTGAAGTCGGCCCGTTCCATACTGAAACGCAAAAAGGCCACTGTTATACATGAATCTTGTATTCCCATGCCGCAAAACATAAAAATCAAATATCCCGACGCTGTTTCTGCCAGACTGCTGTACGCCGCTGAGAAGCGTATTCCGGCCATAGTCGAACAGATACTGGCATTGCACACCGAGCGATCGTTCCCAAACCCTGTCACGGCTGTGCTTCGCCTTTTCCGACCCGCAGCCCATCTTCGCGCGCGACGTTTCGGTTTCGGTCTGCGCGTCTCCGGGAAATGTATCCATTGCGGATTGTGTATCCGTCAGTGTCCGACCCGGAACATCAGGATGGATATCGGCGTCAAGTTCTCCGGAAAGTGCACACTGTGCATGAGGTGTATCTATAACTGTCCAGCAGGCGCTATTTCGCCGTCATCCGGGACACATCTACCGATTATCGGTGGATATGACCTCGATTCGTCCCTTCATTCACACTTTCCGATGCAGCTTCCGCATACAGCAACACGCTCCTATCCGCGGAATCTCAAATCATACTTCACGAAACACCTGGAGTGAGGTGCAGTATCCTTTTTCAACACCGTATTTCGGCCGTTTATTCCGATAAAAGTTTTTAAAAAGAAGCACTAATTATTCTCGACCATACAACACTGTGCACGATAATGTCCGAAAACTGTGGAGTATACGGTCATATGCAGAAGTCCATTCAAAAAGTTCAGACACTGATAGAGTCTCTTCCATACATCAAAAAGTTCTATGGCACAACCTTTGTCATCAAATACGGCGGAAACGCCATGATAGACGATTCGTTAAAGAAGGCGTTCGCGCTGGATATGGTACTCCTAAAACAGGTTGGTATCCGTCCAGTCGTTGTCCATGGCGGCGGTCCGCAGATCGGCGAACTGCTCAAACGCGTCGGCAAGGAATCTGAATTTGCGGCCGGTTTGCGGATAACCGATAATGAAACGATGGACATCGCCGAAATGGTGCTGACCGGCAAGGTTAACAAGGAAATTGTAAACAACATAAATATCGCAGGCGGCCGCGCGGTTGGTCTCTCCGGAAAGGACGCCGGCCTTATCATGGCCGACAAGTTCTTCCACCACGACGGAGAAAAGCATGTGGATATCGGCCAGGTGGGAATGGTCAAACGGATAAATCCGAGTATCATCGAGACTCTCGACAAGGAAAACTATATTCCCGTTATTGCTCCAATAGGGGTAAATGAGAAGGGCGAAACGTTTAACATAAATGCGGATACCGCGGCAGGAAAGATTGCCGAGGCGCTTAACGCCGAAAAACTGGTACTCCTGACCGATATCGAGGGCATCATGGTCAACGGCACCCTCGCTTCATCACTTACCATCGAAGAGGTATATGAGATGATCGCAAACAATACCATTGCCGGAGGAATGATTCCAAAGACAGAATGCTGCATCTCCGCCCTGAAGAACGGTGTACACAAAACATCCATTATCGACGGCCGCCTCGAACATTCGGTCCTTTTGGAGACCTTTACCGACAGCGGTATCGGTACGGAAATCGTAAGCGGAAACATCTGACCAGAGAAAAATATGACACACACTGACAAGAGAAGAGAAATGGATTCCTTCTATACATCCCGCATACTGCTGGCGCTTGAAAAAGACCACAGCATCGGTATCATCTCACTCCTTCGCGGTAACGGTTTTATCGACATCAGACCGGTACACTCCGAAAACGAGATGGTCTCCGCCATGGATTCGTTCAAATCCGACCTTCTCATCATGGAAAAATCTTTTCCGTTCAGCGAACAACTCTGCACCGCATTCAGGAAAACAAATTCGGACGCGGCAATAATCTGGATCACACAGGATAACTATCCGCTTTCAAAGCAGCTTGCCCTGGACATCTCGACGGTCCTCAGGCACCCGTACAGGGAGGAAGACCTTGTAAAGGCTGTCAAGAAGGCGCTTGGACGAAAGGTGGACCATGAAATTGGCATGCAGTTTTTTGATGCGCTGTTCGGCATGCAGATGTGTACGCACAGGGACATGCACCAGCGCACATTTGAACACGCCATACGGACAACAAAGGTATACGGCGGTTTTTTGCTCTACCTGATAGAACAGAACGCCCTTTCTCTGACGTCGTGGAACCTCAAGAACTGCCTGATGGCCGCCCTGGTTCATGATATCGGCAAGCTTCTTCTCTTGAACGGCATCCTGTACAAGGAGGGCCGCCTGACTCAGTTCGAGTACCAGCAGGTCAAACGCCATCCATGGTATTCGGTAACAGCCCTTCTCGGCGGTCAGGACATCGCCCATTATGTTCATGACGGTCCGCTGGAAACAGTATCTGGTTATAACGAGAAGAACCTCTCCGAACAGGTCAAACGGTGGGTGTTCTCGATTATCGAGGGCAATGACTTCGCGTACGATGAGCTTCATTCATTCTTTGGAAACATGATGCAGAAGCCCTTTATCCACTCACTGAACAGAGACCTGCTGTATATTGTGTTCAGACATCACGATTCGATCGACAGATCGTATCACTCCGAGAACGATCTGGAACTCTTCTCAAAGATTATCGACAGTCCGGTCAGTCGCGATCTTGATCCTGAGTCACAAATAGACATTGTTACCAACGCGCTTGCCATAAGCGACGTGTATGATGCACTCATGGACAAGAAGCGCAGCTACCGGAAAAATCCGTTTAACCGTTCGTTTGCGCTCTTTCTGATCTATATCGAAATGAAGCGGAAACACTTTTTTCATTTTTTGACCGAACACTTTATCAGATATATCGTTGCTCACGAACTGACTGCAGAGGAGAACATCTTCAGTGTGAGCAACGATCCTGATGAGACGCTCAAGAGCATCGAGCGCCTGGACAAATCATTCAAGATTGCTCCCGTTCAGGAGGCTGATTTTAACAGGTTTCTCGTAGACCGAAGCGATGATATCCGCATACTGCACACAAAAGAGGATGGATTTATCGTGTCGCTGAATAACGACTGGATCGAGTATTATCAACGGTCACATACGGAACTCCTGAACCAGTTTTACAGCAGACTCCATCAGGAAAATCTCGTGCACAAGCCGATAACCGATTTATCATCCAAGGAGATACGGATTTTCGACATGCTGTTTAAGTTTTTCTACAGCTTTCCATCACGAATCAAACAGGACAGGATCATCAGCTATTTTATCGATGCGGTCACCGTTCGCTCACTGAACGGCGACACACGGAACAGACTGACCGAACTGATCAAGGAGCATAATCCGTCCACCATAACGGAACTCAACCGTCTCTTCGTTCAGAAGGGATTTGACCGCCGGGACCTGTTTGAAACGTTCAGCGAATATGATGAAGACCTCCTCCTGACTGAATTCAATCAGGGGATCAGGCATTTTCACTGGAGCATATCATTTTAAGCATATCAGGTGACTTGTTGCTGCACCGGTTTAACCATCAATCAGGAGAGAAGAGCACCATGAATCCCCTTGCTTTCAGCCGGTACATATCACGAGCCTATTCGGTAATTCTGCTGGTCCTCATGGTTCTTTTAAGCGCCGCAAGTGTTGCCGAATCACTGTTCGGTATCTTCTCCAGATCCGATCCAGAATTTCTCTATACCTTCGCCATCCTGACAGCACAGATCGGCACCGTACTGGCTCTTTTTTCCGTGCTGTTTTACCCGCTCCGGAAAGCGGGTGAGTGGTTAAACGGCAGACACCGCTTTTTTTCATCCGCAACATATATTTCGGCCGCCACAGTCGCGGCGCATATACATCCTGTTGTCGCGCTTCTGGGCTTCTTTCTGGTAACGCTTCACGGTTTTATATTTCTGAAGGTTGTGTACAGAATGCACGTTACGATTGTCAACGCCTTCGGTATATCGGCGCTTGTCATGTTCGCCGCACTTCTGGTTACCGGTACCCGGCTGAGGGTATATGTATCACATTCCCGTTTGAGACGGTTTCATCTGCTTTTCGCCGTCTTGTTCCTCGCTCTGTACTATCTGCACCGGTCGGTGATGCATAGATAGATTCAGAATCATCCCTCCACTCTTTTAATCAGAACAATGATAAATTTTGCACATTTCGTTGACATTTTTCCAGTGTTCATATGTTACATTTTTATCAAGAACCAAGGACTACAATCATGATCACGTTACATCGTTTTCTAATCATACTCATTCTCGCTACGGGCCTTGCCGTTTTCGTCGGCTGCACGAAAAAAGAGGAAGTATCTCTGTCAAAACCTGATATCATCACGGAATCTGATGTATATGATCCGACACAGATGATCTCCTTGTCCCATTCAGACAAAAGTGTAAAGCTGTACTATACGGTCAATACCGCGATGACGGAAGAATACCGGACACTCTATACCGCTCCGTTCAGCATAGCCGCCACTCGGGATGCAACAGTCAGGGCAATCGCAGTCAGGAATGGTCTGTTCAAGACAAGGGTCTCTCCCATCGTTTCCCGGTATTTCTCCAACACATTGCCGGCTCCAACCATATCCAGTAACGACACAAATGAAATTAAGATTACGCATACCGACCGTGAGGCTGCTATAATGTATTCGATCGGGTTTTCTTCATTTTCGGATGATTATACTACATATACAAAACCATTTACAATCACCAAAAAAGCATGGATCAGGGCCTATGCAAAAAAGGACAAATGGTTTGATTCCAACACCGCTACATATTCCGTATCGCGTCCCTACACATTATCCAAGCTGAAGAATACAGTAACCAAAGACCAGTATATCAAGGCCGAGAATTTTGGTGCATCGCTGGATGTTTCGGCTGATGGCCAGACAGCAGCGGTAGGCGCCCCCGGTGTAGATTATCAGGACGGAGCCGTGTATATTTACAGGAAAAACGGCGACGGGTGGATACGGAAATGGAAGATCAAAGGCAACAACGAGACACACCAACTCCATTTTGGGAAGAGCCTCTCTCTATCCGATTCAGGGAAACGCATCGCCGTTTCGGTTCGGAACAATGACGACGGGACATGGCAAATATTCCAGTACTCGCTTTCAGGCAATGACTGGTCAGGCTCCATGCTGGATATGAGTACGCTCAAAGGGTATCAGTTTTATGATTCCACTCTTTCCATGTCCGGTAATGGAAACACAATCGTCGCAAACGGCATCGATACCCAGGACAATGCGTTTGTACAGATTGTTTTTTTTCGTACTGAAAAGACGTGGAAACCCTCCTTTATCAAATTGAGGGATCGATCAGTCGACATGAAGCACTGGACAAACTATGTAAGCAGCAACGGGAATACAATCATCAGCTCATACAATGGATCCGTACGGATCTTTGCAAAAGAGACAAACAAGACCATTTTTAATGAAGAAATTGAATGGATAGAGGAATCCTTCACTGTTCCGGAACAGGCAACCAGACATTTCGGATGCTCCATAGACCTGTCTTCGGACGACAGCAAGCTGCTGGTCGGAGATATCGGCTCAGACAACAATACCGGCTCGGTATATTTATTTACCGCAACAGATTCCGGCTGGAAACAGGATTATCTTTTCTCACCGTCAACACTTGGATACAAGAAGGAATATTTTCTGTATGGTTACAGCGTCTCGATCTCTGATGATGGGAGAAAAATCCTTATCGGTTCACCCGGAAGCAATAACAAGCTGTTCTACTACCATCTTGCACAAAACAGCTGGAAGCACACTGAGCTTGAGTTTCTTCAGTCGGATTATGCTGATGATACTACAAAGTCACAGCTTCAATATCTGAATAAGGACAAGAACGAACAAAGCTCTCTTCCAGGATACCGGGTCTGCATTTCAGCAAACGGATCCACTGCGCTATTTACCGGTCCTTCTTATATAATGGCAGCATATTCGGACGAGTACTTCGAGTCGTACAGACAGGAATATAACACATTGATGGAAGAGTTCGAGGAATGCCGAAAAGAAGATGATAACTGTGAAAGCCCGGATATTGGAGAGGGAGCGTTCTACTTTCTCCTTGGCGGCGTATACAGCCATGATCTGCAATAGCAGACTGTAACGGTTAAGACAGGGAGCCGTGTTTTACCATCACAGCGCCCTGTCTTACACTAAACGTATTCCAGCTCTGTTTACCAACCGGTTCCTATACCGTCGTTATTGCAGGCTCAAGCGACCGTACATGTTTTCTCTTATGCCGGAGTATCCCAAAATAGAGCGGAAACATCGCGACGGTCGTAACCAGCGTCAACAGCAGTCCGTTCTGTACGCCGAATATGTCGTTTCCAACTCCAATTAAAAACGGAACAATGGTTATCCCGGCTGTTGACGATGTAAAGAGGAGGCTCGTCGCACTACCAAGCATATGCCGGAAGTCCTCTATCAGATTCATCTGGAAAATCGGAAAAACAAGCGCAAAGAAGAAACCGCTGACGGGGAGCAAAAGCTCGATCCCGAACGGCATGATGTGAAACACGAGCGAGCCGGACAGGCACACCGCCATCATTACGGCAAGGAACAGGAAGAGTCTGTGCCTGTTAAATTTCTGAATTACCATGGTTCCGATAAACCTTCCCCCGGTAAAAAAGACAAAGAAAAGAAGCATCACCCGGGAAGCGGCCGCCGTACCGAGATGGCGTGCGTCCTGGATATAGGTCGGCAGCCAGTTTACGAGACCGGCCTCGGTACCTGCATAGCATATAACGATTAACAGATACCGGCGAAGCTGCGGATCCGCAAGCGCCCGGACATACTCCCGCCGCCCAGGAACCGTTCTTTCCTTTTCCACATCGGGATACCGTGATACGCTGATCAGACCGAGAATCAGAAGCGGCACAAACGACAGCATAATAAAGGGAGGCTGCCAGCCTCCAGGCCATGCGGCGGGGATTGACAGCAGAAAAAGCGGTATGAGCGCACCGATCGAGAAGGCAAAATGCACCATGTTAATGCCGTTTTCCTTATACTTCGGCAGAACCGCATCGAAGATATCGCTTGTTGTAATGTTTCCGGAGGTGATGGTCATCGTCAGCCCGTAGGAGAATATGACCGTACACGCAAGAAAAAACCCGTATCCCGGCGAAATCGGCATGAGTGCCGTCGATACGCCGATAATGGAGACGCCGCCTATCAGTACAAGTTTTTTGTTAAAATGCGAAAAAAGATATCCCGCCGACAGCGACCCCAGCATCCCCGGAACGATGACGCACAGGAACATGAGACCTCCTGCACTGTAGCTGATATTAAAATGATCCATGATCATCGGCAGTAGCGTTCCCCGTATCGAAGTAAACGATCCGCTGAAGAACATCAGCAGATAACTGCCGCCCAGAAGCGAAAGATAGCGGAAAATAGTGTGTGACTTCGACATGAATACCTCCTTCACGAATGAAACCGGTTGCACACCGTCTCCCGCACACTCATTTTTGTCAATTCATTCAGCATATTTTTACTGCATGTCGTGATTAATTGGAGATACGTCTCCAGATCCGGAAACATCGAGTATATTCAGGTCAGGAGAACCTGTATACAGCACCTTTCCCGAGCCGCTGACCTTTATCCGTAGAGGTCCCGATACATTGACGAGCGCGTCACCGCTGCCGGAGATCAGGATATCACATTGTTCAAGAGCAAGGTTTTTACACATGTATTTCCCTGATCCGGAAATCTTTACCCGTCCGCTTCTTGCCAATCCTGAAAGCGTCAAGTCTCCGCTGCCGGATATCTCCGTATCTATGACGTCTGCTGCAAGTCTGGTGATTTCGACTTCTCCGCTGCCATTAATCTGTATACCAAACCAACCGGCATTCACCATACCGCCTCGTACTGAACCGCTGCCGTTGATCCTGAATCCAAGCTGTTCGGATTGAATCTTTTCGAAATACAATGTGCCAGAACCGTTCAATGTGACGCGCTGTATGTCCCGAACATATACCGTATACGCAAGCCTTCCGTGTCCAAACAGTAAGCTGCTTCTTCGCGACACATATACCGTCCCGTTTCTGACTGCTATCTTTACGGTCCTGATTGTGGATGGTGAACCGGTAATCTCAATTCCTTCCCGTTCTCCCTGGATAAGCGTCATGTTTCCGGAACAACTGACATCAAGACGGGAAAAACTGCCCGTTTCACGAAACTCCGTCCGATTCGCCGCACTTAGCTGAAGGACAGATGAAAACAAAAATAAAACAGCACAGATTCTTATCATACAGATATCCTGATTATGATTTGTTCCGGCAGAATCCCCTGCAATAAAAATACCGCCATACTGCAAGGTACGTTGACTTTCACGTTTCTAACAGCAACAACACCGCTTCACGACACACGGCATAACGCATAAAACCGGGGATTACCCCGGTTTCCTTATAGAAATTACTACGTATTCTTCTTAAACTATGACGT
>CAZAHA010000068.1:0-12023 GCA_964484915.1 uncultured Leptospirales bacterium
CGAGCGCGGCGGTGGCCCGCAGCGACTCCGACAGGTCGTCCGCGGTCGCCGTCCGGGCGCTGACGCGTCCCCGGCCGCGCGGGTCGACGAAGTCGGCGATGACCGCCTCGCCGCCGTCGGCCGCGACCGTCCGCACCGAACCGAGGTCGCGGGTCCGGTAGTAGCGGCGGGTCAGGACCTCGAGCAGGGCTCCGAGCCGGGCGCCGGTGACCGCCGGGTCCTCCAGCAGCCCGAGGAGCGACACCGGGGGGTCGGCGAGCGCCCGCCGCCGGGCGGATGCCGCCAAGCGGAGTGTCGAGGTCAACATGATCTATGACGCGATCGGATGCATCAGAACCTCTCGTTCAATCTTTACCTACCTGAAGAAAAACGGCGTCGCTCTTATTGAGTATAATCCGATTGAACCGTGGCGGCGTTTTTTCAACATTACCTTTCGGGATCACCGCAAGATACTGGTTATTGATTCGCGTGTCGCCTTTATCGGGGGACTCAATATCGGCAACGAGTATTCAGGCAATCTTTTCACGAACGATTACCAGAGGGACACGCATGTCCGGATCGAGGGGCGTGCGGTTACCGATATACAGTTCTTTTTTATTGAAAACTGGTACCGATGCGGAGGACGGATTGTTGAGCAGTGGAAATACTTTCCTGATCAGAAAAAAACTGGTAATACGCTGCTGATGGTGCTCGCGTCGCGGGCGCATTACAATGTTAAACCAATCCGCGTCTCCTACCTTTCCGCAATAGAAAACGCCCGCCGCTCCATATACATAGAAAATGCCTACTTTATTCCTGACCACCGTATTCTGCGCGCACTTTCAGCTGCGGTCAGGCGCGGGGTAGACGTGCGCATCATGCTGACAAGGCGTTATGTGATGCCGTTTGTTCAGCATGCGGTACGATTTCTGTACAAGAAGTATCTCCAGAGCGGTATCCGCGTTTTTGAGTATACACGGACCGTTCTGCACGCTAAGACGGCGGTAATTGACGGGATCTGGTCGACGGTGGGCTCCTCAAACATTGACCGGTTGAGCTTCTGGTACAACCTCGAGATCAATGCTGTTGTTCTTGACGAAGATTTCGGTACCCGGATGAATCAGGTTTTCTTTGAGGACCTTGACCACTGTGAGGAGATTACGTTCCAATCAATCAGCCGCCGCTCGGTTTTGACTTTTCTAAAACAGTGGATCAGTTACCGGTTTCGAAACATTCTTTAAAATGTGTGCATACAATATATTACCCAAAATTTTACCATGACCGCAATTAATACGGGAAATATGACTTTAGTACTATTGACTTCAGAAACTATTTGGATACAATCCGGGTAGTGTTTGTGCTTGCCGAATGGTGTCCGGGCGTGCATCAGAGCAAACACATGAAGACCGTCCAGACTGTTTGCAGAATGGAATCTGTACGAAACCAGGGGGTGTGTATACGGTGACGACGCTTCGGATATCATTTCAGAAAAAGATTATCATGATCCTTATTACCGCGTTCGTGGTGATGTCTGCTGGAATACTTGTTATTACATACAATATTCTCTATGCATCAATGCTTGACAGATACTATACGCAGGGCGATTTTCTTGCAGAATACGCGGCCCGTACCATTTCCAAAGACAGATTCAAGGTGCTTGCCGAATCGCTTGACGATACACATTCTCACTTCAACGATATCCGGACGTTCCTCTTTCGAATAAAGAGTTCAAACGACGTGGATAATTTTTATACGGCGACCCTCTCCGTTGAGGCGGACGCACTGGTTTATGTTGTCGACGGCAATGAGCGCTATGATGAATCGTTTACGCCGCCCGGCACGACGCTTGAAGAAGCGGGTTCACGGGACCGCCCTGAGGCTCTGGAAGCGTATCAGTATGGCCGTTCCACGCAGACACCGCCGTACAGAACCGAAAGCGGCGAGCGGTTTCTCTCTGTCTACTATCCGATTTTCGACGGGCAGAATAACGTACTTGGTATTGTCGGCTGCGACTTTGATTTTCGAAGAATCATGAATTCCGTTTTTAAGGATCTGCTTCTTATAATGGCAACCATCGTCTTGTTTGCGTTCCTGACGATTGTCTCGATTATCGTATTCTTCAAGATTAACCTGATATCGCCGGTCATGACCATCAAGGAGTTTCTCGAAAAACTTGCATTCGGCGATCTATCCCTGGCACTTCCGGACAGACTCGCCGCACGGCCCGATGAAATTGGAACCATTGTCAGGGCTCTTGAACACGCGCGTGAGTCGTTCCGCGATATTATTCGTTCCATACATGATGAAAACATGGAGCTGCAGCACGTGATACGGCAGACTACCGACGAGATCGACAGTCTCCATTCAGGGATAGACGAGATCGACAGGACCTCACAGCAGATATCCGCGGGGATGGAGGAGACCGCAGCCTCGTCCGAGCAGATGGACGCAACTGCCCACCAGATAGTAGATACCATACAGTCTATTACCCGTAAGGCAGAAGAGGGGACAACGGTAGCCGGAGAGATCCTTAAACGTGCCGATGTGCTCAGAAACAAGGCGATGGAGTCGCGCCAGTCAGGACGGAACATAACGGAAGAGGTCAACGCGAAACTCAAGGACGCCATCGCGCAGTCGAAATCGGTCAACGAGATCAACACACTCGCTGATTCCATCCTCAACATAACGGAACAGACAAACCTGCTGGCGCTGAATGCCGCGATAGAGGCGGCTCGTGCGGGCGAGTCGGGGAAGGGATTTACCGTTGTCGCGGACGAGATCATGAAGCTTGCGACCGAGTCACAGGAGACGGCAAGCCGTATAATCGACGTTACGAAGATTGTCCTTTCTTCCGTTTCAAACCTGACACAGAGCTCCCAGCAGGTTCTCGATTACATTAGCGATTATGTAGAGAAGGATTATGAAGGCATGGTGACCACGGGCAGGCAATATAGCGATGATGCAAAGGTAATAGAGGACATTACCGGCGACTTCAAGGAAAGGTCCGAACTGCTTCTTGTTTCGATCAAGGATACCATCAAGGCTATTGAAGAGATATCGAGATCCGCGCAGGAAGGTTCAACGGAAACGGCGCAGATTGCCAGCAACACGAATATTCTGAACGAAAGGGCCGATACCGTTCTGGAGATGTCGCGGAACGTAAACCGTACATTGAGTGTCCTGAACGAACGTCTCGCTGTATTTAAACTGTAATACGGCAATCCAGTTCTCTTTTCGGTTCCTTCATGAGGCATGCATCGTTCCATCACGTTATGCGGACTGTATAACACTTTCTGCTTGCGGAAGGTGTCCGTCCGGTTCCGCCAATCATAGACACCGTCCTTTTGTGCATGAGAGAACCGTGTTACTCACTCGTTTTCTATTTGTATACGTGTACATTATTTCGGGCGATGCATGCCCCGTATCTCGCATGACGATGGTTGGGTGCTGTTTGTCTTATATACAAAAATACTTTTTAAAATGATTTGTATATATTCCTGTTTCTTCCTGGCCGTAAACTGTTCTCCCATCGTAATAAACCGCCGAACCCGGTAAATCCAAGCCGCTCAAATTTAAGAAAAAAATGAAAAATATATATGGAAACTGTAATTATTAAAGATTCCCATATATTACTTTAGTCACAGATACGGTGCTTTTGGATGCACGGTGATATATTTTTAAAAAAAGTAAAATCATTGTGACTTAAGTCATATTTACAAAGAAGAGCACAGGGTGTATGGTTTGTGTATCATACCGGCTGGACGGATGCAGGGTTTTTTTTTATAATATTGGAACAGTACCGGGACATCACGCTGGAACCATGTTACTTTTGGTGGGGATTATGAAAACTTATAGATCGCGCATGCATGTGAAGCTGTGTTCAAATCATTGATCGGTGTAAAGATTCATAACAGACAATGTGTTTTAGCGGCACATAAAATATAAATACGGTTTTTGTTTGTGTCCGGTATTCTGCAGCAATGCAGAAGCAGCGGGCATAAATAATATAACGAGCACCATTCAGGTGTAAAATTATGGAGGAAATGTATGGTAAAAAAGGGTTCAAAAGTTCTGGCCATCGTTCTTATCGCGTTCGTTGGTCTGGGCATGTTTTCCGGCTGTAAAGGCGACGGAAAGGACAAGCTTGCTGTTGGTATAGTTCTGCCTACAAAGGACGAGCCGCGTTGGGTTCAGGATGAGACACGTTTCAAGTCTGCACTCGAGCAGCAGGGGTACAATGTCGAGATTCTCTTCAGCCAGGGAGATTCGTCTAAAGAAAAGACAAACGTTGAAGACCTTATCACCAAAGGCATCAAAGTCCTTATCATCTGTCCTCATGACGGAACAGCTGCAGCATCATCAGCTGAAGCGGCTGCGCAGGATGGTATCAAGGTTATTTCATACGACCGTCTTATCAGGGACACCCAGGCTGTTGACTATTATGTAACATTCGACAGTTTCAGTGTTGGAGAAAAGCAGGGACAATACCTTGTGGACCAGGCTTCTGGCGAGGGAAATCCTCTGTATCTGTATGCAGGTGCATCTTCGGACAACAATGCCTTCATTTTCTTTGACGGCGCATGGAGCGTCCTTCAACCGAAGATTGAAGACGGAACGTTCCGCATAGTAAACTCTGACGTTGCTCAGAGCATGAGCGGCAAGAAAAAGCTTTCCCGTGAAGAACTTGGCAAGGTTATCGGACAGATCACAACCAACTGGGACTTTAACACGGCGAAAAGTCTTGCAGAGGCAAACCTGACGGCTGCTCAGAAAGATGACAAGGGTGAAGTATTTATCCTTGCGCCGAATGATGGTACGGCCCGTGCGATCGCCGACGTGTTCGCTACAGACGGCGATGTTACCGAATTCTCTATCACCGGCCAGGATGCCGAGAAGGCTTCAGTTCAGTACATCATTGACGGCAAGCAGTCCATGACAGTATTCAAGGATGTGCGGACTCTTGTTAATGATGCAATTGATGCGGCAGTAATAATGCTTGAAGGCACAACTCCTCCTTCAACCACTACCTATAACAACGGCGCCAAAGACGTGCCGTCAACACCGTCTGATGTCATCACGGTAACTCAGGATAACGTTAAGGAAGCTCTTATCGATTCCGGTTACTATCAGGCAAGTGAATTTTCCGGTCTATAGGATTTCGGACGGTTATCTGGTACTCCCCCGCGAAAGCGGGGGAACTTTTTTGCAGCAGGGGTACGGTATGTGTACGCTGGATCTGATGCCCATGGTAAAATATACCGGTTGTGACCGTCTTAATTCTCACATCCGGGAGAACATAATTTTTAGCTTTCAGGGGTCGTATGTACTATGAGTGATTCCATTCTTTTAGAAATGAAAAACATAACAAAGCGCTTTCCCGGTGTGATCGCGCTTAATGACGTGAGTTTTCGTGTCAGGAGGGGTGAGATCCACTGTCTTGTCGGGGAGAACGGCGCTGGTAAGTCAACTCTGATGAAAGTATTGAGCGGTGTCCACCCCTACGGCAGCTACGGCGGGGATATCATGCTTAACGGAAAGGTACAGGAGTACCGCTCCATAAAGGACAGCGAGGAAGCCGGTATCGGCATTATCTACCAGGAACTGGCACTCGTTCCTGATATGCCCGTGTATGAAAACATATTCCTCGGACACGAGATTCGCAGAGGTGGCATTGTAAACTGGAACGAGACAATAGCGCAGGCAAGCGTGATGCTTGAAAAGGTTCGCCTTCGTGTGAATCCTGCTGAACTGGTCAAACATCTCGGTGTCGGCAAGCAGCAGCTTGTAGAGATTGCGAAAGCCCTCTCCAAGAAGGTCACCCTGCTTATTCTCGATGAGCCGACTGCTGCTCTGAATGAGGACGACAGCAGGAACCTGCTTGATCTCATCAGGAATCTGAAGGACCAGGGTGTGACATCGGTTCTTATCTCACACAAACTGTCCGAAGTAATCGCGATCGCTGATACCGTGACCGTTCTGCGTGACGGTCAGTCGATCTGCACCCTGAACGCGGAGGAGGAAGTCATAACCGAGAGCATCCTTGTGAAGCACATGGTAGGCCGGTCCATAGACAATATATATCCGGACAGGTCGCATACAATTGCCGATGAAGTCCTGCTTGAAGTAAGAAACTGGTCCGGGTATGACTACAGGCAGGGAAGAATGATCCTAAAGGATATAAACCTCCATGTCCGTAAAGGCGAGATTGTCGGTCTTGCGGGTCTTATGGGATCGGGCCGGACAGAACTAGCGAAGAGTATTTTCGGCAATCCGGACAAGTACAGGATTGAAGGAACGCTGTTGCACAAAGGAAAAGAGGTAGCATACTCGCATCCGGAAAACGCAATACGTGACGGGATAGCGTATGTAACAGAGGACAGAAAGTACAACGGACTGATACTTATTCAGGACATCAAGAAGAACATTACATTAAGCAACCTTATAGAAATTGCAAAGCGGGGAGTCGTAAACGAGAACGAAGAAGTGAAGGTTGGGGAAAAGTACTCCACCGATCTGAACATTAAGACGCCGAGTATTGAACAGCTCGTCGGAAACTTGAGCGGCGGAAACCAGCAGAAGGTATCGCTTGCCAAATGGCTCTTTTCCAAGCCCGATGTTCTCATTCTGGACGAACCGACCAGGGGAATCGATGTTGGCGCCAAGTATGAAATTTATACAATTATGAACAAACTCGTTGAAGAGGGATTGAGCATTATCATGATCTCATCCGAACTGCCCGAAATACTGGGCATGAGCGACAGAATATACGTGGTTGCTTCCGGTACAATAGCGGGTGAACTGCCTGTAGGGGAAGCCACACAGGAAAAAATCATGCATATGGCAACAAATTAAGGAGAAGAAACATGTCATTTGTTAATAACTTACAGAAAGCTCTGCGGGCGAACATACGCGATTATGGAATGTTTATCGCCCTAATTGTTATCATGTTTATTTTCACGATAACAACCAATGGTATCTTCATTTCTTCGAGGAATATCAGCAACCTCCTCAACCAGACAGGGTATCTCGCGGTTCTTGCGATCGGTATGACGCTTATCATCGTTATCCGGCATATTGACCTCTCCGTCGGTTTTCTCTCCGGGTTCATCGGAGCGGTAACCGCGACAGCGATGACCGTGTGGGGATGGCCGATCTATCTCGCTATTCCGCTTGCGCTGCTTCTGGGAATTGCTGCAGGCTCGCTGACAGGTTTCATGGTTGCCGTACTTGGCATTTCCGGTTTTGTTGCTTCTCTTGCCGGATTCATGGCGTACCGTGGCGCGATACTCCTGACCACGATGGGAACCGGTACGATAATCATCAAGAATAATTTGTTCAATGCTATCGGAAACGGATATATTCCGGATATACCGTTCAAGCTCATACCCGGCTTTCACAACGTAACGCTCATTCTCGGTGTCATCGCCATAATCCTTTTTATAGCCGGTGAATTGAAGTCTCGCCGGGTCAAGCAGGAGTACAATTTTGAAGTATTGACGATGGACATGTTTGTCCTCAAGCTGCTCTTTATCAGCGCGCTTATCTCGTACTTTATCATCACACTCGCGCAGTACAATGGCATTTCCTGGACGGTAGTTGTGGTGCTGCTCGTTCTCGGTGTGTATCAATTCTTGACAAACAGAACCATTCTGGGACGGCACATCTACGCCCTCGGGGGTAACCCGGAGGCCGCAGAACTTTCCGGAATCAACGTCAAGAAGATACAGTTCTTTGTCTTCGGTTCGATGGGCATGCTTTCGGCCATATGCGGTATCCTGTTTGCGTCTCGCCTGCAATCCGCGACCACGACGGCCGGCACCCTCTTCGAGCTTGACGCGATCGCCGCAACGTTTGTCGGCGGAACGTCAACCGCAGGCGGTATCGGCAAGGTGACCGGTTCCCTGATCGGGGCTCTGGTTATTATATCACTGACGAACGGTATGAACATCATGTCTATCGACATATCGGTGCAGTATATTGTGCGCGGTATCGTACTGGCAGTTGCCGTCATCTTTGACGTTGCGACACGGGCGCGCGGAAAGTAAAATCCGTGCCTTTGCTTCATACTATCTGTTTTTCATTTTTTCCCGACTCTTCTCCGGATAACCGGGGAAGAGAAATCGAAAGACCCGTTGTTCCGGGTTTTTAAGGAAAGCGGTTGTTTCTTTCACCGTCCCGCTGCGAAAGCAGCGGGATTTTTTTCCATCTCGTCAGCAACCGCCGTAACGTTATACGGACCCGTGAAGTTTGTCGGAATAAATCCGGATTCAATCACCTTCATGGACGAGTCGCTTCTCTCCGATGACAACAATAGACTCGTACAGATAGAAGACGTATCGGATACCTCTCTGGAAACGTTCGGCAGTACAGGTTCCGGAACAAACCAGTTCGGATTTCTGATAAGCGACGGTCTGTAACAGGGGTCCATACAAGACAAGCGGCCGATTGCTGTATGTACGGTATTCTCAGAGGAAGGCGCCTACGCGCCTTCTTCCAGGCACTCTATCTGAAAAACGGTTATGTCGTCGGTCCGCGGTGATGTGCCGATAAACGACATTACATTTTCAAGCAGCCTGTCAGCGATGTCGGTCGACTTTTCGCCGAGTACTTTCTGTACCATCTGTGTAACACGCTCTTCGCCGTACTCGTTCCCGTGCTGGTCGTGTGCGTCGGTCAATCCGTCCGAGTAGCCGAAGAGTATGAGGTTGTCGCCCTGTCTGACGGTAAGAACGGAATCCCTGTCCAGCGTCAGGCTCGGAAATCCCAGCGGCGGAAGCGGCGGATTCTTGACGCGTATTTTCCGTCTGTTCTCCTCCCGCGTGATTATGTACACGGGAGAATATCCCATATTGTACATATTGATGGTTCGGGATTCACTGTTATAGAAGATCATTATACCGGCAACGAAGATGTCATCCGGGGTCCTGTTGCGGATTATCTGATGCAAATTGTGTACGATCTCCTCTTCGCCGAAACCCAGAACCTTTGGAGATGTCTCAATTGCGGAAAAGTACCCACTTATCAGTCCTGTCAGGAGGGACGCCTGAATGTCCTTTCCGCTGACGTCAAAACATGACACAATCGATACACAATCGGACAGACGGCACATCTGGAAAAAATCGCCGCCCAGGGCATGCGCCTGTTCAACATGGACGGCTGCGTGGAAACATCCGTGCGTATAGGTGCTTGTTCCCGTAAGGTGCGTTTGGATGGTCTTTGCCCTCTCCAGCGAATCATTGCGCAGGGCAAAGATATGGTTCAGAAGCGTATGTGTATTCAGGATTCCGTAGAATTTCCCCAGATGAAAGACCATGCTGTGTTCAATTATTTCGGGGGAGGAGCCAAGCAGAAGCGGCAGCGTCCGCTCAACATGCTCACGTGCGTCAACGATGGATACGTTCTCGTTAAGGAAGTGACGCAGTTTACCGTGCAGGAGGTTGTCCAAAACGCCGTGTTCCTTTAACAGTGTTTTTTTCTCGACGATTCCAATCACTCCGGAATCCCCCTCAACGGGTATCGCCGTGAGATTTTTGTTTTCCTGAAAAATGTTTTTTACATATTCCATTCCTGTTTCAATATGTACCGGTTCAGTCAGAACTGCGACAAATCCAACCTGCGTATGCTGGAATTTTCTGTGGTGCTCCATGGCAATCCTCCGAATGCGGGAAAATGTTCATGCGCCATGCTCGGTTTCGCCGGCACCGGCACGGTACACTGTTGTATTTTAGTTGATTTTCCATGAAGAATTTGTAAAGTGTTATATAGTCTTGTTTTGATAGATAGTCGGAGAAAAGATGAAACCGCTGTATCTGACACTTGAACCAGGTGAAGCGCTTGCCGTTATAGGCGAAAAGGGATCGGGCAAGACGACGCTCTGCAGGCTGCTGGTGAATGAAGCCGTTGACGATTCGCTGTACCGGCGTATCTATATAAACAGGACGCTTGTAAACCCAAGACATTCTACCAGTAAGAAGTCGGGAGGGAAACAGCCGTTCGTCATAAACTGGATCGATGTACACACAATCGACAAGCTCATACCGGACCTGACCGTGTCAGAGAACATCTTTCTCGGCCATCAGTATACCGACCGGTTTGGAAGGATTCAGTGGAACAAGCTTCACTATGCCGCAAAGGAACTTCTGAAAGAGCTCAAGCTGAAGTCCATACCGTACGATACCAGGGTCAAGGAGCTGACTCAGCTGCAGAAGATACAGATAATGGTAGCACGGTACTATTCGCGCGGGACGCAGTTCTTTATCGTAGACGAGATGTCCCGCCAGATGACGTTCAGTGACCTGTCTCCATTTTACAACATGCTGCACCATCTGAAGGCGCTGAAGAAAAACATCATATACATTCCATACCAGATACAGGAAATCACAGAAATAGCCGACAAACTCGCGATACTCTACAAGTGGGACATCTCCGGACACATCATGGACGTCAGCGAGATCAGCTACGAACGCATCATCAACATCATGATGGGGAAGGAAGAGAATACCAACCCGATAACCGACCTTTTCCTCGAGAAGTACCATATTACCGAGCGGGAAAAGGAGATAATTCTCTTTGTGGCAAGCGGATTTTCAAACCACGAGATCGCTGAAAAACTCGGGATTTCGCTTGGAACGGTGAAAAACCACCTGTACAACATTTTTCAGAAGGTACACGTGAAGAACAGAATGGAACTGTGCAACTTCCTGATGATCAAGTAAATGCGGAGGAACGATGCGGATCATACGTTCAGGACTTATCGTTTGTATCTGTCTTCTGATTGTGCTGGGCGGTGCAGCCTGCAGGGAAGAGCAGTCCGGAAAGCGCATACGAATCGGTTTTCTTTTAAAAACGATGCAGGAGGAGCGGTACAAACGCGACCGTGAGATTTTTATCAGAAAGGTAAAGTCTCTCGGGGCGGAGGTCGTCTTTGACAGCGCGAATAATGATGAACAGATTCAGATGGCCAAGTTTGAGAACATGCTTGCCAAGAAATGCTCCGTTATAGTCCTGCAGCCCGTTAACACGGGAACTGCCGGCAACATGGTTTCCATGGCGCATAATGAGGGTGTCCGTGTTGTCGGATATGATTCGATGATACAGAACGGCCCGCTCGATCTCATGGTAATGCAGGACTCCTGGGCAGTCGGCACGCTCCAGGGCAAGGCGATGCTGAAATGGTTCATGGAAAAGAAGGGGCGCCTTGACGGCGATATCGCGCTCATCATGGGACAGCCAGGAGACTCAAACGTTAACGCGATGAGTTCGGGCGTGATAGAAATAATTGAGTCTTTTCCCGGACTCAGGCTTGTGGCCCAGCAGTCGCATGAAGGTTGGTCGCCCGACAAGGCGATGGCAACCGCAGAGAATATCCTGACCAAGTATAACAACCGTGTCGACGCCTTTGTTTGCAATAATTCCGGGCTGTGCCGCGGCGTCATCGCGGCTCTGGATACTGTCGGACGGGCAAACGCCGACATGGTGTTTACCGCGGGATCGGATGCAGACCTCACAAATATCAAGTATGTCGCGCAGGGCAAGCAGACGGTAGAGATATGGAAGAAGATACAGCCGCTTGCCGAAGGAGCCGCTTCCGCGGCGGTTGTTCTTGCCGAAAATCCAGATACAGATGTAAAAGACCTTGTACAGTACGACAAGATGATATTTAACGGTTATAGTTATGTTCCGACAATCGTAACGGAAATCGTGCTGGTTACCAGGGACAATATTGAGGAAACCGTTATAGAAGGTGGATTCTATACGTATGAACAGATTTATGAATGAGTACACCGGCTATCCGGTAACGACGGAGAGTTACATGGTACGATTCCTTCGAGAGAACGGAACCTTTATCGCCCTTCTATGCATCATAGCCGTTTTTACCATACTTGATCCCGCCTTCTTGACGCCACGGAACCTTTCCAACATGACACTGCAGGTAACGATGATCGGAGTAATCCCCACCGGCATGACGGTTGTAATATTGATCGGCGGAAGAGATCTGTCGGTGGGCTCTGTCGTCGCGATGTCTGCCGTCGGAACGACGCCCC
>CAZAHA010000069.1:0-11828 GCA_964484915.1 uncultured Leptospirales bacterium
AAGCAGTATGAAACGAAAAAGAAGTGATACAGCTTCTTCGCGTTCGCTCCATCTGATTCCGGCACTATCCGATTTCTTCCTTTCCCTGACGGGGTTCTGTCTTGCACTGTTCATCATGTCTCATTTGCTCATGGATGCAACAATCCTCATAAGCCATGATCTGTTCAATTCAATCGCGATCTGTCTGGAACGGAGGTATCTGGCACAGGTCTTCGTTCCGCTTGTTATTGTGGGGCTTCTGGTACACGCAGCAGTATCGCTGTATAAACAGAAGAGATTCTTCCAAAAAAAACACCATTATCCGTTCAGAAAGCGCCCTTTCATGGAAACGCATATCCTGTACGTACAGATAGTGTCGGGACTCCTGCTTCTCATATTGGCCGCCGTCCATGTGACGGAAATGGTAGTGTCGGGAACAGACACCATAAACAGCGTTACAAGTTCGATACGGTTTAAACCACTCCTCTCCAGGATCTATTACCAGTTATTTATGTTGACGACGGTGATACATACCGCCGCAGGACTCTACAGGCTCTATTCAAAGTGGGTCGGTTCGAGACGGAAAATTGCCGGATGGTGCGGTGCAGTTTTTCTTCTGTTTTATCTTTCCATCGGAACGGCATCTGTATGCATGTTCGGCATGTCTGCGGATGATTCATACAGGCTGTATATGATGCTGAAGAACGAAACGCCTGCTGATTCGGCTGCCGTTGAAGCAATAGCCGGCCGGTACGGGCTGACCGTACATGATCAACTGTTAAGACGTCTCGGTCTACGAGACAAGCAGGATAAACAGTAAATAGAGCAGCGTTTATCACGCCTTTTCTGTAAATTCTTCATCCCGCCGACCGATATTAATAATACAGCACATTTTTTTAAAAAGGATATTCCCTCATGAGAATATGCGTACTTTTACTATTCTGTCTTGTTCTTGGCTCATTGTACGCGCAGAAAGAAGTTGTTCGCAAGGAAAAGAACGTAACCGTTTATCTGGACCGGACGTCGGCGGTAAAGACCTATGTATACAGCGACGGCCGAGAGTTGTCCGTGGATCTCACCGGAAAGACGCCGTACGGAACGTCTATCGACGAGATTACGCGTCCGGTCCAGAAAGAACCCGTACCTGTTACCCTCGTCTTTTCAGCAAGAGATTCTGATGAGGATATGGATGATGAGCTCAGGGCGCTGTTTGACGATATCTACGGGTCGCTCCGTGCCCGTGTCGGCGGTTCGCGTTATGACGGTGATGATGAACTGCGGGTGATTGTATCGTTCTGCAGGTATGGTGAATATGGCTTCTGTTTTAAAAAGCGGAATGCTGTTGTTGTAAGGTTTCGTGAAGGGGACAAGACGCTGCATGCAGACACATTTAACAGCGTCTATCTTGGTGATAAAAAAAAGCGGGTGCGTTTTGTTCAGGATGTCATGAAAACCTATGATGGTCTTCGCCGGTGATCAGTTGAACGGTCCTATCCTGCCGAGACGGAGCTCCCATGGACGGCCCGGTACATTGGACATCCAGCGGAAGAAGAGCTTTCCGGTTACATATTCAACCGGCAGTGTGCCCCAGTAGCGGCTGTCGGCGCTGTTGTCCCGATTGTCTCCCATAACAAACAGTTCATTCTCTGGTACAAAGTACTCCTTCCGCGGAAAATCGTTGTATTTTGAGTGTTTGATGACGTGATCCACGCCGAACAGATGCTCTTCATAGTAGATGAATTCCTCATCCTCGCGGATCTTTTCCTTTTCGATGATCGAACCGTTTATATACAGGTCATGACCGTCAACGGTGACTGTATCTCCCGGAATTCCGATGACACGTTTGGTATAGTCTATCTTCTCGTTATGAGGAAAGATAAATGCGATCACATCGCCACGTTCCGGTATTCCCCATCTGATGGGATGGATTTTTGTAAACGGGATCTTGATGCTGTACGCAAGCTTGTTGGAGAAAAACTTGTCTCCTTCCAGAATTGTCGGATTCATCGAACCGGTGGGTACAGAATAGTTGCCAAGTACCATTGCACGGATCAGTATCAGGAAAAGTATGAAGAGAACGTTGCTCCTGAATTCCCTTCCCTGTATATAGGCGGTGAAGGCACGCCATTTATCCAAAATGTACTGTTTAATTGACATTTTAATGTTTTCCATATCAGTTTTTACCGTTTATTGATATATCTTCACAGAATTTATAACACAGAGGGCGTCAATAAATTAATTATTAAGCAGTGCAATTATCAGTAACTGCGTAACCCTGTTTGCTCAGGGGGATGATTTTGTATCTCAAGGTTCTGGTTTTCGAGCATCATAATTGCCGCGTCAGGATCGCTGAATCCTTTTAACTCCAGATAAAAGGACCAGTAGTGGTGAGATATTGGAGTGTTCTGTGTGGGGATGCGGCACTCGATTTCGGCTCTGTGGTGGCGTATAGACTCAATACTAGCCGAACATCGTTAAAAAATCTGATAAAGAATATAGTTAGGGAACTTCGAAAATTATCGTGAGACATGATTATTTGATTGTAATCGACAATATTTCAGGATTATTCGAAGTTTTTGGATACAAACTCTAATTGTTAGAGATTCCCTGAAACTAATATGTGTTTACGGAGAAATAACGTGAGAGTTTTCTTCTTTACAACAGGAAGAATAATATAAGGGTAACAAATCATATCACTATCAGGATTACCTATGTTCCGTTCAAATATGCTTTCATATACCGTTGTAAAACTGGCGCTGGCAGCAGTTGTGCTTTTTCTTCTTCAGCTGGTGACGGGAGGGAACTATCAGCAACTCTTCGCGCTTAATCCGCTGATGATTATTTCGCGTGGATTTGTATGGCAGTTTGTTACCTATATGTTCCTGCATGTCAGTCCCATGCATCTTTTGATCAACATGTACCTGCTGGTGATGTTCGGCATGCAGGTCGAGGAAGCCATGGGTTCGGGACGGATGTGGTTTTACTTTTTCTTCTGCGGTATCGGTGCCGGTATAATTATTTTTATTGTGGGGCTGATACAGCTTTCGTCTGCGGGTATCCTGGCGTCTACGATCGGAGCCTCGGGCGCAGTCTTCGGCATACTTGTGGCGTTCGCGTTTTACTATCCGGATGCTGAGATACTCCTCTTCTTTATTCTGCCGGTAAAGAGCAAATATCTTGTATTTTTCTATATCGCGCTCGAGGTGTATTTTTATATTACCGGTGCGGGCGGAAACGTCTCATACAGCGGTCATCTCGGGGGTATAGTCTTTGCCTTGCTTTATTTTCTTATCTGGGGACGGGAAAGCAGGGGTTTTGTTTCCAGGGTCAGAGAAACGGTCGACAAAAGCGTGTCAGAACAGCGTCAGAAGGACAGGCAGAAGAAGGAGAATGATACAAAACGGACCATTCTGAAGAAGCTTGTCTCCGGAACGCCGTTAAGCGATCTGACTGATGATGAATACCAACTGGTACGGCATTTCGACGTAATGTATGATGATTCCGTCGATGTTGACGAATCGGTTATAGACGCGGATAGTATTACTGATCATCAGTTCATCTCACTTGTCCGCCGGTTATCGCCGGACAGCCGTTCGTAGAGCTTTGCTTTCTCCATTTCAAATGAAATCCACGGACATTTGGTTTCCAGTTCTTCTATCGCGGTAATGGTTCGGCGAACATGTTCCCGGTACTTTGCAGATTCCGGATTGAAGGGACGGTGTTCAACCGCCTTCATGAGGTGCTCGATTGAGCCGCATAATAAGACCGTATCTCCATCCATAAATGTTTCGCAAAACCGTTCCCAGACATACCGCACGGCGCTTTCCGACGGGTGCACCATATCGTCTGCATAATAACGGTAGTCACGAAGCTCCGACGTGACGATCTCAAATGACGGAAAATAAAACGTATCGTGAAGCGAGTCGCAGATATCCTGAACAGCGGCCACCAGCAGAGATTTACTTCTGGAGTTGCCGATTAGCCCGTCCCTGATGTGAATCACCGGGCTTACGGTGAAAATCACCGTAATATCGGGATTTACGGTTCGCAGAAGCTCGACCGAGTTGACAAGCGAGCGGCGGATCGCATCATACGGCAGGAGTTCGCGGACAAATGTTGAACGGTCCATCTTGTGACAGTTGGAAACGGTAAAGCCGTGTTCGGCATGAGAATAGGAAAATGCTGTACCGGGCGTTAGAAAAGCGTATGTGGCCCGGCCGAGAAACGAATACGCAGAGATCATTGCCGACTCCATCTGTCTTTCAAAGACCTCTCGTGATTCATGAGAGAAAGAACCGTGATGAAGATAGCTGTGCCAGAGACCGTTATGAAAGACCAGACGGGTATCGTCCGGTAATGTGCGTCTGATTATACTCTCCAGGGCGTTTTCAATTGATACCGGATTGTAGAGAATACCGTAGGGATTATAAAGCGAATCAAAGCGGCACCTTGCTAAACGGGAGCCGATGTGTTGGGTGAAACATGAACCCGTCAAAAAAACACCCGTTTGGTGTGTGATGATAAAGCCGGGTTTTGGTATGTTACATGGTGTTGAGAATAGCATTACGTTACTGCATGTAATTAAATTGTAATCTGAAAAGGCCGATGCGGTGAAAGATAACCGGAAAGATAAATGTTAACAAAAAACCGTATGTAATGTACAAAATATACGAAAAATAAAGTGTGCCGAAAAACTGCGGCAGAGTTGTAACGGCCTGATAGGCGATGTAAAAGAGGGTATGGTGAACAGGAACAATAAGTGCGGCCGAGAGAAGAAGGGCAAATAAAAACCGTACGATGCGCAGGCGGATACTGCTGTCCTCATGTATGGTAAATCTGCGAAGAAAGCGGAAGCTGCCGTATGCGCTTCCGGTGAAAATACCTGTACCGTAAAAGATGTCGTATAGTTTTTCGAAGTTTTCGCCGTGGCTGCTGTACGTAAAATCGCTGAAGATGATGAGATTGGTCACCGCGCAACCTGTAAGCACGAGTGACAGAACGATACTGAACAGAAGAAAGCGCCGTTCAGGCAGCGACGTAAACGCGGCAATATACGGGCTTTTTCTTAATCGGCCATACAGGTACAAAATACCGATTCCGATCATAATACCGGCAGCAGTCTGACTGGCCGTGTGTTCACCGAGATACATTCTGGAAGAAGCGATAAGAAAGAGCAGTACGGCGATAGCAAGGAAGCCGGGCAGGGTTGCAATACCGATGAGTGTTCCGTATGTAACGGTTGAGCTTTGCGTATGCAGTGACGGAAACGCGTATCCGTTGAACGTTGGGTTGTAGGAGTAGGCTCTGATTCCGGGATTGATTTCGAACGGACGTGGAATCCTGATGGATGTCTTCACGATTCCGTTTATGATAGAACTGATGCCGAGAAGCAGGATAATGTCGACTCCCTTTCGGTAGTCAAGTGCGTACATGATAAAGATGGCAATACACAGCAAGGCAGGCTGCGATCCAAGAAAGGATACGGCCTTCATATACGGCAAAAGCAGGTGAGGAGCAGATTGTACAAGGAGCAGAATGTCGAGATCAAGAGGGTTCATGGCGTATTACAGGGATCCTTCAAGAACATGTAGTATGTCATAAGATATGCGTCTGTTTGATTTTAACAATGATTATTTTGCACTGTTTATCAGAGATGCTCTCTGCCGTCCACCACGATATAAGGTCTCTGTAGCCCTCGTGTTAAAACCGTTTGTCAGGGTCATCCTACGTGTTTCGCTTGTGTATGACCCTGTAGACAGTCAGGAAAAGGGCCAGAAGACAAAGTACACCGGTGGCAAGATACACAAAGGACATCGCCTGTGTAAACAGGACAGGTTGAGAGTCCGGGAACCCATGGATTTTTTCACCGGCGGATGCACTCATATGCTGATAGATCAGCGAGATACCGAAGGTAATTCCCGTAACCATGCCGATGTTCCGGGAAAAGGCGTTCACGCTTCCGGTAATACCGAGTTTGTTTTCTGGAGAAAGCGACATCAGTATTGATGTGTTCGGTGACTGGAACATGCCATGGCCGGTACCCAGTAGCATGGCAACAAAGACTATGTACCAGGAATGCGTGTGCAGTGTCAGGGTGCTGAATAAGAGAACAGCTGTTAGCAGTACAGTTAATCCCGCCACGGTTATCGGTTTCGGACCGATCATGTCGGACAAATGACCGCTTACCGGAGCGATGATGAAGGTTGTAACCGGGAACGCGACCATGAAGAGTCCGGCATGAGACGGAGAAAACCCAAGACAGTTTTGTAAATAGAAGGGGTGCAGAATAGTGATTACAAAGACAATAACATACGAGATAAACGCACAAAAGATGCTGATTCCAAAAAAAGGGACCTTGAAGAGTTCTATGTCTATTACCGGATCTTCGGCTCTTGCCTCAACCGGTATCAAAAGAAGAATAAAAAGCAGACCAACGGATACAGCCGAGAATAATGCCGTTGGCTGGACCGGGCTTCCATGCAGTGACAGCAGGGCCCAGAAGACAAGTCCAATCCCTGTCGTAAGAAGGATGGATCCCGTATAATCAAATGGTTTGTGTTCTTTCTGCCGAATTTCTTTCGGCAAGATGAAAAGCCCGAGAATCAGACCCACTGCGGAGACAGGAACATTAATTATAAAGATCGTCTGCCAGTTGAAAAGGTCCACAAGAAATCCGCCGAAGGGCGGACCGGTCATGGTACCCACTGCAACCGTGCTTCCGATCAAGCCAAGTGCCTTTCCCCGTTCACGAAGCGGAAACACGGCGGCAACAATCCCCTGATTTGAAGACATAAACATTGCGGCCCCGATTGCCTGAACTATACGTGCAACAACAAGCAGCAGGAGAGTCGAGGAAAGCGCACAGAATAATGAACCAAAACCGAAAACAATGAAACCGGTCAGAAATACTGTGGATTTTCCAATACGGTCTGATATTTTCCCGAACGTCAGTATGAAAGACGTTATAACCAGCAGGTAACTTGTGACGACCCATTGAATGCCATCGATTCCCGTCTGTAGCTTTTCTGCCATAACGGGCAGCGCGACGTTGACTATGCTGGCGTCAAGCGTGGCCATAAATGTTGATAGAACAACGACTGCCAGAATTTTCCATCTGTCTTTTTGGAACGTGTCTGTAATCATGAATCACTCCAGTCTTATGAAACAAGCAGCCATATCTATCCCGCTCGTTGTCAAACATTTTAACCAAAATCAACCAGCTCTGTCCCAATGACAATGAACGATCATGATGAAACCTACGGTATGTTGACGGTTCTGGTGATTCGTGTATTGATAGTACTTGCTGTTATATGCCTGGATTTCTCTTGCAATGATTCGCGTGTGCCGGGATACCGGTCCCATAATTTGATTTTTTTGTGTCTGCTGTTAACATGTCTGGTACTTATTGTAAGGATACTGAAAAATGTTAAACATGAGAAGACTTGCTCATCAATTCCTGCAAGGCTGGAGGAATCCATTTGAAGAAAATGTATGTTGATAGTCCTGCCGGTATGATCGAAGTGACGATGGAAAACGGGGAATGCATCGAAATATCATTCGTACAGGATGATTGTCCCGTAAACGCTTCGGATCGCTTGCCGTATCAGTACGAAACCCAATTTCATGAATATTTTGCCGGTCGCAGGACGGAATTTGATCTTCCACTGCGTCTTTGTGGTTCGCCGTTTGCCAGAAAGGTACTCAATGCCGTACGGAACATACCGTACGGTAAAGCGGCCAGTTATGCATCTGTTGCTGAAGCCGCGGGCAATCCGGGAGCCTGCCGCGCAGTCGGAACAGTGCTGGCGCGTAATCCGTTTTTGGTAGTGATACCGTGCCATCGTGTTCTGGGCAGTGACGGATCGTTGAAAGGGTATGCCGGAGGAAGTGACCGGAAGCGTATTCTCCTTTCCCTCGAACGTGAAGAAATACAAAAGCGGCAGTACCGTTAGTATCGTTCAGGTTTTGAGAAACGAGAGGCGTATCACCTTGTAGACAATAAAGGCAAGCGCCAGGAAAGCTATGCCGCCGGCGGCAGGTATGGCAGTTTGAAAACTGCCGAATGTAATGAGCACGTATGCCGCAGCTCCGGTTATCGCGGCGGCGAATGCTGCACCGTACAGAAACGATGTATCGTCACGGCTTTTTTTTCTGAAGTATGGCGGAACGCCGCACAGCGTTATGAGTGCAGCGTAAAGTTCGGTGTCGTGCTCGGCTTCATGATAGAGACGTGTGAAAATCCTCTTCGCCTCCCTGCTGTTCTTGTTGAGGCGGAGTATCAGACCGGAATTTATGGATTCAAATGTGTCTCCGTATACACGTGAAAGTATTGTTTCGATTAAACGTGATTCTTCTTTAAAACCTGCACTGTAAAGAGATATCATCGCTTCGGCACACATCGTGTAGATGTTAAATTCTTCTGACTCGCGGGCTTTGTCCAGTACGGTATATGCCTTGTCAATATAGCCGATAATAAACAGCAGAAAAGAATATGCGGCGAGCGTTTCGACAGATCCGGAATGTGCCTTGAGAGAATGCACATAAAATTCCTCTGCCTTGCGGTAATAGTGAAGCCTGAAATAGATCCGTCCGGCAAGTAGCAGTAACTCATTACCAGCATTGGAAAATGAAAAGGCCCTTCTGATACAGTCAAGACTTTCATTATACCGTCCGAGGTTGTACAATGCCTGGGCCTTCATGTGATAGAGGTATGAGTTTGGATCGGTTTCGATGAGCGGATCGATTTCTCTGATGACCGCGGCATGGTCGCCTTCTTTTAAAAGGTTACGGAGAACAATTTTATCCCTGATCTTCATTGCGATACCTCTGTCATTCGTATATCACAACAAAATAAACGGGATTACACAAGAAAAATATGCGGAATTGATGCGGTGAATGGTTGATTTCCGGGATTACAGGATCTTCTGCATGACGGTGACATCCGCTTCAGGAAAGGTGACCGTCGCGTTAAGGCTGTTACCCGCCCATACAAAGGTATTCATGGAAAAAAAACGGATGTGTGTGAGGTCATTCTTGTAGTGCCATCCTCTGAATGCTTCCTTGTCAGGATAGAACGATGTCTGGATGATGAGACGGCCGTCACTATTGAGAATGGAGAAGAGAAGCCGTAGTGTTTCTGAAAGATTCGTGATGTGTTCAAATACTTCCGTAGAAATGATTACATCATACCGGGCGTTCAGGACAGATTCGTCATTCTGGAAGAAGGGATCGTAGGATGCAACCGCGAGACCGAGGTCTTTGATAAGCGTTGAAAGAACGGGGACCGGACCGGAACCGAAATCAAGAATTCTGCTTTCGGCTGAACAGACGTTTAGAAGAGGAAGGAGGCTCCGGGACAGAAAACCGATATACCCCTCGTCATCAATTGAATTGTTGTGTTCAAGATACCGTTCACGTTCACGATCCGATGATAGTATCATCTCATCAGGTACATAGACAAGATCGCAGACCGTACATCTCAGATAGATTCTGAACTTGTCCGTATGGAAAAGGACTGATGCGTCGTGTCTGCAGAGGGGACAGTGTTCCATCTATTTCAGTTTGATAATAATGTCAACACGGCGGTTCTTCTTTCGTCCTTCGGTTGTCGCGTTGGGAGCAATTGGTTCTGCCTCTCCCTTGCCGATATACGACACCTTATCGTGGTCCACATCCCTTATTATACGGGAGGCGGTATTTTTCGCGCGTCTTTCAGACAGCTCCTGATTATATTGGGGATTTCCGGTGTTGTCCGTGTGCCCTTCCACGATGATCTCGCGGTCAGGGTATTTCTTCTTAATAACGGTCACAATTTTCTGAAGTGTTTTTTCCGTATCCTCCCGTATCTCGGCGCTGTCAAAATCAAACAGGACGGCACCAAGACGAATTATGATTCCCTGGTCGTCGTCCTCAACCGAGATTCCTTCCTCGTTTTCAAGGTCCTTCCTGATGTCTTCCCTGTTCTGTTCCGCTACCGGCTCCTGTATATGTGGATAAAGAGTGTGATCGGTATGAGTATCCATGATCCATTCGTAGGCTGCAACGCTGCCGTCTGCAGTCGGAAAGAGGAACACAATATGATAGGCGTTCTGGATCTCAAGCGGTTTCTGTGAGGCTATGTCCCATACTATGATTCCCTCGTCCTTGCCGAGGATTCGGCGCGGAAAATCGTCGGGAAACGCGCCCTGCTTCAAGTAGTTGTCGATTGAGAATGAATAGAGAATTTTCGCCGTATGGGAATCTTCTGTCTTTTGTATATCTGCCACGGCGTACGAAACCTGCGTCTGAAGCGAGAACGGGATGCTGAAGTTGTCCAGTATGATCTCGCCGGTATTTGTCCAGGTGTCGCCCTTTTTCAGGTCCTTCTCCGGAAAGTGAGGAATATGCCTCAGGTTGGGCATGATCTGCTTGCCGGGAACCGTAAAATGGCCGGTATTCTCTATAGAAAATTCAGATTCGGCTTTGCGGGTAAGCTTAAAAGCCGCATCATCATGATCCTTTGTGAAAATGGAAAAGGTGCCTTCGACGCTGTAGGCATCCTGTTGTGTGCCGGTGCAGGTCAGGTCAACGATGTTTCGTTCGACATATTTGTTCTGCAATTCCTTATTGATGAAAAAAGAGATATTAGCCGTCTTGACGACTTCTATTCGGTCTCCCTTGTCGAATGTCCATCTCAGCTGAACCGGGTATATAGCGCTGTATGAAAAGACCACAGCAGATGCAAGAATGAGTTTCAGTTTACGTGACATAGTACCTCTTATGTGGTACATTCGGAGCAGCGGGTAGAAACTAAAGCATTTTTTTAGCAAAAAATGCTTTTTTCCGTATGGGTAAAATGAGTATTCATATGGCAGATGATGTGTTATATTAGTCCGGTACGAACCAGACAGTGTGAAAACGGTTATTATCCTTGTTACTGCATGAATGAAAGCATATTTCTGTATTAACATACTGTCTGTTGTGGTGTATGATAGAAGAAGGAAAATGATAATGAATCGAATATATGCATGCTATATATCTTTGTTAACCGCGGCCCTAATGATTTCAGTATTTACCGCCTGCGACTTCACCGAACAGGACGATTCCGTTCCAAACCTTACAAATGGCCGTCTGACAGAGAAAGGGCGCTGGACGCTGATGGTTTACATGGCGGCAGACAATGATCTCGAACCGCAGGTTCTTTCTGATACGTTGGAGATGGTCAACGGATACACGGAGCACGATGATCTGACCGTTATTCTGCTTGTAGACAGGGCGGACAGTTCGGTTATCGGTAACACGGATGAGCCGGGAATCTTCGGGGAGAACTTTTCTGATACCAGGATGTACCGTCTTACATCAGAGGGAGTGGAAAGGATCAGCGGCGGTGCGGAGTTTCCGGAAATTACACAAACGTCGGTGTATGAGGCCAATACGGGTGACGCGCAGAACCTGAAAAAGTTTATTCGTTCGGTAAAGGCGCAGTATCCAGCCGATAAATATGGGCTGATTCTGTGGAACCATGGGGCAGGGCCCCGGAGTATTGGCAGTGTTGACGTACGGTTTGATACTCGTGATATAGGTTTTGATTCCGGCAGTGACGAGGATTCACTTTTTATCGGTGAAATATCCGACGTACTCGGGGCGGAGGAATCCGTTGACTTCCTTGGTTTTGACGCGTGTCTCATGGGGTCTGTTGAGATCGCCTATCAGTTCAGACGGGGAAGCGGTGACTTTTCAGCCCATATCATGGTCGCCTCTCCGGACAGGGAGTGGTTCAAGGGCTGGGATTATGAAGCGGTTTTCAGGCGAATATCATCCACATACACACACTTTTCAAATGAGAAAGACCGCATTACCGGTGGTCATGA
>CAZAHA010000070.1:0-11722 GCA_964484915.1 uncultured Leptospirales bacterium
GGGCCCAGGAAAAGAAAGGGTCCGACCCGTCTGTTCGGGTCATGTATGCCCGAAAGCACGCGGCGTACGTAGTCAGATATCGCTTCGATGGAACGGTTCTGTCAGACAACCCGCTTTTCAAGCAGCTCTTCCATCTTCAGAAGTTTCTGTTATGCGCCTTCAAGCATCTTCGAGACAGGAATGCCGGTCCACCGCGATACGACCGCGGCAATCTCCTCCTCGCCGACCTCCTCCTTGAGGAGCTTCTTGGTTTGCTGAATATCGTTGAGCGCAAGCTGCTGTACCTGGAGAAACTTTTCAAGCTCCACGATCTTTCCATACCGGATCTCCGCGACACGGTTCAGGTTACCCTCCCGTTCGGCCTGCTGCTCCTCCATCTTGAGGTTTTCTATGTCCTCCTTGGCGCGCCGGATTCCGCCGATGATCTCCTTCTCGTGTTGCCACTGCCCGACCAGTGTGTTTTTCCGTTCGTTCAGGTCAGCCAGTTCCTGCTCTATCTGGTCAAGGTGCTCTTTCGATGTGTGGTCCTTCTCTCGCTTGACCGCCTCCCTCTCGATCGTAAGCTGACGTATACGGCGTTCGATCTCGTCTATTTCGATCGGCATGGAGTCGATTTCCATCTTGATGAGTGAGGCCGCCTCGTCGATCAGGTCGACCGCCTTGTCCGGCAGGAAGCGGTCGGTTATGTAGCGGTCCGACAGGTATGCTGCCGCGATTACGGCGGCGTCCGCGATCCTCACGCCGTGGTGAACCTCATACCGCTCCTTGAGGCCTCGCAGGATGGCCACCGTGTCCTCAACCGACGGTTCCGACGTATAGACGGGCTGGAATCGCCGCTCGAGCGCCTTGTCCTTTTCTATATATTTCTGGTATTCTGCAAGAGTCGTTGCTCCGATACAGCGGAGCTCTCCGCGGGCCAGTGCGGGTTTCAGCATGTTTGACGCGTCAACCGATCCCTCGGATGCGCCGGCACCGACAAGAGTATGCAGCTCATCGATAAAGAGGATGACGCTTCCTGCCGATTCTTCGACGGCCTCGATGACGGATTTGAGACGCTCCTCAAATTCACCGCGGTACTTGGCACCTGCTATCAGAGACCCCATATCAAGCGAGATGACAGACTTGTCCTTCAGGTTTTCCGGAACATCCCCGGAGACGATACGCTGTGCAAGTCCTTCGATTATTGCTGTTTTACCGACGCCCGGTTCACCGATAAGAACTGGATTGTTTTTTGTTCTCCGGGTTAAAACCTGCATGATGCGGCGTATCTCATCGTTTCGTCCGATAACAGGATCCAGCTTGTTCAAACGTGCGAGCTTGGTCAGGTCACGGGCGTATTTTTCAAGCGCATCATACTTGTCCTCTGCGTTTTCATCCTCGGCCCGCTTGCTGCCCCGGATTTCGGAGAGGACTCGCAGCAGGTTCTCGTAGTTGAGGCCGTTGGCCTGAAAGATTGCGTGTGCCTTTGTGTTCTTAACGAGGGAGATGGCAAGTATCAGATGTTCGCTGCTTAGATACTTGTCCTGCAGCTTCTGTGCCTCTTTCCAGGCGGTGTTCATGACTTCCCGGAAAAGCTGTGACATCGAGCCCCCTCCCGGTCCGGCACCGGTCACACGGGGCAGTTTTTCTATTTCAAGAATACATTCGGATTCGAGCGCGTCTATGGGTATACCTATCTTCTGTAATACGGTATGGAAAATTCCGCCCTGCTGGGAAAGCAGTGCCTTTAGCAGGTGAATCGGCTGTATTTCATGATGATCGTTTTCGGTTGCGATTTCCTGCGCCTTCCCGATAAGCTCCTGTGCTTTCAGTGTCAGTTTATCCATTCTCATTGGTTGAATACCTCACAAACAATTTAGCACTCACTAGTTAAGAGTGCTGATAAAAATATACCGTGTCTGCTCCCAATCGTCAATGATTTTTTAGCTCTTTTGTATGAGCGGAATTTTGTCGATAGACAAAATAACTCCATCTTTCGACAGCGCAGGTCTCAATTGGAAACGGATACACAGAACAAACGGTTCATTATTCTTCCGGACAGCAGATTCAATATGTACTGGGAGGTGTTTATCCTGTTACTGACGATATTTGTCGGTATCCAGGCGCCGCTGGTTATCGTATTCAATCTGGAGTCGGAGGGATGGATGTTCGTCATGGACATCTTTGTTTCCGTGATGTTTTCGATCGATATACTTATCAATTTCATGACCGCTTTCGAGGAACGGAAGAGCATCGTAGATAAAAAACTCATTACAGACCACGGGACCATCGCCAGAAAATACCTGAAGGGATGGTTCTGGATCGATTTTTTCGCGACGATACCGTTTGATCTTCTGCTGTCGGAGATCAGTGTTCTTGCACTGGGGCGTCTCGGTAGAATGCTGCGGTTATTCCGTCTTGCACGACTTTTCAGACTGATCCGTATTGTTCAGACGATGCAGCGAGTGAACAAGAGCAACATCTTCAACCCCAGTATTCTCCGCATGGTTTTTCTGATATTCTGGATAGCGTTTGCCGCACATTTCATATCATCGGGCTGGGTGTTCCTCACCGCCAATCCGGACAATCTAGGAAACGGTACGCGTTATCTCCGGGCGCTTTACTGGACGATAACGACACTTACGACGATCGGCTACGGTGACATCACTCCGTCCACGAACGCACAGATGCTGTACGTCATCTTTATCGAGATAACGGGTGCGGCAATGTACGGTTTCATCATTGGTAATATTGCAAACCTGATAACCAATATCGATATTGCGAAAAACCAGTACAGTGAACGGATGGAAAAGATTAACACCTTCATGAAGTACCGGAACATACCCTTCACGCTGCAGGAGCGCATCAACAACTACTATACCTATCTCTGGGAAAGCAGGCGCGGATATGATGAGCGCTCCGTTCTGAAGGACTTGCCGGTCTCCTTAAAGACCCAGGTGTCGCTCTTTCTCAACCAGGATATCATCGAGAAGGTACCGATATTCAAGGGAGCGTCTCAGGCGTTTATCAAGGAGGTCATCCTGAACCTGGAGCCAGTCGTCTTTACGCCAAATGATATCATCGTGTCCAAGGGTGAGCCTGGGTATGACATGTTCTTCATCTCGAGCGGTTCGGTGGCTGTGGTTTCGGAGGACGAAAATGTGGTGTATGCCACGCTGACATCAGGCCAGTGTTTCGGGGGGATTGCACTGCTCGTCTCGTCTGAAAGGACTGCCACAATAAAGGCAAAGGACGACTGCGACATGTACCGGCTCGACAAGGAGACGTTCGACAACATACTGGAGCGGTATCCCGATTTTGAAAAACAGATCAAGGAACTTGCCGACAAGCGGAAGGCGGAGATCACCGGAGATATCGTTACCGAAAGGCCCGCGGAGAAGACGGAGGATACAGTTGACTACTCGTATCTTGAAATCCGGGAGCTAACCGTATCTGGTGAGAACGGCAGAGTGCATCTGCGCTGGAAGCCGATCAATGTACAGTGCCATTATGAGGTAATCAAGAAGCAGCACGATAACAAGTGGAAGGTCATCGAGTCGCAACTTGTTGAGCCGGAATATACTGATTATGCGGCGGACCCCTCAAGGCGGAACATATACCGCGTGCGAGCGATAGACGTAAGAAGTCCGGGGCCCTGGAGCAAACAGGTCCGCATTAAAACATGATACGGGACTTTTCCACACGGACACCGCTTTCCAGGAGTGTCCTCTCTGTTTTGCTGCAGACATCTGATGTCGTTTTTATTATCACTGTTGTGGACGGCATCTTCTCACGGATTTTTATGGCGCAGTCAAGCAGCATCATGCCCTCCTCATAGAGCAGGCTTTCACGTTTTATTCGCACGATGGCAACGAGGTCGTTGGATATCCTCTGAATGATCATGTCGGCCGGCAGTTCAAGGAGTACCGGGTCCATTCTTTCCATAGGTCCGTTCCTTTCTCTGGTTGACATTAACGGCACAATAGTGTCAGGGCGTGGTACAATATATACAGTATGGACGTGATGAAAGAAGGTCAAGGGTATAATACAATTTCCAAAAACCTCCTTGTGTTATCGCTCCTTGCCTGAAACTGTCACTTTTTTCAGGTTTTGGATGTTGCCGGGTACGTGTTCTGCGCAGCAACGAGCGCCCATGATTGTATTGTATGTGGCATCCACGTGAAAGAACCAGAAAAAGGTGTATCTGTCCAAAGAACCGGAAATGTCAGAATCAAACGGGACGGAATCGGGAGAATGATGATTATGAAGCTTATTATACAGAATACATGCACGGCGGCCTTGTTGATGGTGCTGACCGTCGCGGCCGGTGCGGAGGAGTCAGTAGTTGCATATCAGGAGTATATGAAATTTGTGCGGGAGAACCTGCCGGAAATCAGGGCGGCGCGTCTTGAGTCCATGAGGTCTGAAACCGGCATCAAGCGAAGCAGGGCATATGCCGATCCCCGTCTAAGTGTTGGAAGCCGGTATCAGTATGATGAACCGGTATCGGGAAGGACAATCGTCAACAAGAGATCAGGCGTTGACTCCTATGCGGGGGTTTCACGCACGTTTGGACCGACGGGAACAAAACTCGGCGTCGCGGCGGGCTACGGGGCCTTTGATGTACAGTCGGAAACAGGCGACTATGCATCATATCAGCCGACTGTTTCGCTTACGTTGCGCCAGCCGGTCATGAAGAATTTTCTGGGCATGATAGACCGGATTGATGTGAAGAACTCGAAGCTGGCCTACGAAATAGCACGGATTGAGGAAAAGGTAGAGATCGTTTCCTATGAATATACCTATTCGTTTGCGTATATGCAGTGGTGTGCGTACATGCGCCTGAACTCGCTCAGCAGAAACAACGTTTCCAACGCCTGGTCCTTGTACCGGCAGACTGTCAGGAAGATGAAAGCCGGTGTTGCCGAAAACGATGACGTACAGAAGAGCTACTCCATGTTCCTGCGAAACAGGATAACACAGAACGATAATCAGAAACGGTATCGTGAGTTTTACTACCTGATAGCGGAACTCGTTTCAAGGGAAAAGATCGTGCCTGAGTATGACGCCTTTGAGGCGACGTATGAGAAGGCTCGCAACCAGTCATACGGAATGATACCGTTTCAGGAAACCCGTCAGTTCCAAACCGTACAGAAGACGCTTGAATCCTACAGACTCTCCCATGATTCTGCGGAGAATGCCATGCTTCCGCAGCTTGATCTGACCGCCTCGGTTGAAAGATGGGATGATACGGATGAATTCGGACGCTCGTTGTCGGAACTTGACCGCAGCGGATTTACGGTTGGATTTGAGCTGACATATCCACTTGGCAATACGGAAGCGGAAGCTGATTTCGAATATGCGAGGCTCAGCCTCCGTCAGCTTTCAGAAGAGTTGCGAAAGGATGTAACCGATTACTACTCGAAGCTTCGCTATACGGTCGACGCGGTGGAAAAGACAAAGGAGACGATCTCTCTGTATGAACAGACGATACGCTCGCTTCGTTCACAGTATGCCACCGAAAGCCGCAAATATGAACAGATCCGTCTTCCACTTTCCACGCTTCTTGAGACACAGCAGAATCTTGCGGATGCGGAATCTTCGCTTGTACAGACAAAATTGGATCTGGTATCGCTCTATTATACGTATATCCAGCTGACACAGTAGCATTGGGTCAACTCCAGCCGCTCCACACGGGTGACCGTCGCTCTCCGTACAGCAGCAGTCAGTACTGTACAGGGAAGGCGTGATATCGCGGTAAATCATGCGAAATTGACGTCATTCGATTGACAACAGCGTCATTTGGCGCTGTTTGGTGAATATGGATAAAATACTGACACTTGAAGAAGTAGCCGCACTGTTGCGTGTATCGGAACGGACGGTCGTCGACTGGGCCTTGAAGGGCGAACTTCCCGGTGGGAAGATAGGGACCACCTGGCGTTTTCGTGAGTCCGAGATAAACGAATGGTTGAATATGAAGCTGCGTCCGCGGATACGAAAGGATGTCTCCACGTATAATTCGCTCTCGATCCTGCTTTTTAAAGAACGGATACGAATCCTCGATGCGGGGAACAAGAGCGAGGCCCTCAACCAGCTGATCGATATTCTTCTTGAGCCGTCGTCTGTACCGAACCGGAGTGAACTTGCGAACGCAATATTTGCCCGTGAGGGAATCATGAGTACCGGTATCGGTCTTGGCATAGCGGTGCCCCACTGCCGTCTGAACACGGTAAAGGATATACACGTGGCGGTCGGGATTAACCGTATTCCGCTGACGGATTATGAGAGTCTCGACGGACTGCCGGTTCGGATACTCATCATGATTGTCGCGGGACGGAACCAGCACACCGAGTATGTACGGGTCCTGTCCCTCTTCTCATCGCTCCTCAAGGATGAGGGAACCAGGCTCCGGCTCCTGGCCGCGCTGTCGGCCGATGCGGTATACGATATACTGGTCGGAGGGACGGATGAGTAACCACCATATCGGATTCCTGCTGCTTTTCGGCATCGCGATCTTCGGCGGAATCGTTACGGCGCTTCTCTTTACGCGTATCAGGATGCCGCAGGTGATCGGCTATATCGTTACCGGCGTCATTATCGGGGCCGGAGGGATCAACCTGATCACGGCAGACCACATCAGGGCGCTGACTCCCTTTAATTATTTCGCTCTCGGTATTATCGGATTTCTTGTTGGAAGCGAGATACGGTTTTCTGACCTCAAGAAGTACGGCAGACAGTTTTCGATGATATTGATACTCGAGGGCTTCCTGGCGTGTATCCTCGTCGGAGCGGCGGTATCTCTCATCCTGTATGCCGTAACCGGATCGCTTGCGATTTCGGTAGCCGGCGGTGCTGTCTTCGGCGCGATTGCATCAGCAACCGATCCCGCCTCCACAATGAGCGTCATCTGGGAAAACAGGGCGGCGGGTATTCTTACGACCACGATAATCGCAATTGTGGCGCTGGATGATGCGCTTGCGATGCTGCTTTACGGTCTCGGAACAGGAGTGTCGAGAATTCTTACCGGCGGAAAGAGTGACATTCTCCTTGAGCTTATAAAAATCTGCGCGGAGCTTGGGCTCTCTGTCGGAACAGGAATAGTTGGCGGGTATCTGATCGTATTGCTTGTACGGGCGGTCCGGGAGACCGATACCCTTTTTGTCTGCGGATTCGGGCTTCTGCTTATCGTGATGGGTGTCTGCGCCTACTTTGACCTTGATGTCATTCTCGCCTCGATGGGTGCGGGCATCACCGTTTCGAACACGGTTCCGGAACGCAGTGAGCGGCTGGTCGGACATATCAAGGCTCTTTCGACACCTATCTACATACTGTTTTTTGTACTGGTCGGAGCGCGTATCGTTTTCGGTGCGATGCCGTACTGGCTGTGGGGTATCGTCGCCTCCTATGTGCTCCTTCGAAGCGCGGGAAAATACGCGGGATCATGGATGGGTGCCAGGCTCTCCGGAGCACACGGCAGCGTACAGAAATATACAGGGATGAGCATATTCGCCCAGGGCGGTGTCGCTATCGGTCTTTCGATCATGGCCGGACATCATCTTTCCGGTATTGCGGTAACCGACAGCCTCAATCTGGGAGAGGTCATTATCTTTGGCATAACGATGACGACCTTTCTTGTTCAGCTTGTCGGTCCGATCGCCGTACGGGCCGCCCTGATTCTGTCCGGGGAAGCGGGGAAAAATCTGAGTGAGCAGGACATGCTGCAAAGCTGGATAGTAAAGGATCATACGGCGTCTCTTGAATACTATGTTCATAAGAACAGCACCATTCGGGATGTTATCGATCGTTTTTCGCAGACAGATGTTGGATCGCTTCCGGTAGTGGATAACAACATGAAGCTTGAGGGCGTCATACCGTTTTCAGATGTCAAGATGCTTCTTCCAGACCAGTCGATGTGGGACTGGCTCATTGCCGCGGACTTTGTTGTGCCGGTAAAGACGAAACTTGCGGGAGATGAAAAGGTTTCCGACGCGCTTACGGTTATGGACCAGATTCATACCGATGAACTTCCTGTTGTTGATCCGGTCTCGGGTTTGACTGTCGGCGTCTTTAACCGTCACAGGGTAAAAAGAGAGGCACGGAGCCGCCTCATAGACAGATACAGCGGGTAGGACAATAAAGTAATTGATTTTCCTGTACGTATCCGTCATCCTTTGGTAAATCCCTGTTATGGAGAATGTATGACGAGCGACAAGTATTCCATTGACGAGACAGGTCTGTCGATACTTGAAATCCTTGAGAACGATTCACGGATTTCCGATGAGGATATCGCCGGTCAGCTTGATCTGGACGTACGCGAAGTACAGACCCGCATCGAACGGTACAGAAAAGACGGAATAATCGTACGGTATACGACACATGTAAACTGGGAACGCATCAGACGGGATGAAATTGTCCACGCATTGATAGAAGTGCAGCTGACGCCGCAGCGGGGGACCGGCTTTGATGCGATAGCCGAAGCAGTATACAGGTTTGATGAAGTCCGGTCTGTGGTACTGCTTTCGGGCAGCTATGACCTTCTTGTATCGGTGGAAGGTCCCTCGCTTCAGTACGTTGCGCTTTTCGTGGCGGAGAAGCTCTCCGTTATTGAGGGTGTTCGTTCCACGGTAACACATTTCAGGCTGCGTACATACAAGGAAAACGGGCAGATTCTGGTAGGAAGCACGCACGCGAAGAGGATACCGTTCAGCTTTTAGCGGTTTATCTCTCCGGTACGGTTAAAACAGAACAAATGCCTTCCATGCCATCCGATGCAGTGCCTGGATTGTACAGATCGACTGTCCAGACTCCGTCAACGATAAACTTGTAGCGGTATGTTCCGGGCGGAATGCTGACCTTCGTCTTCCAGAGACCGCCCTCTTCCCTTCTCAGTGGATCGTTTTCGGGATTCCAGTTGTTGAAATCTCCAGCGACGGAAACATATCCTGCATCAGGCTGCCATGTTCGAAACTCTACAAACGTGATCCCGTCCTGTTCCACAAACCTGAAGGTAACGTGCCGGTTTACTTCAGAAGACGGCAGCGTAGTGCGGGAAACAAACGATCCTGTACCGTCACCCGCGCTTCGGGGATTCTTCGGATCGGGTGACCAGATGCCGTCAACGAGAAACTTGTAGCGTACGTCGGCGTTGTTCCTCTTTCCCGTAAGAAAGTAATACCATACACCATGCGCGCCTCGTTCCATGGGTACTGATTTCCAGTGTGAAAAATCACCGGCGATAAGAACATCCTTCGCATAGCGGTCCTTGAACGTAAAGAGGACCCCTTTTTCAACAGGTGATCCCTGTTCATCTCTCCGCCGGTGGCTCATGATCGTTACCTGTTTTGGAGCGGCGGATTCTTCCAGAAGCGTAAAAGAATAACGGTCGAGCACGATCTCTTCGGCTACCGCGTTGGTTATAATAAGCAGAAGCGAAATAATAAGAAGTATTTGTTTCATACATCCCGATAAAATAATATGGTATAAGAATCAGTGCTATATATATAATCGATACAAAAGTGCGGAGAGTTTAGTTATTTCAGGGAAGGCGCACCGTATCGGTGCAGGATCGGGAATACGTTTCTATCTCTGCACGAGCAGATCCGGATATTACAACAGGCTTACGGCGATCGAAGAGTCGGAGTGCGGAAAATCCTTGATTTTTTGGATACACGATTATAGGCTGATTATGTCACTTTTTATACAAGAGGCTCAATGGCAGATAATACGCAAAATAATGATGTCCAATATACATCTGATGAGCTGCAGGAAATAGAACGAATCATCGGCATTCTTCCCGGAAGCGACAGGCCTGTTGAAGACACAGACATCATGTCGCTTGCGGACCAGGAGCAGAATGAAGATGAAGCGGCGAAAGAGATGCCGGAAGAGGATGAAGCGGCTGAAGAGGCACCGGAAGAGTATATTCCTCTGGAGGAAATGGATTTCGGAGAGGTGCCCGAAGATCTCTCGTCAGGTTTTGATGAGGTAGACTCTCCGGACGGGGAGGGTGATGCGTCTGAACCGGAAGAGGATGAGCTGCCAGAGCTTGAAGATGTTGATATATTGTCCGAACCGGAAGATGAACCGGTCGAACTTCCCGATATAACCGACAGCATTACTGAAATACCCGACGTGTCCGAGGAGGAGCTGGATTTTGATACGGCACCGGGCGAAGATGTCGTCGATATCGACGAGAGCGAAGAAATGCCGTTTGGTGATGAGGATACCACTCCCGATGAGGATTTCGAGAGTGTGGATCTGTCGGGAGTGGAACTGCCGCCTATTAACGATCAACAGCAGCAGCCCTATCAGTACAGACCCAAGACCGGAGGACCGACGGTCAGCCCTGACTCCACGCTTGGACAGCTGAATGAACTGACGAAGGACGAACCCGAATCTGTCGATGCATACGAGATAGACGACAACGCCTTTGTTGAAGCGGGAGAGGAACAGGAGACAGAGGAACAGCCGGAAGAGGAGACATCTCTTGAAGGGTCTGTCGATTCCGAAGAAATGCCGGATCTTGATTCTCTCGACTTGTCTGAAGAGACGGCAGGCCTGGACGAGGGCGATCTCTCCGAGCTTCCGGACATGGACTTCGACACATTTAATGAAGACCTTGAGCAGGGAGAAGACGCCGGTGAGGCGATCGGCGGTATCGAACCCGAACTGGGTGAAATACCTGAACAGAGTGATGAAGATGAACTTTCCTCTCTCGGCTCCGAGATGGACGAACTGGAGAACACGGATTTTGGCTCTCTGGATGAGCTCCCCTCTGTGGATGAGATTGAAGCCCCGGCGGTAAGCGAGACCGCCGAACCGGTTGATGATCTTGAGCCGATTGAGTCGGTTTCCGGACTCGAAGATGACCTTCCAGACCTCTCAACGGATGTGCCCGGCATTGAACCGGTTGATGAAGATCAGGATGAACGACCGGCAGCAGAGAGGAAGGGTCTTGACTTTACCCCCGATGAACTGAAGAAAATCAAGAAGGCGCTTATACTCTTTCCCATCGGTTTGACCGATGCCATAAAGGACACCATTCTCAACGACAGACTCGGCGAAACCGATACCCGCCGTCTTGCGGACATGATACTTGAGGGCAGGCCGGAAGACAATATCCACCGTTTCCTTGAAAAGCGGCTCAAACAGAAGATAGACAAGGAAGGCGGACGCGGTGCGAGCCGCCGTGTCATCATGTCCAGGCCGGAATACAGCCGTGAGGGACGTGAACGGCAGCAGGTACTGCTTCGGCGTACCAGAAACATCGCACTCGGCGCGGCAGCAGCCCTTGTTATCGGAATCGGCGCGTACAGAATGATCTATATCCCGCAGAAGGCCAACTCACTGATAGCAGAGGGAACGCGTCTGATCCGCCGTTTCAGCGAGGAGAAGTTTCCGGATTATCAGAGAGCGGAAGAGATCTTTACGCTGGTTGATGAAAAGTATATCAAGGACTATATCTACGCCTATAACGAGTACGGCCGCGCGTATTTTGACAAGCAGGAATACTACCGGTCGCTGATGAAACTGAACAAGGCATATGACCTTGCAGTGGAAAAGGGATTCAACACCGCGGAATCTGTCAGAACACTCAATGAACTTGGATACTTCTATTCCGCGAAGAAGCGCGACCGTGAAGACGCTCCCGGCAATTTCTATGACTTCTTCCAGAAATCTGTAAAACTGAATCTTGATGAGTATTATTTTATCAAGATCCCGCCGCTTGGTCCAGTAAATGCCC
>CAZAHA010000071.1:0-11713 GCA_964484915.1 uncultured Leptospirales bacterium
AACGGTACTGGATGTGATATCCGCAGACGGCTTTCTCGACAACGTACAGGCACTCTCCGGACAGGTTTTCGACTTTTTGGGAAGGCTCACGGACAATTGTCCAATCATCAGGGAGGTCCGCGGACTCGGGCTGCACATCGGCGTCGAGCTTACCGTTGAGGGGATGCCTGTTGTGAAGAGGGCGCTGCAGGAGGGGCTTGTCATAAACTGTACGTCAGGCAATGTCCTGCGCATCATGCCGTCGTTAACGATCGACCCGGAGACGCTCGATAGAGGGCTTCGTCTCTTTGAACACTGTTTACGGGAGTATTCATCATGACTATACCAAAACTGTCCACCAAAGATCTGCGTACGGTGACTGACCTTTCTGCAGACGAGATATATGCGCTCTTCGAACTATCGCGTGAGATTAAGAGGATGCAGCACGAGGGAATCCGCCACACGTTTCTTGACGGACAGGTACTGGCGATGATTTTCGAGAAAAGCTCCACGCGAACACGTGTCTCGTTCGAGTCAGGGATGTATCATCTGGGAGGCAGCGCCCTCTTTCTGGGCAAGAACGACATGCAGCTTGGCCGGGGTGAACCGATAACCGACACCGCGCGTGTGCTTTCGCGGTATGTTGACGGCATCATGATCCGGACATTCGAGCATGAGAAGGTCGAAATACTGGCAAGATATGCAGACATACCGGTTATTAACGGACTCTCGGACGACTACCATCCGTGTCAGGCGCTCGCTGATTACTTTTCAATATTCGAACGCGAAACGGATATTTCGCGAATCAAGCTTGCGTATATCGGCGACGGAAACAACATGGCCCATTCGCTGATGCTGACCGGCGCCCTGCTCGGGTCCCATGTGGCGGTCGCTTCACCGCACGGATACATGCCCAAGGAATCTGTTGTCCGAACGGTCCATGAAATCGCACAGAAAACCGGCGCAACGGTGGAAATCACCGATTCGGTTACCGAAGCCGCGTCTGGTGCGCAGTACCTCTATACCGATGTCTGGGCAAGCATGGGACAGGAAGAGGAGGCTGCAAAGCGAATAAATGCCTTCAGGGGATACACCATATCGATGGACCTCATACAGAACCACGCGCCGGAAGCCAAGGTCATGCACTGCCTTCCCGCACACCGGGGAGAGGAGATAGAGGACGAGGTAATGGAATCCCGCACACATTCGATAATTTTTGATCAGGCCGAGAACAGGCTTCACATCCAGAAGGCTATCATGTCGGCACTCATGGTGAAGGAGTAAAAGATGAAAAGCGTCAACAAGGTCGTACTCGCATATTCGGGAGGTCTCGACACCTCTGTCATTGTCAAATGGCTTATTGAAAACTACCGATGTGATGTTGTCTGCTATGCGGCGGACGTCGGACAGGAGGAGGAGCTTGACGGTCTTGATGAAAAGGCCCGTGCGACAGGCGCTTCGAAGTGTTATATCGAAGACCTTCGTGAAGAGTTCGCCCGTGACTACGTTTTCCCCGCCATTCGGGCAAACGCGGTATACGAAAACCGCTATCTCCTGGGAACGTCCCTCGCACGGCCGATTATCGCGAAGCGCCATGTAGAGATAGCCCGGAAGGAGAACGCAGACGCCGTCTGCCACGGCGCTACCGGCAAGGGAAACGACCAGGTACGGTTTGAGCTTGCGTTCAAGGCTCTGGCGCCGGACCTGACCATCATAGCCCCCTGGCGGGAGTGGGACCTGCACTCGCGGTCGCTTTTGTTCGACTATGCGGAAAAGCACAATATTCCGCTGCCGATCAACAAGGACAAGCCGTACAGTATGGACCGTAATCTGCTGCATATTTCGTACGAAGGCGGTGTACTGGAAGACCCGTATCATGAACCGGACGATTCCATGTTCATCCTGACGGTATCACCGGAAGAGGCGCCCGATACACCGGAGTATATCGAGATTGGTTTTGAGGCGGGAAATCCCGTTTCGGTTAACGGAGAGACACTCTCCCCCGCTTCGCTCATGAAGAAGCTGAATACCATTGCCGGACGTCATGGCATCGGCCGAATCGATATTGTGGAGAACCGTCTCGTCGGCATCAAATCCCGCGGCGTGTACGAGACACCGGGCGGGACGATTCTGTGGAAGGCTCACCGCGATCTGGAGTCGATCTGCATCGACCGTGACACGCAGCACCTCAAGGACGCGCTCGCAGTGGAGTATTCAATTCTTGCGTATAACGGAAACTGGTTTTGTACCAAGCGTGAGGCGCTGGACGCGTTTATACGGGAGACACAGAAAAATGTAAACGGTACCGTACGGATGAAGCTGTACAAGGGCAGCTCAAGCGTGGTTGGCCGGAAGTCCGGTAATTCGCTCTATCTTGAGGACATGGCATCGTTTGAGCGAAGCGAGTTGTACAACCACGCGGATGCGACCGGTTTTATCAACCTGTACGGTCTGCAGTCGAAGGTCAAGGCGATGATCGACCAGAAGAGGAGTACAGACAGGTAAAGCATCGTATCATCATCCGGGTACTTTACACGGCAAGACCGGATGGACATGGCGCTTTCCATGGTTTTGTCCGAAATCCGCTTTGCAAAACGGAATATTCAGTCAATCCATCTGGACCTGGCCTCGGTTATGCCGGGGCCGGTTATCTGGATTCCGTTTTCATTTTCCACAATGTACCCCTTTTCCTTCAGGTCCTCTATGCCGCTGCGGATCTCATGTACCGGTATACCGGTTATCGTCTCCAGTTCTCCCGGCGTACAGTAGGTATCGCTGCTGTTTGTATTGTGGAAAATTTCTTCAAATATAAGCAGTGTGTGCCGTGTCATGGTCTATATCCTGTCCGAAATGTTCTGTGTCCGGCAAAAATTGCAGTATCGTCACTTCCACCGTCCGTATTACCAATTCTATTGACAGCTTCCATTTCATAAAGTATATTACAAAAAAAGTCAAGGCAGGTTGTGAATGGAAATACAAACGGCGTGGGGAGTCACCTGGAGGGTAGCCAGCACGCAGGAAATATTGATAGCCCTGCTGGTATTCTTCATTGTTCTGCTTTTTTTTCTTATCCTTCATCTGTACATCAAGTCAAACCGCGATGTGTCGCACGAGTACCAGTACATCCTCTTCAAGGCCAAGAGCAAGGGTCTAACCAACTTTCAGTACAAGATCCTCCGGGGAATGACAGAGATGCTCCGCCTCAAGCACCCTTCCCTTATCGTCTCCAGTCCTGAGCTGTATGAAAAGTCGATCGGCAGGTTCATCCGTTTCCTGACATCCAGGGATGAGGCAGAGCACTCGCTTCTGAAGATTTTCAAGGACATCGTCATTACCTACGAGAAGATGTACAAGGACATCAGCCATAAGCGCCCGCTCGAGACGCTCACCGAACTGCCGGACGGACACCTCATCTATTTTTACACTGACGATAACCACTTTTTCCTCGGAAAGATCATATCCAATGAAGCGGACATCATCAGTCTGGAGCTTTTCAGAAAACCGGCAGATATACGATCGCTTTCTCCCGATACGGTTATACACTGCTTCTTCTGGCGTCCGGGGGACGCGGAGTACTACTTCGATTCCCGGATCAGGGATACATCCGAACAAACATTTCATATAGCACGGCCAGAATCGTTCACGCGCGGACAGGAGGTCCGTCTGCCGTATATAAATGTCATCATTCCCTGTACGCTTATCTTTGCGCAGGAAAACGACCAACAGGAAACGGAACAGAAACAGATCGAGATGACGATTTACAAGTTGAGTGAACAGGAAATCATTATCCGTTCGTCAAAGGAGCTTGCGTACTCAAACGAATATACGATCGAGTTTACGATATCCGACTTTACGATACAATCGCCTGCGATCGTGATTTCAGACAATACGGTCGTAGACAAGGGCGTATTCTACTACACGTTTAAAATTACACAGTTGACCGACGCAGCAAGACAGGTCATACGGAGTTATATCTACGAGCATCTGTAAAGTGCCTGATATTCCCTACAGCAGCGTCTTCAGCACGCCGAAGTGGCGGTTGATCTCTTTCATTTTCTCCTGATCGCCGGTCCTGTCCGGATGGTGTTTCATCGCAAACTGACGGTACCGCATGACAAGCCGGGTTCTGTCCGGATACGACAGCCCGAAGAACGCAAGGGCACGGTCCACGGCGTCCTTGTTTATGCCGTAGTAGAGGATCCGGTTCATGTTCCTTTCCAGGTCGTATGTTTTTCCAAAAGCAATGTTCCGTGCATCAAGATAGAACCGTTTTACATAATCGGTCACCGGAAAGGACAGGTCAGGAATCCTTCCGGGCAGACGGCAGGCTGCGGACGATCTTTCTTCGCGGCAGAAGGTTCCCGTTTCGGGGTCATACCGCCCGCACTGCCCCGCTGCCGGGAGTGCAACAAGCCTCAGCCGCATCGGATCCATATGCAGGTAATGGGTTCCGATACCGATCTTCAGACGGTACAGCGCATGAAAAAGTGAGAAGTGAAATTCAAACAACAGCTCACGCCTGAGTAGTGGATAGGAAAACCGCTTCGACAGGCGCGACAGGAGCGTGGATTCCATCACCGGTGCGGACTGTTCAAGAAGGAGGTCCCGTACATCGGCGGTACGGTAGGGTATCAGTGTGTGTCTGTCGGCAGTGTTATTAATTGGCATATGCAAATATCATCGATTTCAATATTCTTCTTGACTTAATATGCCCCGTCTGAATTGTAATCATCACCGGGAAGCCGCTGAAGGGACACATTTTCAGTATAGCAGCACTTCGTGCTCCGGGCAACTATTTTAAACAATTAACTGGACAGCATCATGAAAGATGAACTCTTCAAGATAAAAGAACGGTCGATCGAATCGGTCAAAAAGTGCATCACACTGGAGGAGCTCGAGGATCTCCGCATTGCCGTACTGGGACGCAAGGGTGAGCTGACGTCGATACTTCGCAACCTCAAAAACCTGTCGCCCGAGGAGAAGGCTGAAACCGGAAAACTCTCCAACGAGATAAAGGAGGCGATAGCCGCGGCGATTGAAACTCAGACCGAATATATCGAGCGTATGGCTCTTGAGAAGCGTCTGCAGGAGGAATGGATCGACGTGACGCTTGACGCTCCATCCTGCACTGCATACAACCGTTCGGGATTTCTCCATCCCCTCTCCACCATACAGTACGGGATCGAGGACATATTTACATCGATGGGATTTACCGTTCTCGACGGACCGGAAGTTGAAACCGAGTACAACAACTTCGAGGCGCTGAACATACCCAAACACCATCCCGCGCGGGACATGCAGGACACCTTCTGGACGGAAGACGGAAACCTGCTCAGGACACATACATCCGCCATCCAGGTCAGGGGAATGCAGACCCACAAGCCGCCGTTCCGTGTTATCGGTCCCGGCCGCGTCTTCAGATATGAAGCGACCGACGCGTCGCATGAAAACACATTTTACCAGGTTGAAGGCATGATGGTTGACCGGAACATTTCGGTATCGCACCTTATCTACTTCATGAAGACGCTTCTCCGCGAGATTTTTAAGCGCGAGGTCAAGGTCCGTCTCCGGCCCGGATATTTCCCGTTTGTTGAACCGGGCTTCGAACTGGACATCAACTGTCTCATATGCGGCGGATCAGGCTGCTCAGTTTGCAAGCATACCGGATGGGTCGAACTCCTGCCATGCGGCCTGGTTCATCCAAACGTTCTCACCTACGGCGGAATCGATCCGGATGAATGGTCCGGATTTGCGTTCGGCCTGGGACTGAACCGCCTGGTCATGATGAACTACGGAATTAATGATATCCGCCACTTCCAAAGCGGCGATATCCGGTTTGTCCAGCAGTTTTAACCCACGTACCATACATACAATCAGGAATACAGCGAGGAACGATCATGTGGCTATCACTGAATATATTACGGAAACTGGTACATATCGATGATATTTCCCCCGAGGAGATCTCACGACAGCTTACCATGTCTACAGCGGAAACAGAGGGTGTGGAGTACGTAAACGCTCACTTTGATACGATTGTCGCCGCGAAGCTCGTCTCTGTAGAGAAGCATCCCGACTCTGACAAGCTTACTGTCGTCAGGGCCGACACCGGTTCGGCAGTATACGATGTTGTATGCGGCGCGCCAAATCACCGGCAGGGAGACATCGCGCCCCTTGCCCTCGTCGGCACGAAATTCTCTGATGAGTTTGAGATTACAGAGACCGAAATTCGTGGTGTCATATCACAGGGCATGCTCTGCTCCGCGAAGGAACTCGGCATATCTGATGATGCGTCCGGGATTCTCATACTGGATCCGCAAACGAAGACGGGAGAGCCGATGTCGAAGATCTTTCCGGACTGGATAGATGTACGGATCGAGATTGACAACAAGTCCATAACCCACCGGCCGGACCTGTGGGGCCACTACGGCTTCGCGCGCGAGCTTGCCGCCATCTTCAAGCGGACACTGAAGGACCCCGTTGACATGACCGCAGCCGATGCGGTCAGTATATCCGATTCACTCTCTGTCACAATCGACTGTCCCGGGAATGCTTACCGGTACTGTGGCATGGTCATCAGAAACATAACCGTCGGCGACTCTCCCGACTGGTTGAAATCCGCCGTCAGTTCAATCGGCATGCGTCCGGTCAACAACATCGTCGACATAACTAATTATGTCATGGCCGAGATCGGTGAACCGATGCATGCATTCAGCCGTAACAAGCTGTCCGGTGATGCGATTACTGTCAGGATGGCGCGACAGGGCGAGAGGCTCGTGACGCTTGATGATCAGGAACGAGTACTCACTACTGACGACATTGTCATCGCAGACGATGACAAGGCGATCGCCCTCGGCGGTGTCATGGGCGGTGCAAATTCGGAAATTGATGATACAACAACCGGGATTGTTCTGGAAGCAGCGTCGTTTGATGCGGTACACATACGGCGGAGTGCGCACAGACTCAATCTGCGGACAGATGCCGCCATGCGCTTTGAAAAATCACTCGACCCTGAACTGTGCACCAGGGCGATCCTCCGATGTTATCAACTGATACGTCAGATCATTCCGGATGCCCAGGCAGTAACCGGGGTCATCGACTGCTATCCGGCGAAGCGTCCGCCGCTTTCCATAGATATTACCTGTACATACATCCGCGAACATCTCGGGGAGGATATTCCAAACCAGCGGATCACCGAAATTCTCCGGGCGCTTGAATATACCGTACAGGAAAAGGGAGACCTTCTGTCGATCGATGTTCCGTCATACCGCGCAACGAAGGACGTTGAAATAGCGGCGGATATCGTTGAGGAGATCGGCAGGATATACGGCTACGACAACATCACACCGTCAGCGCCGCTTGTACCGTGCGAGATACCCGAACACAACTATTTACGTGAACTGGAACGGACGATCAAGTCTATACTGTCCCGCGACCTTTCCATGATCGAGATTTATAACTACTCCTTCGTCGGTGAGGATATCCTGAAACGTGCCGGCCTCGACACACACAGTCAGCTGCGTCTTCAGAACCCGCTTTCTGTTGAACATGACAGGCTCCGGACCGATCTTGTTCCCGGAATCATTCAGGCCGTTCACACAAACATGAAGCACTCCCAGAAATTTTCCCTGTACGAGATGGGGCGCGTCTACATCAAGCAGGACCGCCGCTCTGCGGACCTTGCCCGGGAAGAGTTCAGGATATGTGGCGCGTACTACAGCAAGGATCAGAATAGCGTTCCGTTTTACGATGCGAAACACGCCGTCCGTATCCTGTGTGAGAAAACCGCGCTCGAGTCGTATTCCTTTACGCTGCCGGACTCCACTCAGGTGTACATGCATCCCGGACGGGTCATCGACCTTACGATCGACGGCAATGTAGCGGGACACATCTTTGAGGTGAGTCCGGTCATCCAGAAGCAATTTGACATACCGGGCCGAATCGCCGTTTTCGATATTTCCGTGCATGCGATTTATGATGCAAAAAAAAGCAAAAATGTCTTTACCGGTATTCGAAAGTACCCCGATGTACTTTTCGAGATGTCGGTGATCTCGGACGAGCAGACGTACGCAGCGGATATTGTTGACTGTGTCCAAAACAGTGCCCACTATATTCAAAACGTGTCCGTACTGTCCGTGTATACAGGGGATCCTGTACCTGCGGGAAAAAAGTCTGTATCACTCCGGATCGTGTTTAACGGAGTTGACCATACACTTTCGCCGGAGGAGACACTCATGCTGCAAAACAGCGCAGTGGAAGCGATTAAATCAAATGGATACGAATTGCGATAGGAGGACGTATGGATGATATTTTCTTAAAGATCATCAAAGGGGAGATACCATCAAGTAAGGTATATGAGAACGACAAGGTTTACGCGTTTGAGGACATTCATCCGCAGGCCCCCGTGCATATACTCATCGTGCACAAGGAGATGACTGAAAACATTAACGATACGAATGACGAAAACTCGTATATTTTCAGCGATTTGTTCATGGCGGCGAAGAAAATCGCCAAGTTGACCGGTATTTCCGAGAGCGGATACCGTACGATCATCAACACCGGTCCAGATGCGGGTCAGGAAGTGTATCACATGCATCTGCATCTTCTGGGCGGTAAAAAACTCGGTCCGCTCGTTGCGGATAAGTAAGGGCCGCTGCCGTTTTATTGTTGCTACCGTTCCCCCGGTTGCCGGGGGGACGCAAAGTGCAGAAGGAAGCTGATTACCGCTTCTTTCGTTTTACCAGTATCCGGTCTATGTTCTTGTCAGATGCGCTCTCAACTTCAAAGAGATAGTTCTTCAGCGTAAACGACTCTCCCTGTTTCGGAATCCGCCCGAAGTGGTCCATTACGAACCCACCCAGCGTTTCAAATCCTTCCTTCGCAATGGTTATTGAAAAAAGCCGGCAGAAGTACTCTATGTCGAGCGTTCCCTTGACCGAAAAGGTGTTCTTGTCGCGGAATATCACAAGTTCTTCGGTGATGTGGTCAGTCGTCTGGATTTCCCCGACGATCTCCTCTGCTATGTCCTCACGGGATGCCATTCCGCTTACCGCACCAAATTCGTTGACGATGAAAACGACGTGAATGCTGTTCCGCTTCATCTCCGTGTAGAGCTCATAGATCCGCTTCGTCTCCGGGACGTAGACCGGTTCATGAAGGATCTCCTCTATGTCACAGTCGATATTGTCCGGATTATAGAGGTCCTTGTAGTAGATAAAGCCGATTATATTGTCCACCCGGTCTTCATACACCGGAATCCGCGAGAAGCGTGTCTTTTCGATGAGACGAATGACCGATCGCATCGATGCACGTTTCTCAACAGAGACTATCTCGATCGTCGGCGTCATGACCTGGTTGACCTTTATCTTGTGCATCGACAGGATTTCGTCAACATAGATGCGGTGGTTCTGCTCAAGCAGGCCGGCACTCTCACCCATCTGAAAGAGTGTCTCGATCTCCTTGCGCGCGCGGAAGCGCGAGTTCATTGACTCTTCTTCTATACGGGAAATTTTCTTAAAAAGTGTGGTTATCTGTATGATCGCATTTAAAAGCGGCGAGAATACAATGATGAGAAAGTAAAGCGGAAACGAGAGAATCCGCAGCAGGTTGTCGGCGTTGATTCGCGAGAATATCTTGGGAAGTATCTCGCAGAAGAGCAGAAAGAAGAGTGTCTGCACGACCGTAACCAGCAGGAGAAGGTTCCGGTCGGCGTTATAGTATACGTTTGCGATGTAGGTGATAAACGCGGTCGATATGATGTTTGCGATGTTGTTGCCGATCAGTATCATCGACACCGCACGTTCGCTGTTATTGAGGATATAAAGGGCAAACTGTGCGCCGAATTTCCGTTTGTTTGCGAAGTCTTCGATAACGTATTTGTTTGCTGATATAATCGCGGTTTCAGAACCGGAGAAGAATGCCGAGAGCAGTACCAAAAGCACGATTATTATCTGATAGGCAACAAAGAGCATCATAGTGTGTCGATTTCCAGAGACATTATTCTATTGCGTGTAACACGTCTTACGGTAATACGGTAGTTTCTCGTCTCAACACTTTCTCCCTTTGACGGAATATGACCCAGCACTTCGATGATGAATCCGCCCATGGTCTCGTTCTCCTCGCTTACAATCGTATCATGAAAGGTGTCGTTGAAATCGTGTATCTGCATGTCGGCTGAAATGACCGTCTTGCTGGACACTTCTCGTATTTCCTGTTTCTTCGGCATGTCGTCAAGACAGAAGCTGTCACCCATTACTTCGCTTATGATCGATGAAAGCGTAACGATACCTGATGTTCCTCCGTATTCGTCAAGAAGGACCGCCATCTGGAGTTTGTTTGTAAGGAAATCGTTCAGCAGATCCGCCAGTTCCTTTGATTCGGGATAGAACGAAACGGGATGGACGAGCCTCTTTATTGATTTCCCTTTCCTGAAACCGTGGATATACGGTATGAGATCTCGTGAATCGATAATGCCGACGATGTTGTCCATATCCCTGTCAAAGACCGGTGCACGCATGATTCCGCTCGTCCTGAAAATGGCGGCGGCTTCGTCGATTGACGCTTCATACGGAATCGCAATAGCGTCGTTCCGTGGAATCATCACATTTTCCGCGCTCTTCTTGGAAAAACGGAGCACGTTCTTGATGAAGCTGCTCTCCTCCTTGTCGAGGTAGCCGCGTGACTCGTTGACCCGTATTGCTATGTCGATCTCCTTCGTGGAGACATCGTGGTCACCTTCGATTGAAAGATTAAACGAACGGATAATCAGGTTGGATATAAAGATGAAGACGATCCGAAGCGGAGCGGCTATCAAGTGAAACAAATACAGCGGCTGGATGACCCTTTTCGCGATGCGGATGGACGCCTGTATCGAGATGATCTTGGGAATGATCTCGCAAATGACAATGATGACCGGTGTCACGATGCCGATGGCGATAAAGTGGCCGTATTTCCCAAGATGCAGCATCAGAATGTCCGTGGTAAGACTCGTGAGGAATATGTTGACCACGAGGTTTCCGATGAGGATCGTCACGAGTATCTTCTGCGGTTCCTTCATGACAAGCGCGATGAGGTTGTCCTTTTTTACTGATGAGAGCGCGAGGTTATACAGGTCCGACTTGTTGATGGAAAAGAGCGCGGTCTCCGAACCGGAAAAGAAGGCTGAGAATATAACGAGCAGCAGGATAATGGCTATGTACAGAAAAGGTGTGCTAATCATTGCTGTCTGGCGACGGGAAGAGTTCAGACTCTTTCTTTTTGAAAAAATGTACACACTGTTTGATAAAGAAATCGGTCGGCCGTATCTGACCGTTCTCAACCTTCGAGAGATACGATGGTGAGCATTTCAGACTCTTCGCAAGGTCTCTCTGCTTGAGCCCCCGCCTGGTCCTTTCGAACCAGATAGGATTGAACGACGACGATCTGTCCGGAACCGCATTCCTGGATATCTCTCTTTCCGGGAACAGTTTTTCACGGCTCACGTCGAGAAGCAGTGTACAGCGGGCCACCACTTTTTCTGACGGTATCTGGGACGATTTCTCGATCTTGCACAGGTAAGAAGGCGATATACCCAGCATCCGCGCGAAATCCGCCTGCGAAATGTTTTTCTTTTTTCTGAAGAACGGTATCAGGTTTTTCAAAACTACCCTTGTATATCAAGTTTTATATTCAAAGAAAAGTTTTCTTCCGTAGTGTTTCCCCGGTAGTCCTCGGCGATGACCCTGAAACGATTGACGCC
>CAZAHA010000072.1:0-11557 GCA_964484915.1 uncultured Leptospirales bacterium
GAATCGCATCTAACCAGAAGGAGCATACATACGGGCTCAGGTACCGGACGGAGCTGCCCGAAAACAACGGAATGCTTTTTGTGTACAATAATGATCAAATACTGAACTTCTGGATGAAAAACGTATCGATACCGCTGTCAATTGCGTATATCGACAAGAATGGCATTATTCGAGATATTCATCAGATGGAGCCGAATAACGCCACCATTACATACCGTTCCATCGTTCCGGTACGGTACGCCCTTGAAGTTAATCAGGGTTTTTTTGAAAAACACAACATTGAAATAGGTGACACAGTAGAACTGGATGGATGCATCGGTAAATAGGATTCCCTCGTCGCGCGATGAACGCGCATATCTCCTTTCAATACAGCTTCCGGATACAACGACAGACTCAGCAGAATACTCTCTCAATGAACTTGCGATGCTCGTAAAAACCGCGGGCGGCGTCGTTGTTTCTCGCCGTATCATAACGAGGCGATCATACGACAGTTCATACATCGCCGGAAGCGGTTTCTGGGACAACATTTGTGATGAGCTTGAAAAGCAGCGAATACGGATGGTCGTCCTCGACATCAACAACCTCCGGCCCGGACAGGTGCGAAACATAGAGGAGAAGGTAAAGGTCAGGGTCATCGGACGGACGGAAGTCATACTGGACATATTCGCGTGCCGTGCCAAGAGCAGGGAATCACAGCTGCAGGTCGAACTTGCAAAACTCAACTACATACTTCCGCGCCTCAAGGGGTACGGTACGGTTCTTTCACGTCTTGGCGGCGGTATCGGTACACGGGGACCGGGCGAGAAGATGCTTGAGAAGGATCGTCGTCATATTCAACGGCGCGTCAATGTGCTGAAGAAGGAGCTGGAAAAGATCCGCAGTCACCGGGAACGTACCAGAAAGTCCCGTCACGACAGCATAACGTGTGCTGTCGTCGGATATACAAACGCGGGTAAGTCTACACTGGTAAACACCCTTGCACGTGACGATCTCTTTGTTGAAAACAGGCTCTTTGCCACACTCGAGGCCTATACCCGGACGGTATATCTCGGTGAAGGAAAGAACCTCCTCATGACGGATACGGTTGGATTCATACGGAACCTTCCCGCGCACCTCGTCGCATCGTTCCGGTCGACGCTGGAGGAGATACGTCATGCGGATTTTATCCTCCATGTCGTTGACTGTAACTCGGACGACATTTCAGGTCATATACGGACCGTCGAGGAGGAGCTTGACATGCTTGAGATTGAACGGGAAAGGGTGGTGCTTTACTTTAACAAGTGCGACATATGTCCTCAAGAAGTGCAGACGGCAGTACAATCGTCTTATCCTGATGCCGTTATCGGCAGTGCCCTCTCGCCTGACGGAACAGCACTACTCAGGGAAGCGCTCGGGTCCCGGTATGATGAAATCGCATCAGTGAAGTATCCCCATTTCATGCATCTGTAGCTATGTTGAGCGCCCAGCCTGTATCAGTGATGACAGCTCGATTGCATTTCGAACAGCATATCCGTTCTGGTCGTTGTCGAAATAACAGTATACGTCATGGCCGTTTTGTGTCCAGGTATTGATTGCGCCGACCCATTCCTCAAGGTCTTCCTTATTGTATAATCCCTGGTATTTGTCTTCGGGACCGTGGAGACGGATATAGATGAAATCAGCGGTGACTTCCCTCGGAGACTGCCTGCGATCAATGTCATATATGCAGAATGCTGCGTTCTTCTTGTTGAGAAGTGAATAAACGGTATCGGTAAACCACCGTTCATCCCGGAACTCGAATGCGTACCGGTAGGTATCCGGCAACAGATAAAGAAAATCGCGCAGACGGTCAACATCCGGTTTCCACCGGGGTGGAAGCTGAAAGAGCACGACATGTGTCCTGGCCGACAGCGAAGAGATGCCGTTAAGGAATGCAGCAAGTGCATCTTCCGGACTCTTCAGCTTCTTCATGTGGGTTAGGTAGCGGCTGGCCTTCACGGCAAAGACAAAGTCCCGGGAAACGGTCTTTTTCCAGGATGCGAGCGTCTTCTCTGAGGGCATGGAATAGAATGTGTTGTTCACCTCTACACTCGATAGGCGCTCCGCATAGCAGGACAGAAAGTCCCGTTTTTTTACACCCTCCGGATAAAATGTTCCCTTCCAGTGGTCATAGGACCAGCCGGAGGTACCGATATACACGTTTCCGTCAGACATGTCGTGCGACTTATCCCTCTTTTTTTGGTAAACGGACGCCGGGTTTATCCATTATCTGGACGCTCGTCGCCTGTGGGCCCTTGTCTCCCATTTCCTCTTCAAAATGGACACCGGTTCCAACCTCGAGTCTGTCGAAATCACCGTGAAGCACGCTGTTTCTGTGGAAGTATACGCTTCGGCCGCCTTCGTCGTTGGTTCTTATGAATCCGTACCCCTCATCAGGAAAGATCGACTCAACAAGTGCCTGAGTTTCCTGATGCGGATGCCGTTTCTGGTCATCATGCTGCTTCTCCTTCAGTTCACGGAGCTGGCGCCACGCCGCGTCAAATGCCCGGCGGATAAGTATGGCGATGTTGATATGCTCGTCCCCGGGGCCCGGATCCTTTTCAACGACGATCTCGTGGCCGGGAGGTACGGTTATGTCAAGCCGGACACGGTACGGATTTCCGCTCCTCTGCTTCTTCTGATCCATCTCAAGCGCGATCCGTATGCCGGATATATAGTCGCACACCTGTTCGAGTTTCTGGGCCTTTTCACGGACAAGCGCTTCAAGCTCCTGGGTTTTTTCAATGTCCCTGTACGTAATCTCCAATGGAATAGTCATATCAACCTCCTTGATCTCATGTACCGTTTCGGTAGCTGTGTAACCTGTGTCCAGGCAGAGCGTCATCGATTGATGCGACTGCCGTTTACGGTGCAGAATACCGGAAAATCGCCGCGAGGGAAGCGCCTTTGGGAATGTCATCCCGCGACGCACTATGCACCGTACAGCCGTGCAACAGTGCGTGAATCGCTGTTCGGTTAATCAATTCCTCCGTTCCGGACTCATGAGAATCGTATACCGTACACTTTCCGTTCTCGTCATCATAACGTCCCCACAACCGTGCATCAGGATCTATCATCAGTGTTTCCACCGTACCCTGGATTGCCGCAGGCAAAATCTTCTTGATATCGGTGGACGTACGATTTGTATGAGCCAATTCTGTAAAGATTGCAGCCGCGTGCTTCATCTCATCCGCGAAGTGGGCCGTTACGGCGGGTAGCGCCTCGCGGAGCAGCTGCTGATCGCTTCGTTCATCAGGATTACCGTATATCTCATCATCAATCAGATACGGGTATGTGTTTGCCTCGCGATAAATCGGCAGGAGATACTCCACACCGGCCAGTACAAGCGGAAGGTGCCGCTCGTTCAACAGACCGTGCAGACCGCGGTCGATTTTCTGGAAATAGCGGAGCAGATTTACCTTGTGGACGGAATCGTCCGTTCCAACCCCCTGACCGTGATAGACTGCAGCACGTTTACCCGCAACCTGGGCGGCTGTACCGGTATGATACTGAAACTGCCGTTCGGGATCGTCCCACCGCAGGGCTTCGGCTATGTTTCCCGGCGCGTTTTCGATGTCCACTTCGTTAATCGTATACGGGGTCGCCTGATACAGGCGCACACTGTTCTGTGAGAGTGAAAGGATGAAGAAGCGTCCGTATGCGGTGTAGTACTTCATGAGCGGTGTCACAAGAAACCGGTTCATGATTACCGTTTCCTCACCACTCGCATAGGGCAGGCGGAAATACTCAAACATGTCCGGTGACCTGTATACGGCGAGTCCGTCGCTCTGCTTCCGCCAGAAAAATGTATCGTCTAACAGGCGCTCAAGCGGAGCAAGCAGTGCTTCAGTCTCCGGTTTGCCAAGCCCCATCTTCCTGAGCATTGCTTGCGCCTTACGTGTTTCGTTCTTGAACCGGATCATGTTCTGTTCCATCGTCGGCGTCATTCTCGATGTGGGAATAAAGAGGGAAATCATGCTATTCCCTTTAGACGCGGCAAGCTTTTTAAGCATGCTGTGCTGTATGATATCCATATGTACCTCCGTTTTAAAATTGTGTTCGCTTCGACTGTCAGTATGCGTTTTTGGCGTTTGCCAAAATTTCAATTACTTCCTGGTCCGTCATATCACGCCAGTGCTGATACACCTGGGCAACCGCATGGAATTGTGAAGGCATTTCAAGTATAACCGTTTCATCAGCTTCTCCGGATATCAGTTCCGCGGCGCTGCTTCCCGAGACCGGAGATGCGGCGATTACCGCACCGGCATGCAGCGCACGGCACATCCTTATTGCCGCACGCATGGTTGATCCCATAGCGATCCCGTCGTCTATGAGTATGACTGTCATCTTCCCGATATTGGGGATCGGTCTGTCTCTGCGTAAGACCGTCCTCAGATACGCGGTTTTTTCGATTTGTTCCCTTTTTATCGATTCCACGGTATCCGTATCCGGCAGCATGCCGGGAAAGTCGGTGATGACAGTGCTGCCGTCCTCTGCTATCGCGCCGAATCCCGCCTCGGGATTGGACGGAAACGGCAGTTTTCGTGCAATTAGAACGGAGAGAAGTGCGTCAAGGTGGTTGGAAACCTCAAGCGCGACCGGCACACCGCCGCGGGGTATGGCAAGAATGACCGTATTCTTGTTTCTGTATTGTTCCAGTTTCCGTGCAAGTTTTCTTCCCGCATCTGTTCTATCTACGAACATATCCACACGTTCCTTTTCATTCTCACTTCCTCCTTATTAATGTACTGAGACAATCAAACGGAATCAATGTTCTGCGTATATTGATACGGTTTACACACAGACCGGCTTTTTTTATACGGTAATAACCACTGAAACTTGACGCGCCTTTCCATCTGTTACTGTACGATGTTCATGAATAACAGCACATACCATACACTATTACCAGAGGTATACTTTGTGGGAGTTCGGATGAGCCGTGACGCTCTGGATACACTTTTGCGGATCTGAAGAATGAGTACGACATTATCACTCCGGCTGTCATGCCGTTTGAGACCCGTCACTCGGGGCAGACAGTTCACGGGTACCGTCCCGTAGAGTCGGTATCAGAGATCTGTCTTGATCAGAAGACCTTTTTTTTTCCAAAGGAAACGGTCTTTCCACCACGCGAGCGGATGTTCTCGTGTACTGACGGTGTACTGCTGGCAAAACCGACTGGCTCCTGTAAAGAGCGTCGTCAGCTATTTTGTCCACAATACGCAGGAAGTGACGCGGTTTGACCTTATCCTCGGGTTCAAGACGCCTGCTGACATCCTGTTTCAGGATGAGACCGAATCGTGGAAACAGAAACGCCGGTCAAACTGACCGTTGATAGATTCGTCATTATCGCTCAAGACTGTCCTTCCAAGAGAAGCGATAACGGCAACAAACGAGGTCATCGAGGAGGAGAAGCGTCACGCCGTAATCGTACAAAAATGATCGATGCGCTGGATGCAAAAGAAGGCGGAAAACTATTTTCCCGCAAGATGTATGATTCTTCCGCCGCCATGGTGACAGATACAGATAGAATCAGTATATTTGTCATACACGCAAGGTCAAGGAGGTACCATGCCAAAAACAATCGATAGAAATGAACTGAAAAGGCGCCTCGACAGCGGCGAGGATATAAAACTCATCGAGGTACTCAAGGAAGATGAATACAAGCGACTGCACATAAGGGGTGCGATGAATATCCCGCTGGCGACGATAGGTGCAACTGCCAGGGAAAAGTTCAGCAAAGACGATTTTATTGTCGTATACTGTTCCGACATCAACTGTACGGCAAGTCCAACGGCCGCCGAGAAACTTGAAAGTTTCGGTTTTACCAACGTTCACGATTATGCCGAGGGAAAGGCTGACTGGCATGAAGCAGGATATCCGATGGAAGGGACGAATGCGTCCTGACAGGTATCGTTAAAATACGGGCACAGGCAGTCTGTGCCCGTATTCTTGTTCAGCTTACCCGTTCTTCTGCCGGTATTTCATCTATCCTGCCACTTCGGTCTCGATAGTGCGTATGCAATAGACTATGAGCAATATCGCTTCCGGGTTCCTTCAAAAATTCCCTGTACAGTCCCAGCACCTCCGGATTTTCATGCGATTTCCGGATGGTTCGGTTTTTGTCCTCCGTGTACAGTCCCTCGATCCTTCGCGTTCTCTCCTCCATGCCGTTTCGTAGCGGCTGTCCGCCGCCGCCGACACACCCACCGGTACATGCCATGATTTCGATAAAGTGATAGGGCAGTTCGCCGCTGCGCCGCGCTTTTTCGACTTCCATCATGAGTTCACGGGCATTGCCGAGTCCGCTCGCTACGGCCACTCGTACTTCCGTACCGTCCAGATGCACCGATGCGCGCTTTCCGCCGTCCAATCCACGGACCGCTTCGAACTCGATCGCATCGAGAGTTTTCCCCGTCTGTACTTCGTACGCGGTCCTCAGAGCGGCTTCCATGACACCGCCGGTGGCGCCGAAAATTGTCCCGGCACCGGAGTATCCTGAGAGCATCGGGTCGGCCGGTATCTCATCGAGTCTTGAAAAATCGATACCGGCCTGTCTGATCATCCGCGCGAGTTCCCGGGTGGTCAGTACATAGTCCACGTCCCGGAAACCGCTGGCATTCATTTCCGGACGTGCGGATTCGTATTTCTTGGCGGTACAGGGCATGATGGAAAGGGAAACGATGGACGCAGGATCCAGGTTCTTTGATTTCGCATAGCAGGTCTTGATCAGCGCTCCCAGCATCTGCTGCGGAGACTTGCAGCTTGACAGGTTGTCAATAAGATCGGGAAAAAACGTCTCTCCAAACTTGATCCAGCCTGGCGAACATGATGTGATGAGCGGAAGCGGACCGCCTTTCTGGATGCGATGGAGCAGTTCAGTTCCCTCTTCCATGATTGTTAAATCGGCCGAGAAGTTCGTGTCGAAAACGGTGTCAATACCCAGTTTTTTGAGGGCTGCGTAGATTTTACCGATGACCAGTGTTCCAGGCTCCATGCCGAACTCCTCTCCCAGCGCGACACGGACAGCGGGTGCGATCTGCGCAACAACGGTCCTTTGCGGGTTTCCGATCTCGTCCCATACGGTTTCAATCAGCTCTTTTTCATACAGAGCTCCAACCGGGCAGTAGACGACACACTGACCGCAGTTGACGCATGTGCTTGTTCCCATGGTTGCATCATGGCCGGGTGAAACGATCGTCTCGGACCCCCGCAACTGAAAGTCGATCGCCTTTACGCTCTGTACGTCGTGACAGACCGAGATACATCTGCCGCATCCGATACACTTGTTCATGTCGCGCATGATACCGGCTGCCGACGAATCAACCGGAAGACCGTGTGTATACTGATCGAAACGCAGCGTACGCACCTCCATCCTGTCTGCAAGCTCCTGCAGTTCACATTTTCCGTGTTTGATGCACTTGAGACAGTCTTCAGGATGCGCCGCGAGTATCAGCTCAAGGAGTCCGCGTTTGATCTTCCTGAGCTCAGCCGTGTTTGTCAGTACTTTCATGCCGTTTTGGGCCTCGGTTATGCATGCGCGTTTATAGTCCGGTATGCCTTCTATCTGAACCATGCACATCCCGCATGTTCCAAGTGGTTCCAGGTCCTGGGTATAGCATAGCCTCGGGATATCAACACCCGCCTCATGCGCGGCATCTATCAGCATCGTTCCTTCAGCCACGGTAACGGTAGTGCCGTCTATTGTTACGGAAATCGGTGTACCGCTCATATCGCTTCCTCCTTTACAAAATTATGCTGTCTGATATGCGACAGTAACTCCCCGCCGAACGCATTGATAATGGTGGATACGGGCATCTCTACGGATTTTCCGAACGGACAGAATGACGATGCCTTCATGATTGAGGCAGTCTCGAGCATGTGATCGAGATACTCCTCCCTGCCATTTCCAGTCGCGATGTTGTCTGCCATAAAGGAGAGCTGCCGGGTCCCGTACCGGCACGGGAAACACTTTCCGCACGATTCCTCGGCAAAGAAGCGCATCTCAACCTCAAGGACCTCAGCCATCGATACAGATGTGTTCATGACCACGACTGCGCCCGACCCCAGCGCGCCGCCGGCCTCTTTCATGCTTGCGTAATCGAGACGGTAGTCCAGAGCCTCGCCCCTGTATACGGGACCGGCCGTACCGCCGATCTGTACCGCCTTGAAATCGCCGTCTACACCACCCGCCGCGTCGATGAGTTCACGCAGTGGTACTCCCATGGGAAATTCGTACACGCCGGGTTTCTGCACCCTGCCGCTGACGCAGTAGAGCTTTGGACCGGGAGACGCGGCATTTCCTATAGAGGCAAACCACGATGCCCCCCTGCTCAGGATAAGGGGAACACACGACAGGGTCTCGACGTTATTGATAACAGTAGGACAGTCCCAAAGACCCTTCTGGGTGGGATAGGGAGGTTTGTTCCACGGCGTGCCGCGGTATCCCATCAATGAATGGAGTAGGGCGGTCTCATCACCGACGACATATGAACCGCCGCCGAGCTTGATATCGATGGAAAATGAAAAATCATCAGCTATTGAGTTGCCAAGTAATCCGTCAGCCTCCGCCTGAGCGATGGCGTGCTTCATGGTTTCAAAACTTTCCGGATACTCACCGCGAATATAAATGTATCCCTTTGTAGCGCCGGTTGCATACCCTGCAATGGTTATCCCTTCGATGAGAAGATAGGGGGCATTCAGCATGAGAAACCTGTCCTTGAACGTTCCGGGCTCACCTTCGTCCGCATTGCAGACGATGAATACATTCTTCTGTCCGCTGACACTTCTCCATTTTTTTCCGGTAAGAAAACCGGCTCCGCCTCTTCCCAGTAGCCCCGAGTTTTCGATTTCATCGATGACTGCTTCCCGTTTCATATGCAATGCATGCGACAGGGCTTCGTATCCGCCTGCCTCTTTGTAGGTGTCAAGTGCTGTACCCACAGAAGAGAAACGCATGAAGTAATCGCTCGATTTCTGTTTCATATCACTGCCTCCTTGTTTCTACAGGATGCCAGTATGTCATCGACCTTTTCCGAGGTGAGGTGTGTGTACAGCGTATCGTTTATCATCATGTTCGGTGCGGTGTCACAGTTTCCAAGGCAGTTTACGATTTCCAGTGTAAAGAGTCCGTCAGGTGTCGTCTGATTTCGTCGTATACCGAGCCGTTTCTTGATATGGTTATAGATCTTTAGTGAATCGGTTATTCGGCAGCTCAGAGAATCACAGAGACGTATAATATGCTGTCCGCGTTTTCTGCCCGAAAACAGCCGGTAAAAGCTCAGTACTCCTTCAACCTCGGCTACAGAAATGTCAAGATAGGACGCGATATCATCTATATTATCACGGGTTATGGAACGTGAGAGGTTGTTTTCCCTTTGAATGGCGTGAAAAAGGTGCAGTATGTTGTCACGGTACGGAGGATAGGCGAAATGGTGTTTTCTTTTCATGATCACTCTCCTACAGGCTTCCGACGATGTAGTGCTCCAGCTGATCAATGAGGATCTCCTTCTCATGAATACACGCGTTTACAATATCGCCGATAGAAATAATTCCGGTCAGACATCCGTCTTTTTGGACCGGGAGATAACGGATTCGCTTCTCGGTCATGATGACCATGCAGTTTTCGACCGTCTGCTCCTCGTTAATGCAGATTACCTTCTCTTCCATCATGTCGCGGATAGGACTGTCGAGCGGTACGGTGATTCTGCCTGCGCAGTACCGCGCGAAGTACCGTTCAGAAAAAATACCGAGGATATTTTTATCCGCGTCGATGACAAGGAGGGAACCCACATCCTTCTCGTTCATGATCGCCAGGGCGGTATGCAGATCAGTCTCCTGATGGATTGTCCAAACATCACGACCCTTCGCGTTCAGTACGTCTCTTACTGTCTTCATTTCATTCTCCTTCAGGCATATGTACGGCAGTTGCGGCCGGATATGGAAATGGTGAGAATGAGAAGGGTATGATTGAGGGAGATATACGCTGAAGGCACCGGCCGGAAAAATCCTGCCATATGTGTTTTTTGTCACAATAAAGGACTTATCCGGAATTATCAAATAAAAAACTAATATTCCTTACATAATACTCATAAATATCTTTGTGTAGTATTACTAGTGCCGTGATACATGGTATCCGGTTGATGAACATTTCACCAGAGAGGATAGTGAATTGATTGACCGAATGCACTGAAGGGGGTATATTTTAGCGGTGTTCAGCATATACGCAGAAGTCGGAGATTGTACATGTACCTGTCGATTGCGGACATATATGGAGACCTCTTTCCACTTCCTCCCGAACGGATAGATTTTGTCGATGACACAGTAGTCGGTAAACGGCCGATGGTACTCGATGTCGGATGTGCCACCGGAGACTTCCCACTCGCGCTTGCAAAACGCGGATACAGGGTTACCGGTATCGATCCCGATGCAAGGATGATTGAGGTAGCAAAGCAGAATGCCCGCGGCTTGGAGAATCCTCCTGAATATTACCGGATGGGAATGCTTGATATCAAAGCGTTGAATAGATCTGGATTTGACAGTATCTGCTGTTTCGGCAACACACTGCCGCACCTTTCCGTGTTTGAAGAGATAGATACATTTCTTGGATTATGCCGCGACAACCTGGCCGGGGGAGGAGTCCTCATACTGCAGATTATAAACTTTGACCGCATTCTCGGAATGTCACACTATTTATTTCCAGAGATAGACATACCGGATTACATTTTCAGGCGTCGGTATTCTGACATAAGCGATTCAGCCGTCTCTTTTCATACGGAACTCGTCAGTAAAAAAACGGGAGAAACACGACTGTCAACCATACGCCTATTGCCGGTTACCCGCACTGTCATCGAGGAAAAGGCCGAGCAAAACGGATTCAGCCGGCCAGAGGTCTACGCCGACTACAGGAAAACGCCGTTTCGCGGTGACGAGACTGCAGCACTCTATGTATCATATCCATTGTCATGATGCACACCAGCTCATCCAGTGTAAAAAAAAACGGAATTATCCATGCTGTTGTATCACAACAGCCGGCAGGAATGTTATATAAAAGACTAAACAGAAACAGGACTGCGATATGCTGTGTATATTAACAAAGATAAGGGAGATCTATGATGCTGGCTGTAAAACATTTATACTGAGAGATGAAGCGGAAGAGGTTATCCGGCATTTTCCGATAAATGAAACCGCGTTTTGGCGTGTCGCGGTATACAGCGGAGCATGCAAAACACAGAACGGACCGCTGTAACGATAAAAACCATGTTACCGTTAATGGAAATACAAAAATGTATATCGTGCGAAAGCTGCATCACAAGCTGCAGATACGGTGCCAAATGGCCGGTGCTTGATACACTGGACGGTACTCGTCCGGAAGGCGGCGCTGCAATCGGTTCGTTCATCAACGAGCAGTTTCAAAAGTGGATGAAGAACCTGATCGTGTGCGACACGGGTGTTCTTCCGTCTGACCAGGGTATTCCGCCTGTGCCGACAAAACATGCCCCCCGGAAGCCTTACCCGTATAAAACCGGGAAACCGCCCTGTT
>CAZAHA010000073.1:0-8847 GCA_964484915.1 uncultured Leptospirales bacterium
TTAATATTCTTCTTAAGCTCTTTTAGTTCATCTTCCAGCGCTTTATGGCGTGACAAGGCTTTCTCAATATATTGGGCCTGTTTGTAAACGGTTATACCGTTTTCTATTGTTGTCTCTATCTTCCCGGTATAGTCTGTTGCATGATTGACTCTTCCGGCCAGTTCACAGATTCTCTTTCCGTTTTCAAACACCGGGTTATTCCGGGCATAACCTTCTGTGCAATAGTATGCCTTTTTCTCACCTTGGGGTAGTTTACCAGCGACCTTGATTTCGGCAAAGAGATCTGCAGCAAGAGCTTTTAGTGTATTAAGTTCCCGCTTCCATGAAGCATTCAACTCTTTCAGACTGTCCTTTTTTTCTTTTACTTCAGATGAGGGAAGCACGCCGGTATCTTCATCATCTTCAAAATCCTCATCATCGGCAGCCGTAAATAGTGACTGCAGTTCCTCGATTCTTGACTGGTATTTTTCCATCTCTTCCAGAACTTGCGGAAACTGACTCTGCAGGATTTCTTCATCGGGAATCAGTTCCGGCCCCCATCCGCTGGCCGCGATGGATTTAAAGTCCGCCTTCAGTTCATCCACATAGTTGGCAAATGCTCCACGCACCTGCGAAGAGGAGAGTATGTTCTGATTACTCAGCAATTTTTCAATGCTTTGGATAAGAGTCCGGCGCATCAGGAACACATTACCGGCACTTTCATGCTGGTTTTCCGGATCATGAGCCAGAGCTTCTACCACAGGCTGGTTTTCGTCCCACCATTTTGAAAGAGAATTTAGAAACTGTTCATGCCTTTTCCGCACACCGGGATGCTTGTTGATAAACTCGGAAATGGAGCGCCTGTTATCCAGCTTGCCTGAAAATTGATAATAATCATTATCTTTTTCTGAAAAACAGTCTTCTTTCAATCCCTTATAATTTTTCCAGAAATGCCTCAGACAATCGACCTCTTTTTTTGGTACACCGCCGTGCAGATGCGCCCGTACATCCTGGGGCTCAGGTGGGGGAGCATTATCAACATAGCGCCTGATATTGCAGTTGTAATTTTCTCCGATGATTTCTGAAACCGGTACCCTGCGGGCGTACATAGGTTGCTTTGTGTCGTCATCGATGATGCAGTATGTTGCTTCCGGTACATCTTCTCCGGTATGATACGTATGCACAATCTTGTCGATGTCTTCGGGTCTCAGGTAATTGCGTGCACTGCCTTCCCGGTAGCCCCGGTCTGCATTGATAAACAGCACATGGCCATTCTTTCTTTTATTCGCGTCTTTCTTGTTCAACACAAGAATACAGGCAGGGATACCTGTGCCATAGAAAAGACTTGCCGGCAAACCAATTATTGCCTCCAGGTATCCATGGTCTATGAAGTATTTCCGGGCTTCGGCCTCTTCGCCTCCGCGGAACAGTACCCCGTGAGGCATAACCGTCGCCAGGCGGCCATCACTCTTGAGTACTGCCAGCATATGCTGGACAAACATCAGGTCTGCTTTTTTCCCTTTCTCCGGCATAAAGACCGGGAAGCGGCCGGGAAATTTCAAATCTTTCTTTGAGTAATTCTGGCTGAACGGTGGATTGGCCATTACCCGGTCATAACGTTTTAGCTCATTATGTTCATCCATATGCTGGGGATTTTTTATTGTATCTTCCTGGCGGATATCTGCATGGGAAATTCCATGAAGGAGCATATTCATTTTACAGATGGACCAGGTAGTACCCATTTTTTCCTGCCCATAAAGCGAGAGTTCACTGGGCTCACCCCCACATTCGCGAAGGTAATCACGAGCTTGAATGAGCATACCACCGGAACCGACCGTCGGGTCGTAGATGCTCATCTTTTCTTTGGGATCACAAATTTCAACTATAATGCGCACAACTTCAGAAGGGGTATAAAACTCGCCCGCTTTTTTGCCGGCAGAATCGGCGAAGTACTTGATCAGCCACTCATACGCGGCGCCAAGTAAATCAGGGAATTCAAAATCATCGTCTTTCAGCGGTATTTTCTCAAAGTTTTGCAGGAAGTCCGCCAGAGTATCATCGTCCAGAGTTCGCTGCCCGATTTTTCTGTTGAAGTTGATGGTTTTTAGTACATCCTGTAATGCTTCGGGATTGGCATCTTCAATCGCTTCAAGAGCTTTGTTAAGCATGGTGCCGACGTTTTCTTTGAGGTGCTTTAAAGCGGGGATTTGCTTTCGATCCTCAGAACCATCGTCTTTTTTAAATACCTGTATCCAGCCTTCGTTCCATCGTGCCCTGGGCGGAACATAAAAATACTTCCCGGAATAGTTATCCTTGTCTTCCAGTTCTGTTTGGATATCGGCTTCGCTTAAGCCCTGTTCGGATAGTTCTCTTCGCAGTTCTGCTCTTCTCTGATCAAAGAGGTCACTGGCTCGCTTGAGAAAGAGCATGCCGAAAATATATTCCTTGTATTCGCTGGCATCCATGCTGCCGCGAAGATCATCACAGGCAGTGAGTAAAAGGTTTTCAAGTTTTGCTAATGTCAGTTTTGCCATTCATTCCTTCTTCTCTTAACCCGCCATGGATAGCGGGCTTCTTGGGGGGCGGGGATTTTAAGATATTCGCATTTTCATTCTATCATATCCGCCATTGTCTTGGCGAGGTATTGCCCATAACTTATAAATTAATAATTAACTATCGGTAATGTATATAAATGCTCTATATTCCGGCATATCAGCACCGCTGCTTGACAGTAAATCAAAGAACTTTTTCCCGTTTCTGACCGGGATAGAGTCTGACGATTGAATAGGCGACCCCCCACTGTCCAAGCCAGTAGCTTGTCATGATATAGTACGGTGCATCAGGTATCGGAACCACAAACGTGTCAACAGCTATCAGCGTGTCGCAGACAACAAAAAGACACGCTCCGATACATCCGATTATTTCATCATGCCGTATCTTGCCGCTCTGACCGATGACAGCCGCGGCGCGCCAGACCATCGCCGTTATCACAAGCGAATAGACCGTTACCGCGACGGCCATCATACCCTCGAGGTTTGGAAGAAGAACAATAAGCAGCCCGGCAATATACAGATAGGGAAGCACCGCCCGGAGAAGTTTCAGTTTGGGGAACTCGACGGTAAATCCGACTATGTACAGTATATGTGCAATGAGGTTCGCGCCAAGACCCATAAGAAACCACTTATCACCGCTTCCCTCAAGAAGTAAATCACCCAGCGCGGCACAAAATAACGCCCCCGTAACCAGCCATCCGGATATATCCGGAAACCGCATGTAAAGGACCCAGATCCCCAGCATCACACACGGGAGAAACTTTGTTGCAACCCGCAAACCATGGGGAATGGTATTGCATGAAAGTATGATATAGAAGGCACCAGCACAAAAAAATCCAACGGCAGTTAAACACGTCGCAACCCAACCGGGTTTGTTGAGCGATTCTTTGTTTAACGACTCCATTACCGCCACCTCACTGTACAATTCCCTGTCTTTGATTATAAATTGTCTGTATACTTTATCTTTCCAAATCCTTGTTGTAAAGAGTTATTTACCAGACGGCTATTCCGGAATCGTGTTTTAACCGTGGTCACGGAAAGATACGGCCAGACGGATTTCTGCATATACTAAGAACATGCTTCATCCATTCGGAAATACTGTACGTCCTTATCTGTTTTATCTGATACTCATCAGCCATCCTTACAAATGCCTTATATTCCGGCTGGAGTGCTGATTCGGCAGAAGTCCAGGCACATTGCAGTTTCATATTTTTATTTGTAAAACAAACCTGCAAATTACCACAATATCCGTCATGGTAACTCATCCTTCATTGATTTTCCGCAAAAGATGGGTATATTACATTCAAATCAAAGCGGAGTTATAATAATGAAAAGGATATGTGTAAGCGTAATTCTTCTGATTTTGGCAGCAGTCTCCTGGGGGTGTACCCAAAAGGCAGACCCGGTGAAGGGAAAGATAGTTTTTACCGTCGGTACCGTACTCGTTAACAGCGCTGAGGCGTCAGTCGGGCAGGAAGTGAAGGACCGGGACAGAATCGAGACAAAGGATCAGTCGCTTGTCCGGATACTGATTGGAGAGAAAACGCTCGTCCAGCTGAAGCAGAACACGACCCTCGTATACATGATGCGGAAAGAAAACACGCTCCAGCTTGAGCAGGGAGAGATGTCCGGTGTAACTAAAGGAAAGCTGCACAAGCAATCGTACAAGATCCTCACGCCAACCGCAGTCGCGGCCATCCGCGGGACAGCGTACAGTATCAAGATAGAGAGTCCGGACAGCACCTATATCTGCACCTGTAACGGCACCATCTTCCAGCACGGAAAGGACAACGAGGAGCACGGCATAGACGTGACAGCGGTCCACCACTCAGCCAGGCGCTATATACGGAACACGGACGGCACGGTTATCGTGGAGGACGCCAAAATGCGCTACCACACCGATGAGGAGATAGAAGAGATCGCCGCATTCATCGACGAGACGATAGACTGGGAAACCGCAAACTAAACAGTCTTTTCCTGCATAACGCACTTACTTTAAAGGCAGGTGTCCGATACCGTACACAACGATGTCTGTGCCCATGTTTCCTTCCCGTAATCACCGGCGTATCTGACAAAACACAAAAAACGGGAGTTCACATGTTCCACGACCAAATAGCAGAGGCCGCCTCAACAAGGCGGCCTCTGCGAAAATCAAGTATTGTTTCATTACAGAGCGTTGCTCAGTGCAAGCAGTACACCGGCCGCGACGGCTGAACCGATAACACCCGCCACGTTTGGTCCCATCGCATGCATCAGGAGGAAATTATGGGGATTTTCCTCGGTTCCCACCTTGTTCGCCACGCGTGCAGCCATCGGTACTGCGGAGACGCCGGCGGCACCGATAAGCGGATTAATTTTGTTCTCCTTTGAGGAGAAGACATTCATCAACCGTGCAAGCAGAAGGCCTGATGCCGTGCCGATCGCAAACGCGACGAGGCCAAGCGCAAGGATGCCGAGTGTCTCAAGCTTGAGGAACTTGTCGGCGGCAAGCTTGGATCCAACAGCAAGCCCGAGCATGATCGTAACGATGTTCATGAGCGAGTTTTGCATCGTGTCGGAAAGCCGGTTCACAACACCGCACTCCTTTGCGAGGTTACCGAACATCAGCGCACCGATCAGAGGCGTCGCGTCCGGAAGTAACAGTATACAAAGCATCAGGACCAGTACCGGAAAGATGATCTTCTCACGTCGCGACACATGGGTGAGCTGCTTCATTTCGATTAACCGCTCCTCCCTCGTCGTTAGGAGTTTCAGGATCAGCGACTGAATGATCGGTACCAGTGGCATATACGAGTACGCCGCTACCGCTATGGCTCCCATGAGTTCGGGCGAGAGTTTGGACGAGAGGTAGATCGCCGTCGGTCCGTCGGCGCCGCCGATGATACCGATCGCTGACGCCTGTTTAATCGTATATGACATACCGGGTACGTATTCGGCAAGCGCGAGCGCTCCGATAAGCGTGGTGAAGATGCCAAACTGCGCCGCGGCTCCGAGTAGCGCGGTCTTTGGGTTGGCCAGAAGCGGGCCGAAGTCCGTCATGGCGCCGACCCCCATGAAGATGAGCAGCGGGAAGAGTCCTGACGCTATACCAAAACCGTAGATCTGGCCGATGAATCCGCCGAAGACTGTTACCACCTCGCCGCCGACAACCGACGTCGTTGAGAGGTGCGCGATTCCGGCTACGGGAATGTTCGACAGAATTCCGCCGAAGCCGATCGGTATCAGAAGAAGGGGCTCAAATCCCTTAACGATACCGAGGTAGAGCAGCACAAAACCGATGATGATCATGGAAAATTGACCAACGGTAAAGTTGTACAGGCCGGTTGTATGCCACAGTTCTATAAATGATCCAACTATATCCACATGAGTCTCCTTATTCCTAGTTTATTGTCGCAAGAAGCTGTCCCGCAATAACCTGATCACCGGCCTTGACCGCTATGCTCGAAACATGTCCGTCAACAGGAGACTTGATCTCGGTCTCCATCTTCATCGCTTCGAGAATCAGGATAATGCCGCCTTCCGCAACATGATCTCCGACGCTGGTAACAACCTTTACAACAGTACCCGGCATCGGTGCGTTGATCGGTTTGGAATCCGCGCTTTCAACGGCGGCGGCTGTCGCCGTTTTGGCGGAGGTTTCAATGCCTTCCTTCACGGAAACGTTATACGTTTTGCCGTTAACGGTCGCGCTGGTATCGTCAAGGACCACCGCGTACGGTTTGTTGTTTACGGTAACGGTAAACTCGTTGCCGGCAGCGCCTTCCTTCTTGGCGGCGTTCTTCCGAACACCGACTTTGGCCTCGCCCTTGAGGAACTGGATGCCCTTGTCCTTGCACGTTGCGGATATGAAGATGTTCTCGTCTGTGACTGGAAGTCCCGCATCTTCGAGACGCTTCTTCGCAGGCTCAACACCCTTGGTAGCATCACGGTCGTTGATATCGACTACCAGTTCGTTGGTCGGCTCAAGACCAAGCTGCTGGCTTGCAATCTTCATGATCTCCGGGTCCGGAGCGATAGGCGTCTTGCCGAAGTATCCAAGGACCATCTTGCCGTATCCTTCCGCGATTTTTTCCCATGGCCCAAACATGGTGTTGTTGAATGCCTGCTGAAAATAGAACTGCGACACCGGTGTTACCGACGTACCGAAACCGCCGCGCTTGACGACTTCCCGCATGTTCCTGATAATGTCGGGGTACTTGTCCATGATGTTGTTGTCGCGGAGCATCTGGGTGTTTGCGGTCAGCGCACCGCCCGGCATCGGCGAGAACGGGATCGTCGGCTCAACGGCTTTGGCCTCAGGCGGCATAAAGTAGTCCTTCATACAATCCTTGAATACCTCTTCGGCTTCGCGCATCTTGTCGATGTCGATACCGAGGTCCCACTCCGAGCCCCGAAGCGCGTGCCACATGGAGATGACGTCGCTCTGGCATGTACCGCCAGATACGGGGGCCATCGACAGGTCGAGACCGTCGGCACCGGCCTGGCATGCGGCCATATACTGTGCGACGCATGTTCCCGCAGTATCGTGCGAGTGGAAGCGTACGGGGATCTCTGGCGGAAGCATTGCCTTAGCACCCTTGATCGTTTCATACACGACTGCCGGCGTTGACGTGCCGGACGCGTCCTTGAAGCACACGGAATCGTACGGGATACCTGCGTCAAGTATGCCTTTCAGGGTATTGATATAGAATTCCGGCGTATGCGCCTGCTCGGCGCCGGGCGTGTTTGGCGGAAGACTCATGAGCGATACGACAACCTCATGCTTCAATCCTGCGTTGTGGATACACTGTCCCGAGTAGATCAGGTTGTTTACGTCGTTTAACGCGTCGAAGTTGCGGATGGTTGTGATGCCGTGTTTTTTGAAAAGGTCAGCGTGCATCTTGATGATGTCGCGCGACTGGGACTCCAGCCCCACAACGTTGACTCCCCGCGCAAGCGTCTGCAGGTTTGCGTTGGGTCCCGCGGTCTCACGGAAGCGGTCCATCATGACAAACGCGTCCTCGTTGCAGTAAAAGTAGAGCGACTGGAAACGTGCGCCGCCGCCTGCCTCAAAATGGTCGATTCCAGCCGCGCATGTCGCCTCGACAGCCGGAAGGAAATCATCGGTAAAAACACGCGCGCCGTATACGGACTGAAAACCGTCACGGAACGCTGTAATCATAACATCAATTTTTTTCTTAGCCACTGTGAATACCTCTCCTATTTTTTCATCGAATATGCCGCAGCGATTGCCGCAGCAATTTCCTGAGTATTGTCAGCCGCGGCCGGCTGCTGTACGGTATCTTCCTTTTCAGGATAGATCTTATTAAACTGTGTAATGACGATTTTCAGGATGTTCATGGAAATGATCATGACGACCAAAAAAACAAAAACCACGGACATACCGATAATCATGAAATTTACGCCTATTGACATGTTTGTCATATCATGTCCCCCAGTGTAATAGTATGTGTTGTGCCGGAACCGTCCTCGACCCGCAGCTCACCCGAATCCGTGATGCCGCGGACAATGCCGATGACGTTATTATTGCTGTTAATGATTGTGATCTTCTCGCCTAAATACGGAAAGTACCGCATATATGAATTATATATAGAGGAGAAACCGTCATTAATGAATGCGCCATATGAAACAAGATATCTGTCGAGAATCCTGTCAAGTACCTCTTTCCGGGAAACTGTTTTTCTGCACTGGTCAAAAAGCGATGTGGTCTCCTGTACGCGGTCCAGTTTGTCGGACGGATTGTCCGCTATGTTGAGGCCGATACCCACGACGATGCCGTTAAATACGCTTCCGGTAAACGACACCTCGCTCAGAATGCCGCAGATCTTCTTTCCGGACACCAGTATGTCGTTGGGCCACTTGATAACGGGCCCGATACCGTACCCTGAAAGGACGTCTGCGACGATTACGGAAAAAAACTGCGTAAAATTAACGAGGGGCAGCGTACGGTAGTCCCGTTCGGGACGGATAACGACGGATGCGTACAGGTTTCCCGGCGAGTCAGACACCCACGTGCGGCCAAGCCGCCCACGCCCGGCACGCTGCCTGTCCGCGGTGATGACTGTGTTGTGGGGGAGGGATGTTATGTTATTAACAGCATAGCTGCTGGTGGAGTCGAGTTCGTCAAAGCGGAGAATGTGAAAATCTGTGTCGGCCACTGCGAGTCCCGGTCTGATTTTTGCTCTTCCTATTAAATGTGTTATTTTTTGTCAAGCCGTATCGGTGACTTGTTTCACATCATGTTGTGTATCACGCCCGATTTTACACGCGGGAAATACGGCTCTACAGGGGTTTACAACTTTGAACCGAGGCAATG
>CAZAHA010000073.1:8947-11523 GCA_964484915.1 uncultured Leptospirales bacterium
CACATTACGGTACTGTTGTTGCTTATTCCTGCCTCCTGCGGCAAAGATCAGGACACAGAGGATATAGGCCTGCAGCCGGGCGAGGTGATCTGTAAAGACATGTATTTTGCCGATCCGTCTGCGCATGTTTTTAACGATACGCTCTACATATATCCGTCGCACGACAGGGAAAGCGGCATAGAGCCCAACAGCGCCGCGGACCATTATGCGATGGAAGATTATCATGTCCTTTCGATAGACAGCTTTAAAAAAGGATGCACCGATCACGGCATGGTGCTTCACGTGGACGACATTCCATGGGCAAAAAGACAGCTGTGGGCGCCTGACGCAGCACACAGGGACGGAACATATTACCTGTACTTTCCCGCCAAGGACAAGGACGATATCTTCAGGATAGGAGTCGCAACCAGTCCGAACCCGACCGGGCCGTTTATTGCAGAAGAGCACTATATTGAAGGCAGCTTCAGCATGGACCCGGCTGTGTTTATCGATACCGACGGAACACCGTACATGTATTTCGGGGGCATCTGGGGCGGTCAACTGGAGAGGTGGCAGTCCGGCACTTACGATCCCAACGCGAAAGGTCCTTCAGGAGAAGAACCGGCGCTTGGCCCGCAGATTGCTGTTCTTACTGACGACATGCTCTCCTTTAAGGAAGCTCCGCGGGAAGTATCGATCTTGGACGAAAACGGAGATCCGATAGTTGCAAGCGATGACGCGAGAAGATTCTTTGAAGCGGTCTGGGTTCATAAGCATAAAGACACCTACTATCTCTCATACTCAACCGGCAACACCCACCTGCTGGTGTACGCAGTCGGCAAGAGCCCGCGAGGCCCCTTTACCTATAAGGGCAAACTGATGGACCCGGTACAGGGATGGACAACACACCACTCGATCGTCAAGTACAGAAAAAAATGGTACCTCTTTTACCATGACGCCTCAATATCAGGCGTGGACCATCTGCGGTCGCTCAAGTTCCGGGAGATATCATACACAAGAAAGGGAGAGATTATTGTACATTGATTTCTGACCACATGCCGAAGAGCCTGAACCGGAGGCCGAAAACATCACTAAAATAGTTGTTTTATATACATTTTGTCTGTATGTTATGCTTGGCTCATGGGAGAATTTTAAAATGAGAGCATAGTATGGAACATATTCGGAAACCATTTGCCGGCATGCTTCTTCTTCTGCTGCTTACCTCCCCGGGAATTGTGTCACAGACAAAAAACGCAAAGATCATGTTTTTTGTGGGAAAAGTTGAAATATCGCAAAATGGCAATTCCCGGGAGGCATCAAAGGGCATGCAGATACGTACGGGTGATACCGTTACAACCGGCACTCAGTCATCGGTGATCATCAGGGATACCTCAAGCAACAACATAAAAATGCGTGAAAACAGCTCACTTGTGTACAGCAGGGAAAACGACAGGACCGAGCTCACACTGGCTGCAGGCAGCGTTTTTTCAAAGGTACAGAAACTCGGCAAAGATCCACATTACTTTGTTAAAACACCCACCATGGTGGCTGCGGTCCGGGGCACAGAATTTTTCGTGGCGTACGGATCACGGAACAATGACCTCTGGGTATGCGTCAATGAAGGTATTGTTTCGGTTTCGACCACTGCTGCAAAAAAGAGTGTCGACCTGAAGGAAGGTGAAGGAGTCATGATCTCCGAAGGCACAAGGGTGTCTGATCCCAGGCGCTACGAGTGGACCAGGAAGCTCAACTGGAACATGGATCCTGACAGGGGACAGGTCATCGACGATACGGATGTTAATGAAGCATACAAGGAAACTGAAAGCCACGACTGGTAAATCCAGGATGGGCCTTTCTTTCCGAGAGCATATCCTGCGTACTGGTTTACCGTGAAGCCCTCACGCCGGATTCCGCGTACAGCGTTTGGAAGGCTTTGATCGTTGTTTCGTCTATTTCGCCCAAAAAGTATGACTCACTCCGGGGAGAGAACGGCTTCATGATCGATTTCTCATCCTCGATATGGTCAAGTCCTATCATGTGGCCTATTTCATGAGAGAGGACTCCTTCAATATAATATGATTGCGGCGTGTTCGTACGCAGGGTTGTGAAGCGGGTAACGGCCATGTTGTAGATGATGTCGGACTCCACGATATCACCCCCGCGGTTATACCAGTTGCGGCAGTAGGCCCTCTTGCCCATGGGAATCTCCGACCGGCACGCAACAAGAAACCACACCGTGTTCTTACCGTCCCCCATCAGACCAGCCCTGTGTCTGCCCCTGTACGTAAACCGGAAACTTGTGACGCTTTCCCAACGCTCAAAGGTTTCACGTACGGCAAGCTCCGTCAGGTATGTAGCTTCCTTGTTGAGGTAATAGTCAACCTGCATGTCCCGGCGAAGATGTGGTTTTACCGTCTGCACAGGATCCTGATGAGGGAAAGCACACGCACAGACGCACGCTGCCGGGTACAGAAGGATAACGTACAGGAGAACAGACCGAAACATTATGCCCTGTTTGCAGGAGAATCTTCATACACAGAACACATTCCCCTGCCGGTCGGGTATCGGCACTGTATCTGCAAAGGTGCATACATAAC
>CAZAHA010000074.1:0-11473 GCA_964484915.1 uncultured Leptospirales bacterium
GCTTGAACTCTACAGTGACGGAGCGGGTGTCATACGGCACCCGTTTATTTGTTTATTCTGCACGGGTATTTTCATGCACTCCAAAGACCACGGAACAAAAAAAGATTGTACTATGATGTATTACGACAAGAAACGGCTAAAGGAACTGAACAGGCTCCAGCAGGGGCTTAACGTACGGTTTGCAAACAAGAATCTGCTGAACCAGTCCCTGACACACCGATCGTACGCGAACGAGAGCACCGGTAATATACGGGAGAACGAACGCCTCGAGTATCTTGGTGATTCCGTGCTTGGTCTGGTAATAAACGAGTATCTGTTTAAGCATTTCGATGACTATCATGAAGGGGATCTGGCAAAGATCAAGTCCACCGTTGTGTCAGAGGAGATGCTTGCAACCGCGGCCTGCGAAATCGGGATTGGATCTTATATCCTGCTTGGCAAGGGAGAGGAAAACAGCGGTGGCAGGACCAGACCCTCAATTCTGGCAAACACGGTAGAGGCGCTGATAGGCGCCATGTACCTCGACTGCGGATTGAAGCAGACAAAGAAGTTTATCCTGAACGTTTTCAAGAAATATATTGACCAGGTAGACAAAATCCCCAACATGAGGGATCCGAAGACCACTTTGCAGGAACTTGTACAGAAAAAGTACCGCGAGAAACCGGAGTATCTGCTGCTGCGTTCCGAAGGGCCGGACCACAAGAAACTGTTTACGGTGGTACTTTCCATAAAGGGAAAGGTTATCATTGAAGGAACCGGCACGAGTAAACGGCGCGCAGAGGTTGATGCGGCCAGAAAAGTACTTGCTAAAATTAACCATGAACACTTTGAAATATAGTACAGTGAAGGACAAGATAAGAATTCGCGTGTCGGGACTGATGATGGACGGGGACACTGTTCTTATGGTCTGTCACAAGAAACACGATTCCACATACTGGCTCTTGCCCGGCGGCGGAGTGAACTTCGGTGAGAGCCTCGCGGACGCCGTAAAGCGGGAGTTTCGGGAAGAGGTCGGCATCACAGTTGACGTAGGCGATGTGATCTTCGTCTCCGATGCGATCTCGCCGTCCGGGAAACGGCATATCGTCAACATTGCCTTTTTCTGTACGTTTGTTGCGGGAAAGTACAGGCTTGGAAACGACAAGCGCCTGTTTGACTTTGATTTTTTTGACCGGGAACAGATAAAAGACCTCTTGATTTACCCGCCGTTTACCGACGAACTGATCCGCTTTATGGATGACCAATTTACCGAGAGGGTGTATCTGGGCTCAAAATGGAATAAATAGCTATGGATTTTTCGTATATCATAGAAGATCACCGGTATTTCAAGATATTCAAGATATACGGCAACTTGTCCATACTGAAAACGGAGATATTTGAACGGGTAATCAACAACATTACCAAGACCACATGCGTTATCGTTGACTGTACCGATCTCGGCCTCATGACGTCCGCCGGTGTCGAGTCACTCGTTAATGTCAGCCTCGCCGCAAAGCGGAACGGCAACCGAGTTCTGTTTTATAATCTGCCGCAGCAGTACTACCGCCTCGCCACAATGATGAACTATCTGGACTTTCTTATCATTATCGAGACAATCGAAGAGGGAAAGGTGAAGATTCGCTACTATACGTAAGCGTACAGCGAACACTCTCCGTTTCCTGTAATGACGTTGTGCTGAAACATTACCGAAATACCGTACAGATTTTCGATGAGTTCCCGGCCGATGTTCGCGGTCTGACCGGACGAGTAAACGCCGCCGTTTTTCAGCGCGAGATACCTGTTGGATACGGCAAGCGCCAGGTTGATATCGGCACTCGCGACTATTACCGGGACGTTTTCCGCGGTAGAGACGAAGCGGAATATCCGTGCAGCTTCTATCCGTGCTTCGGGGCTCATGAGCGTCAGCGGATTGTCAAAGAGATAGGCCGTCGATTTGACGGAGAGGACGGCCACGCACAGCGCCTTCTGCAGTATGGTGTCGCATACCGCTGAGACCGGTGTGTTCAGCAGGGCAAAGAGCGAGAGCATCCTTGAAAAACTCCTGATTCTGTGGGCCGACTCCTTTGTTGTATCCGCAGCGTTCTGCAGGATATATTCATGCAGTGTCATTGAGCCGTCAAACCGGATGCTCTCCGGCGGATAGAGGGAATAGTGTTCGATCCTTCCGGCGATGGTGGGCGACACGGTTCCGCCGGTTGGACTGATTCTGCCGGCAAGCACACGCAGAAGCAGCGTTTTACCGGAACCCGATGGTCCGATGACCGCGCTTACAGCAGAGGCAGGAAATGCGCATGTGATGCCGTCAAGCAGCGTGTTACCGTTTCGGACTAATGATACCGATTCTGCTTTCACTATACATTGACCTCCGATTATACAGCATTATCCCCGCATACCCAATCGACGCGAGCGTTCCCGCAAAGGCCGCCTGCGGCAGAAACCTGAGCAGTACAATTGCGTAGAGTGGAATATATATCATAAGTCTGCAGAAAAAAAGACGCGTGTACATGTTGTGTATTCTTCTGATCGGGAAGACCGGAAGAAGCAGTCCAGAGGAGACGATGACGTACAGGACCGAAGCGGCGGAGACGATGTACCGTGCCGCATGACGCGCATTCCTGAAAATCCTGACGGATAAAAACAGGATCACAACCGCGGCAAACGGGATTGTCAGGAGAAACAGGTTGTGGTGCAAAAGTCCGCGAAGCGGTAGTGTCAGGTTTGACGCCCCGGCCGTCGGCAGTTTAGCGGATATAATCATGATAACAAGAAGAAGCAAAAGTCCTGCAATTCCGTTTAACGGAGAAAGGACGTGCGTCTCGGTAAACGCAAGGAAAAGCACGGCAAGAAGTGCAAATGGAAGCGAGAGAAGTATGCCGGACGTAACGGACGGGGCAGCCGTATACAAAAGCGGAATCGTACAGAGAGCGTAACCATATCCAGCCGTATGATAGTTGAGCCGGGCGTTATATACCGTTTCGGAAAGCTGCAGATAGAAAAGCAGACTTCCTCCCAAGATGATGTGCAGAGCAGGCACAACATCGATCCAGCCCCTGTACAGAAAAAATGCCAGCGGAAGCGGAAAGCAGACCGCCTCGAGTACAGCGAGCGGGATACGATTCATTCTGACGGTTGGTCCCCGGCAGATGCCTCCTCGAGCCGCTCCTGACGGCGGCGTTCCTCTTCCTCCTGCCTCCTTTGTTCTTCCTCAAGGATGCTGTCTGCCGTCTGTTTGAGGACTGGATCCTCCATAACGGCATCCTTCATCGGAGATGAAAGGACAATCGGCTTGAGGACTGCGCGTGCATTCTCGAGTTCACCGGTTTTAACATAGGCTCGGGAGAGAAGCAACTTGTCGCGGTCGGTGAGGACGGTCTCCGAGAGTATATCCCGCGCGTCCATGTAGTTTTTCTGGTCATAAAAGGATGAGGCGGCCGCAATTTTTTCGTCATACGAGAGCATTCCGCCGGGTATTCGTGAAAAGAGCGGCGCTGCCTCTGCCATGTTGCCGCGACTGTACGCGTCGTTTGCCAGAATAAGATATACTTTAAGATACTTGTCGGGAAGTGTCCGCTGCCGTCTGGTCAGGCCGTACAGCGACCTGAAGTAATCCCTGTACGATTTGTCACCCTTTTTGTAATAGAGGCTGCCGATCTGATAGTCGATGTCGGGATTGTTCGGGTATGCAGTGTCAAGCTCCTTCAGTATTGCAAGCGCGTCGTCATACCGGCGCTGCTTGATGTATATCGCAGAGAGGACGGTCTTGGGCTTTGCGGTCTCGCGTATCGCCTGCGCGCGGAGAATATCGTCTTCAGCGTCCGAATAGCGTCTCAGCTGAAAGCTGCTCTGGCTGCGGCGGATCAGTACTGAGCGGAGCGTCTCCTGATTGATAAAGCCGTACTCGATGATATTGGTATAGTAGCGTTTGGCGTTGCTCCAGGCGCGAAGCTTCATATACATATCTGCAGTAAGCTGCTGTACGGAAGTATAAAAAGGGATCCTGTCTGCTATGACATGAAGCTGCTGTACGGCCTCGTTTACGTCGCCGTTTTTGTGTGCGATCATTCCCAGTTCGAAACGCGGTGCAAGAAATGATGAGTCTTCGCGAAGTGCGTTGCGAAAGTGGCCGGCAGCATCCTCGGTCCTGTTTGACGCGAGCGCTGTTTTTCCGAGGTTATACTCGCTAATGGCGTCCTGGTTGTTTGTCCAGAGCATCTTGTTTATCAGTGAATTGACCTTCTCCATGGCGCCGCGGTCTCCCGTCTTCCGGTAAAAAGACTTGCAGGTCTTTACCATGGCGTTCAGGTCGTTCCGTTGTTCGGTAAGGATGATGAGGTTCCAGTAGGTCAGTTTGACATATTTCTGATTGAGTCTGTTGTCGAGCGCCTTCAGATAGTAGTCTATCGCCGTCGGATAGTTTTTGGTGTTCTTTTCAATTTCGCCGAGGTAATAGTATGCGTTTCCGTTTGACGGGTCCTCTTCAACCGCCTGGTTCAGGAGCGTCCGCGCCTCGTCGTAGTTTTTCCGCATGAACTGAGACATCCCCCTGCTGTAGCTGCTTGCGACAAGCGGAACGGTGGTGAGGACACAGAAGGCTGTAAGAAGAAACACGCGGAAGAAGTTTTTTGTATGGTACATTATGGGTGTTTATTCCTTACGTTATTGAATAATTGTGTTGAATATAGTATACCGTGCCCTGAATATGGTGTGTCAATAGTTTCCCTGCAGGATACTTCAAAAAATTATTACTTCCGTTTTTCACGTAAAAAGCCCTCGGAGAACCGTATGAAGAAGAAAATATTCCGGTCCGTGTCTGTTATCGCCGCCGCGACGCTCCTGAGCCGTATACTCGGATTTGTACGGGACATGCTGATCGCACGGTATTTCGGTACAGGCAGGGTGCTGGACGGTTTTTTTGTGGCTTTCCGTATACCCAATCTCTTCCGTCGTCTGGTTGCGGAGGGGTCGCTGACGATATCGTTTGTACCGGTGTATACCGAATACCTCCACCTGCACGGTAAAGAGGACGCGTTACGGTTTGCGCAGAAGAGCCTCACCCTGCTTATTATCGTCCTGTTTGCCATAACCGGTGCCGGAATGGTCTTTTCCCCAGCGCTTGTATCGCTTTTCGGTGTGGGATTTACCGACGAGTTTCTCATTTCAAAGACGGTGATGCTAAACCGGATCATGTTTCCCTATCTCTTCTTTATAGGCATCGTCGCTTTCTGCATGGGTTTCCTTCATTCAGGACGCCACTTCTTCGCGCCGGCGTTCTCTCCGGTCCTTCTGAATGTCGGATTTATTGCAGGAGCGATTTTTTTGAAGGACTTCTTTGCGTTTGAGCTGACGGGACTCGCTGTGGGTGTCGTAGTCGGGGGGCTGCTGCAGCTTCTGCTGCAGATACCCTACATGCTGCGCCACGGTTTTGTTTTGAGATGGTCGTTTGACCTGAATCACCCCGGCATTCGGAAGATGGTCGCGATGGTCGGTGCCGCTATGGCGGGAGGCGCAGTCTATCAGCTGAACCTCCTGGTCAATACGATGCTCGCGTCGATGCTTCCGGGAGGGAGCATTTCGTATCTCTATTACTCGGACAGGTTGACGGAGATGGTTATGGGAATTTTCATCATCTCCATCGGTAATGTTATGCTGCCGGAACTTTCCACATTTGCCGCCAAAAACGATATCGTCTCCCTGAAACGGGCCTTCCGGGATTCAATCAGCGCGTCACTTTTTTTCGCGCTGCCCGCTGCGTGCGGACTGATACTGTGCGGCCGCGAAATCCTTACGGTACTCTTCATGCGTGGGGCGTTTGACGAGGTCTCCGTAACCAATACGTATCGTGCACTGGTTTATGCATCAGCCGGACTGGCGTTCCTTGCGATGTACAAGATGTGCACACAGATATTCTATTCGCTGAAGGACACACGGACGCCCGTATTCACTGCCGCAGCCTCGTTTACGGTCAATGCCGCACTGGGGTACACGCTTATGCAGACGACGCTGTTGCATGCGGGTCTGGCGCTTTCCAATGCAGCTGCGATGGGACTGCAGGTTGTTCTGCTCTTTGTGCTTCTGCGCCGAAAGATCGGCCTCCTCGGATTCAGGAGGCTTGTCGTTCCGGTCATCCGGATTGCCGCTGCCGCGGCCGTGATGTCTGCGTGTCTGTACGGACTGAAACGGCAGCTGCGGTTCGAGGACGTCCCCTTTGCCGTACAGGCGGTTAACCTTCTCCTGCTCGTCGGTGGTGGCGGTGCCGCGTATGTGGTGACTGCTCTTTTACTTGGAGTACGGGAGATGCGTGTTTTCTCGGTCTTTTTAAGACGGGCCGGATAGAGACGGCATTTCTTTCTGTTGACAAGCCGGAAGAGTATGGGTACAATACATATACTGCTGTATGTTGTATGCAGTACTTCAGAACAAGACGGTTATCTCATGAAACAGACCGATACCTTCAGGAAGATCAGCTACAGGAAGGCAAACAAGATCCTTGCACCCATTTCAGAATCGCGTGTCTTTGACCGCGAGGATGCGGCGTTATCCTTCTATTATCATGACGGGTCGCTTGAGATAGACGGTGATCTTTCCTTTGACTGTCATGACATCGTGATTGTAGCCGGCGATCTGACGGTTAATGGTATCGTACAGGACCGCTATCTGGAGAGTGAGGAATTTTCCCGTGTGTGTCTGAGCGACTATTCGATGCTGTATGTTTTCGGGAAGATGAAGTGCCGCCACCTGGTTAGTGGATCGTTCATGTATGTAGGCGGCGACCTGTCGGTTGACGGTACCGTCTATGTTAATTCGCACGGAATCGACGTTCTGCATGTAAACGGGACGCTCACTGCTGATATATTTATAGATGAAGGCCATCTGGTTGACTGCGGCACACTTCGCGCGCGCCGGATCTATGTTACGGAAATCAACCGCGAGGAATATTCCGGTCTTGAGCAGGTTACCGTGCTGACAAGCGATCTGTTTTTAGATCCGTCCGTCTTTGTGAACGGGCGGATGGTTCCTGAGGCCGTTATCCGGAAGCTCTTCGACGGCGGGCGTATCTTTACCGGCGAAGGTTAGAAGTACTTAACCAGCGTAACCCGGTTTCCCTTTTTATTGTAGCTTATCTCATCGAAGATGTTCTTCGTCATGGAAATACCGCGCCCGTGCGAGTCCAGGTTCAGGTTTACATCATTCGAATCGTTTTCCAGATATTTTTCGTACTCGAAGCCGTCCCCTTCATCAGTCACCGTATACTCCACCTTTTTTTTGGTAATGAGGTACTCTACCTTTACTTTCTTGGAGGCGTATTTGGGGTCCATGCGGCGATGCGCCAAAAATTCAAAATAGTCGTTTCTCATTTTTGCCGCCGTCTTTTCCTCATAGGTAAGCGCGAGGTTGCCGTGTTCGATTGCGTTGATAATGATTTCGCGCAGCGCAACGCGGATCATGGCGGCCTTCTTTTCCTTCATGTATCTGGTTAGGTTTCGTGTAAGTCGCTGCGTCAGGTCGTTTGCCGTAAGGAGATAGTTTTCTATCCGGTATATCTGCCGTTCAGCGGAAAAGTACTGGATCAGGCTGTCCTCGATCACCGCCTGGGCCTTGCCGAATATCTCGGTCCTGCCGGCATACTGTATAAATTCAAGTTTGAAGGTAAGCGACTTCGGTTCGAGAACTCCCGCGGTCTTGCATGATGCTTGAAACTGAATCGGTGTTCTCTCCCTGGAAAACTTTTCGAGTATCTCCCTGATGAAATTGCTTGTCGTGCTTGCTCCCTCCTCGATGTAGTCGTAGACGATGTCGAGAAAGGATGTGCCGATCAGGCTTTCGGGCTTGATGAGAAGGTGTTTCTTTACCGCTTTATTGATGGTGACGAATGTGAAGTTTTCATCCAGGGTAAATATAAGATCGTCTGTTCCCTCAACCAGGGCCCTGTACCGTTCCTGTGTCATGTGCGCCTTCCGTTCCGCTTCCATGCGTGCCTGATAGATTATGTTGATCCGAAGGCCGAGACCAGCTGTGACCAGCATGAAGTGAACGAGAGAACCAAGCTGCAGGCCGTAGTTTACAACAAAGACACTCGGCAGGAGTCCCGCAACCTTGAAGGCATAGAGCAGCCCCCCCACGGCCATGAGGGTGAGGCCCGTGGCGTAAAAGATGGCCGGTTTGTAATTACGGACAATGGAACGTATGATCATGACGATTACCATAAAGATCGTGACGACCGACAGAACCATCTGTGTGTATACGGCAAACCAATATGGAAGGAAAAACTGTATGAGCGTTGCCGTTCCAACGACACCGCAGAGAAAAAATGACGCCATGTACTCAGTTTTGCTTTTGCTTTTAAGGTCAAGGTATTCTGCGTTAAACAGAAGAAGCGCGACAAGCAGAAGAGCAATGTTCAGCGGAATGTGGTGGTTGACTGCATAGAACTCGTGCGGTGTCAGGTACTGGAAGGTGTACCCAAACTGGGTCATGTAGAATACCATGTACGCAGTCATGAAGAACGTATGGTAGATGAATGTTCTGTCGCGCATGGCGAAGTACATGATGATGTTTATCATAATAAGCAGTAAAATAAATCCGGTATAGATACCCATGACAAACTGGTTGTCGTGATCCGCCTGGAAGAATGTGTTTCTGTTCCACAGTTTCAGGGGAATCTCCATGCGGTCACGGTTTGTTAACCGCATATAGTACGTGGAAACCATGTTCGTTGGCGGTGAAATCTCGAAGAGGAAGTTATTATGCTGTATATCCCGGGAGTAAAATGGTGTCATGTACCCGGTTGAGATCTTCTCGTATGCAGTGCCGCCCTCCATCCTGTAGAGTTCTATCGTGTCCATCAGTGGAAAGGCAAACTCCAGAAGCCATGAATCATGCGACGTGCCCTCGTTGTTCAGCGAGAAGCGGGCCCAGACGGCGGAATCGGTAAACTCAAGGTACGGTGTGTCAACCGTTGAGTCTGTAAACTCATCATCATATCTTCCGGAGAGTATATCGTCAATGGTCGCAGAGCGCGATTTGTCCTCAAATATCTGAAGGTGCTTTCCAAGATTGATTTTTCTGGTGGAATCGGTGACGGTTACCTCTCCGGCAAACGCTCCTGATGACGCATACATAAAAAGCAGAAGAAACAGAACGGTTTTGAAAAGCCTCATGTTGTCCTCTCGGCAGATGGTGCGGTACGCTTATACCGAAAAAGGCTGATGGTCAACGGATTATTAAAGCATGGGAAATTTTATTGACCGTGAAAAGCTGTTAACCAATATATGGTCATGGTTAACGAAATCGACAAGGTTATCCTTACCCGACTGCACAGGGAACAGGCACCCCTTTCTGGAGAACGCCTTCGTTCCGAGTGTGGCATCAGCCGTGTGGCGGTCTGGAAGCATATAAACCGTTTGCGGGAAAGGGGGTTTCTGCTTTCAAGTTCTTCCAAAGGGTATTGTCTTGACGGAGATTCATACGATTTCGAACGGCTTCACGCCCTCGGCTGCGCGGTTGTGTATGAGTACCGGCTTGCGTCCACGATGGACCTCGTACCGGACAACGACTCGGATGAGGTAATCGTCTTGGCGGAAGAGCAGACGGGCGGACGCGGCAAGCGTTCGGTTGTGTGGCATTCTCCGCCGGGCGGGATCTACTACACCCATATATGGCATCCGGACATTCCGCTTGAGCGTGTGATGACTGTTATGCTTGCGGGCGCAGTTTCCGTTGCCTGCGCCCTTCGTGAACACGGCGTGGAGGCAATGGTCAAGTGGCCGAACGATGTGCTTGTTGGGGAGAAAAAGATTGCCGGTATTCTGGTTGAGTTTGGCGGGGAGTATGACTGGGTTAAAAGCGTTAAGACAGGTTTTGGAATTAACGTAAACAACCAGACGCACTCAACGGATACCGTTTCCCTCGTGGAGCTTCTTGGACGGAAAACGGACCGGACCGGGCTTCTGATAAGGCAGTTTGACCTGTACAATTCGCTTGTCCGTTCGGAGGACGCCGCGAACAGAACAGTCGCTCTCTGGCATACCCTCTCTGCGACCCTTGGCCGACGAGTTAGAATGCAAACGCGGGACCGGACCGTGACGGGACTGGCGAAAGCTGTCCGTGATAACGGTTCCCTTGTTGTCGAAACGGATGACGGCACTGTCGAGGTGATAGCGTCCGGCAGCTGCGAACACCTGTAGTTCTGTCAGGCAGCCGGAATCCGAACCGTCTTACAATATACGATGTAAAGGAGTGAACAGATTTGGATAACATACAGAAAACGGTACTTGCCGCATTGTGCACCGTACTGATCATTATCGGTGCGTATATTGCGATACCGGTAGGCATCGTCCCGATCGTTCTGCAGAACATGTTTGTCCTCATAGCCGGGCTGCTGCTTGGTCCGGCCTGGGGGACGGTCAGCGTCGTTGTATACCTTTTTCTCGGTGCGCTCGGACTGCCGGTGTTTGCCGGCGGCAAGGGAGGATTTGTTCATATTCTCGGCCCCACAGGCGGGTATCTTCTCTCATATGTTCCGGCGGTGTTCGCGTGTGGACTGGTGGCTTCCCGTGAGCGGCTGGGCCGGTATACGGACTTCGCCGCGGTGATGTGCGGCATGATCATAATCTATGCTGTGGGCCTGCCGTGGCTCAAATTCAATCTTGATCTTACCTGGACGAAGGCCTTTTCCATTGGTATGCTGCCGTTTCTTCCCGGAGCCGTCCTCAAGGTAATCGCCGCCGTACTCCTTGCCAAGGCCGTCCGCCCGATAATAGAGCGGCTGCTGGCGGGGCGCAGCTGATGCTGGAGTTTGAGAACGTTTCGTTCTGCTTTGAGAAGGGGAACGACGTGCTGAAGAACGTTTCGTTTACCGTGTCGTCAGGCGAATGCGTGCTTCTGGCAGGGCCGAATGGTTCCGGCAAGACGGTGCTGATGAAACACTGCAATGCGCTCTTGTCGCCTCGTAGAGGATCAGTGCGATACAACGGACTTCCCCTGGAAAAACAGCTGCCGCTTGTCCGCCAGAAGATAGGAATCGTATTTCAAAACTCGGACGCGCAGTTTGTTGGACAGACACTCCGCGAGGACATCGGCTTTGGTCCGGAAAATCTCGGCTGGGAGAAGAGGCGTGTTGAACAGGCGGTTGAAGAAAGCGCCCGGATGCTTGGTATAGTGCATCTGCTTGACCGTCACCCGCACTTTCTCTCCGGCGGGGAGAAGAAGAAGGCGGCAATAGCGGGGATCGTCGCGATGGAACCGGAGATCATCGTCATGGACGAACCGTTCGCCGGACTGGATTACCGGGGTGTCTGTGCGGTTGCCCGGGAGATTGCGTCGCTGAAAGCAAGCGGCAGAACACTGCTCGTTATTACCCATGACATTGAGAAGATATTGGCGCATGTGTCCCGGATGATGGTCATGCACAGCGGTAATATTGTATACGACGGACCGCCCGTAATGGACTCCCGGCTGTTTGAGGACAACATGA
>CAZAHA010000075.1:0-11442 GCA_964484915.1 uncultured Leptospirales bacterium
TGGTGCGCTGGCTGCGGACCACCGTTCGGCGCTGACTATCCCCGTTATAGGAATTACCGGTACTAACGGCAAGACCACGACCAAGGAGCTCGTTTCATGCGCGCTCTCGTCCCGGTACAGGGTCCACAGGAACCAAAAGAACTTCAACAACGATATTGGTGTGCCGTTTACGCTCTTCGACTGTACGGCGGACCATACGGCAGCCGTCATCGAGATGGGAATGAACCATGCTGGAGAGATTTCATATCTCTCTTCGCTTGTGATGCCGGATGTTTCCATTATTACCAACGCGGATGCGGGACATCTGGAGTTTTTGGGGAGCGTCGAGGAAGTTGCCCATGCCAAGTCAGAGATTTTCGAGTCGATGGCCGAAGGCGCGACCGTCTTTATTAACCGCGACACCATAACATACGATATACTTGAGGAAAACGCGAAGAAGCGAAAACTTGACGTCGTCAGTTACGGTTTCAGCGACGCTGCCGATCTCCGTATGGACGGGTACACTCTCGGCAAGGACTTTACCGAAGTCGTCTACAAGGGCGTTCCGTGCCGTGTACTGCTGTACGGCATCCATAATGTCGCAAATGTGCTGGTCTCCATGGCGGTCGCCGAACATTTTGGCGTTTCTCCCGGGGAATCTGCACGGGCGCTTGCCGCGTTCCGGAACGAGTCCATGCGAAATCAGATTACGGAAACCGATTTCACGCTTATTAATGATGCGTATAACGCAAATCCGCTCTCGATGCGCGGTGCGCTGGAGTCGATGTCCCTTGTCTTTCCAGACAGGAGGAAGATTGCCGTGCTCGGAGACATGAAGGAGCTTGGCGCCGGAGTGGGGAAGTTCCATGAAGAGCTTGGCGCGCAGTGTGCTGTTTACAAAACAGATATGGTATTTCTGTATGGTGATCATGCCGCAGATGTTGCCCGCGGGGCGCGGTCTGCAGGAATGGATTCGGGCTCGATATTCGTATACAAAGAAAAGCATGATCTCGTAAAGAGCCTGAAGGATACCGTCGTGGACGGGGACGTGGTTCTTGTGAAGGGTTCGCGTTCAATGAAAATGGAGGAGGTTGCGGACGCCCTGGTCTGCTGTTAACGATAGCCATGTTTTATCATTTTATTCTGCCGCTGCAGGAGCAGCTTTCATATCTGCGATTATTTCAGTATATAACGTTTCGGTCGCTCAACGCTGCCGTAACGTCTCTCATATTGGTCCTTCTTTTCGGAAACGTCATGATCATGTGGCTCCGTTCGCTGAAGTTTCGAGAGGAAATCAGGGAGCTCGGTCCTGACTCTCACAAGGTCAAGGCGGGCACTCCCACCATGGGAGGCGTCATCATCCTCTTTGCGATTGTGGTATCGACACTCTTGTGGGGCAACTTTACAAACCTCTATACAATACTCCTTCTTGCCGCGACGGTGCTTCTCGGCGCTCTGGGCTTTGCCGACGACTACATGAAGGCCGTTCTCAAGAAGAAGAACGGTATGCCGGGAAAGATGAAGTTTGCCATACAGCTTGCCATCGCGCTGACCGTCTCCGTCATTATTTATATTTATCCGTCCAGCCGGGAGCACGTGGACAGCCTCTTCATACCGTTCATGAACGAGGCGCTTCTTGACCTTTCGTTTGCGTGGATACTGTTCGCCTCCCTCGTCATCGTGGGAGCCTCCAACGCGGTCAATCTTACAGACGGGCTCGACGGGCTGGCGATCGGCCAGGTGATGATCGTTACGGTCACCCTCGGCCTCATGTCGTACCTGACGGGGCACGTTGAAATCGCGGAATACCTGCGCATTCCGTATATTCCCGCAGGAGCGGAGATGTCGGTCTACATCGCAGCATTAAGCGGCGCGTCACTTGGATTTCTCTGGTTTAATTCAAATCCGGCGTCCGTGTTTATGGGAGATACGGGATCGCTCGCGTTGGGCGGAATCATCGGCATAATCGCAGTCATGATCAAAAAGGAAGTACTTCTGGTGATAATAGGCGGCGTTTTCGTCATGGAGACGCTCTCGGTAATCATTCAGGTCCTGTATTACAAGATGACCGGCAAGCGGATATTCAAAATGGCGCCCATCCATCATCATTTCGAGCTCTCGGGCTTAAGCGAACAGAAGGTCGTCGTTCGCCTGTGGATACTGGGTATCATTCTGTCGATTATCGGATTGTCGACACTGAAGATATTATAAGGAGAAAAGCGCGTGGAATCTGTTTCCGCACTGCTACATAGGCCTCACAGCAGGATACTCGTCATCGGGCTTGGGTACCGTACGGGACTCGCCAGCGCGAACTTCCTTGCCGCGCGCGACATGGACGTTACCGTATCCGACCTGAAGGACTCCCAATCGCTTGCCGCCATAACCGACAGGCTGGATCTCAGCGTAAAAACCGTTCTCGGCAGCCAGGATGCGTCCCTGCTTGACCGTGGCTTTGACCTTGTCGTCCTCTCCCCCGGAGTACCGCGGACCATTCCGCTGGTAAGGGCGGTGTACGAGAGGGGGATACCGCTCATTGCCGAGGTCGAGCTCGCGTGGCACTTCATGAAGGGAAACTGGATCGGTATAACCGGTACAGACGGAAAATCCACGACGACCGCACTTACGGACCATATACTGAAAGGACTCAACATAAACTCGCGGGCAGGCGGCAATATAGGCATACCGCTGGTCTCCCTGGTCGACGATTCGCGTGACCACTCCGTAACGGTGGCAGAACTCTCGTCATTTCAGCTTGAGGCAATAGACGAGTTCACCCCGGACTGCGCCGCATTCCTGAATCTGGCGCCAGACCATCTCGACCGGTACGATTCCATGGAATCGTACTGCGATGCGAAAATGCGTATAACGAAAAACATGACCGCTTATCAGACGCTTGTATATAATCTCGACGATCCGGTGGTTTCGGCTCGTGCTCGCAAGGCCAACTGTTCACTCCGCTCATTTTCGCTTTTCAATGACTCCGCCGACTGCTACTTTGACGGATTCCGTGTCCTTGCCAGAAAGAACGGAGCTCTTCATACGGTCTTTACCGAAGAAGACGTGCGTCTGCCGGGCCGCCATAATGTTGCCAACGCGATGGCGTCTTTTCTTCTTGTTGACTCATATCTTGCACAGAAATCGGACGAGCTGGATGTCCGGGACTTCGCACAGATTCTGTCCACCTTCAGGGGACTGCCGCACCGTCTGGAATATGTGGATACCGTCCGCACCGTACGCTGTATCAACGACTCGAAGGCAACATCGGTCAACGCGGTACGGACAGCCGCCGACAGCCTCACCGAACCCGCGGTCTTCATCATCGGCGGCCGTGCCAAGGATGAGGACTATTCGCTTCTCGCGGACTATCTCAGGGATAAGGCGTCCGCTGTCGTCCTTATCGGGGAAAGTACCGAAAGGTTTACAGATATCTTTGCTTCCTTTACAACCGGGTCTGCTTCTTCAATGAAGGACGCCGTGGAGCGTGCGGTCAGGCTTGCCCGGACCGGCGGTACCGTGATTCTCTCTCCGGGGTGCGCTTCTTTCGATATGTATGCCGATTACGAAGAGCGGGGGCGTGATTATGTATCGGCCGTAAAGATGCTGAAGGAGGAGGCTTCCGATGGATCTTAAGTCGATGATCGACACACGGCGTAAAGGTGTCCCGGATGTCGTCTTCTTTCTGACGGTATTTATTCTGATCGGTATCGGCATCGCCATGAGCTATTCCGCGTCTGCTGTCTTCTCGCTCAGGACGCACGGTGATTCCTTTTTTATTCTCAAGAAGCAACTACTCTGGTTTGTCGTCGGTTTTATCGCGCTCATCATCTTTCAGGAGATAGACTACCGCATCTATATGCGGCATACAAAAGTGCTTTTAATCCTCTCGGTTGGACTGCTGCTGCTTCTTTTTGTTCCCGGTATAGCATATGTCGCCAAGGGATCGGCTCGCTGGATACGCTTCGGGGGTATCGGTTTTCAGCCGTCGGAATTTGTAAAGATCTTCATCGTCATCTATCTGTCAAAGGTCTTCTCGGAGGACCACAGCGAGTCCGAGAACCCGCTCATGCAGCTTCTTATACCGATGCTGATTCTTGGGCTGCTTTTTTTCCTTATCCTGATGCAGCCGGACTTCGGTACGGCGGTAGATCTGCTTATCATCTCGGTTGCGATTCTCTTCGTATCGGGATTCCCTATGGTGTACATCGTCACGCTCTTCATACTGAGCGTGCCGGCGTTTTACCTTCTTGTTTATCAGGTTGATTACCGCCGGCAACGGATTCTCGCGTATCTTGATCCGTGGGCCGACCGATACGGCAACGGGTACCACATCATCCAGTCATTTATCGCCTTCAAGATGGGCAGCCTCATGGGCGTTGGCCTGGGTAACGGAACTCAGAAGATCAACCGTCTTCCCGAGCCGTATAACGACTTTATCTTCGCCGTTATCGCGGAGGAGGCGGGACTTTTTGGTACGGCGGCCGTCATACTCCTTTTTGCGTTTTTCCTGTGGCGTGGTATAAAAATATCACTCGAGGCGATCGATGATTTCGGACGGCTTCTCTCCATCGGGTTGACGCTTCTGATCGTGATCCAGGCGTATATAAATATCGGAGTAGTAACGGGATCGCTCCCGACAACCGGCATTCCGCTGCCGTTTATCAGCTACGGAGGCTCCTCGCTTCTGTCGTCGATGATCTGTGCCGGAATCATGCTGAATATCTCGCGGTACAGGGAGACCGTATCCGAGAATATGAAACTTGATGAGAGCGAGTACGGGGTGTTTTTATGAAAATTGACAATGTGGTACTGATCATCGGCGGAGGAACGGGCGGGCACATCAGCCCGGGAATTGCGCTTTACGAGGAGGCAAACCGCCGCAACATCGGCGTCAAGTTCCTTGCCGGAGGGCGGGACAGGCGGTTCAAGTATCTGAATGATATAGACAAAGAGGATCTGCTCTTCTACTCCGCGCCAAAACTGACACGGAACATCTTCAAACTGCCGTTTTTCGTACTCTCATTTCTCTGGGCTTTGCTGCATATCCGTTATATTGTAAAAAAACACGGTATCACAGACGTGGTCGGCATGGGCGGATATGTCTCGGCTCCCGCCCTGTTGTCGCTTGCCAGAAGCGGCATCCGTTTGTGGCTGTGCGAACAGAACACCGTACCCGGCAAGGTGACCTCGATGTTTGCGCGTCATGCGGTGAAGATATTCACGACCTTTGACGATACCAAAGACTATATCAGGGAAGACTATCGTACGAAGATTGAGTGCGTCGGAAATCCCGTACGGAAGCGCGTACTGCCCGAAATACCAAAGGAGGAGGCCAGGCGCCGCTTCAATATGGAGCAGTGCGACAAGGTGATACTCGCCATCGGCGGCAGCCAGGGCGCGCGGCAAATCAGCGAACTGGTGCTTGAGCTCAAGATGACGTACCAGAAACAGTTCCGCCAGATAGGGATCATCTGGTCAACGGGGGCGGACTATTATGAACACTACTGCTCCATCATACACTCTGACGACAAGCAGGGTTTCGTCTATCTGTCGCCGTTCATCGAGGATGTTGGGGTAGCGTATAATGCGGCTGATATCGCCATAAGCCGCTCCGGATCGGGTGTGATGATGGAGCTTGCAGCGATGAAACTTCCGTCGATTCTGATACCGTATCCGTACGCCGCGATGGATCATCAGAACAAAAACGCAGATGTGTTTGACCGTTCCGGAGCCGCTATTAAGGTCACGGGAGACAAGGTTACTGCCGCGTATATCGGACCGATGATATTTGACATCCTCGGCAGCGAGACCCGCCTGCGGCAGATGCAGCGAAAATGCGCCCAGGAGGCGCGGATACATGCGGCCGAGGACATCTTAAACGCCATCGTACGGAGAGATGAGTATGCTGTTTCGAAATAAAAACAATATGCATTTTATCGGTATCGGCGGTGTGGGTATGAGCGGAATTGCGGAGATACTCGTGGGTCTGGGCTTTTCAGTCTCCGGGTCTGACCTTCGCCCGTCAGACACTACGCGGAGGCTCGAGAGCCTCGGTGTTACGGTGTTTACCGGCCATTCGTCTTCCAATAACGGGGACTATAATGTGGTGATTACATCGAGCGCGATCGATCCGTCTAATCCCGAGATCGTTGAGGCCCGGCGGAGAAAGATACCCATTATACACCGTTCCGAAATGCTCGCGGAACTGGTCCGTCTCAAGCACGGAATCGGAGTAGCCGGAACGCACGGCAAGACGACAACATCATCGATGCTGTCGTCGGTGCTCTGGAGCTGCGGCATCAAGCCGACATCCGTCATCGGCGGAAAGGTTCTCAATTTCGGGTCCAACGCACGCCACGGTGACGGCGATTATATCGTTTTTGAAGCCGACGAATCGGACGGCACCTTCCTGAAGTTGCTGCCGACGATTGCAATCGTCACAAACATCGACGCGGACCATCTGGATTATTACAAGTACTTCGAAGGACTGAAGGGCGCGTTTTTGTCGTACATAAACAATGTGCCCTTTTACGGGTATGCCGTAATCTGTATCGATGATCCGGCTGTCCAATCCATTGAAAAACGGATCGAACGTCCGTATTACACATACGGTTTTTCCGAGAACGCCGATTTTAGAGCGTCAAACATGCGCTTCGAAAACGGCATGACGCACTACGACTGTTTTTTTCGTGACGAGTATCTCGGTATCCTTTCGTTAAACCTGCTTGGCAGGCACAACGTGACAAATTCGCTTGCGGTTGTTGCCGTTGCGCGCGAGCTTGAGATGCCGTTTGAAAAGATACAAAAAGGCCTTGCAGAGTTTCAGGGAGTCGGACGGCGTCTTGAAATTGTCGGCATGGAAAAGGGAGTAACCGTCATCGACGACTATGGACACCACCCAACCGAAGTCCGCGCGACCCTGGCTGCCGTAAAGACGCTCGGTAAAAGGGTCATAACCGTCTTTCAGCCGCACCGTTATACGCGAACCCAGCTGTTATGGGACGAGTTCGGGAAGTCTTTCCCTGATACCGATTTACTTTTCCTTACGGAGATATATCCCGCAGGTGAACATCCTATAGAGGGTGTTCGTGTTGACCTCATCGCGGAAGCGTATAGCAGGTGTGAAGGACAGGATGCGCGCATCATACGTAATTTTGCGGATATACCGGACGCGGTTTCCGATATAGCACGTGAGGATGATGTCATTCTGACACTCGGTGCGGGTGATATCTATAAGGCAGGAAAGGAAATTCTGCGGAGGATAGCGGAAAAATGAAGAGGGCGGCGCTTTGTATCATTCTGCTTGGCATACCCGTGCTCTCCGGCGCCGACGGCAGGGTCAGACTTTTTCAGACTGTTCACTTTAAAGGCTTGAAGACGCTGTCAAAGTATGATATAGCGAAGAGTGCGGGAATGGCCTCGAAGGACGGCCGCATCGTTGTGGACATGAAGCGGCTTGAAGCGGTTTTATCCGGGGAGTCGGTGATCAGGGACTATAAATTAATTGATAAAAAAAATATTCTTACTATTATTGTCTCGGAGTATTCACCCGAGTATGTTTTCCTGGTCGTCGGGCGCCGTACAAATATCTTCTGCGAGGTGGACAGCACGTTCAGGATTATCTCCCGCGGAGTGCTGCACACGGACACGGTTCCCGTCCATGTTGTAAACTCGTCGGCAGTTGACGGAAACAGGATAGCCGATGAATACAAAGAACACATTACCGAAGTGTTGCGTCTGGCCGGTGAAAGTGCCGTAGGAAAGCAGATGAAACAGATTGATTATACCACTTCGGGTCGTATAAAGATTACGCTTTTCGGAAGGCGGACCGTGTTTGTACTGTCCGCTCTCAATCCCGAGTTTGACCGTCTTGAAATTGCGGCGGGATACTGCGACATGCTGCACAGATATCCGTCAACACTTGATGTTCGCGGAAGGATAGCGGTAATCCGCTAATACAAGGTACACGAATGGATGAAATAGTTGTAGGGCTTGACATTGGCACAACAAAGACTGCGGCAGTAATCGGGTTCCTGAACGAGAACGGGCAGGTTGAGATCGCTGGTGTCGGCATCGCGCCGTCACGCGGCCTTAAAAACGGTGTCATCATCAACATTGACAATACACAGGCGTCGATCATGAAGGCGATCGAGGACGCCGAGCTGATGGCGGGAACCGAAATAAGCAGCGTTCTTGTCTCAATAACCGGCGGACATATAAAGGGCGAGAATTCACGCGGTGTAGTCGCCGTTCCGGGCCGAACCCGGATCATTTCAAACAACGAGATCCGGCGTGTCATCGAGGCGGCCCAGGCCATAGTGATACCGGCCGACAGGGAGATCATACATGTCCTGTCCCGTGAGTTTTCGGTAGACGAGCAGCACGGTATCAAGGACCCCATCGGTATGACCGGCGTCCGTCTTGAGGCGGAGGTGCACATCATTACCGGGTCGAGTTCAAGCATCCAGAACCTGACAAAGAGCGTAAACAGCGCGGGTATCCACTGTTCGGACATTATTTTTACGCCCCTCGCGGTCTCCGAGGCGACTCTCTCTCCCGATGAACGGGAGCTCGGGGTTGCAGTCGTGGACATCGGCGGCGGTACAACCGATATTTCCGTGTTCGTGGACGGAGGCGTCACCTGTTCGACGGTACTGACCGTCGGCAGCCGTCATGTAACAAATGATATTTCAATAGGGCTTTCAACACCGGTGGAATCTGCCGAAATAATTAAGAAGAAGCACGGATGCGCCCTGATCGACATGATTGACGCGTCCGAAACTGTAGAGGTTCCCTCGGTCGGTGACCGCGCACCGCGGCGTATCATGCGCCAGGAGCTGACGCGCATAATCGAGCCGAGGATGTTCGAGATAATGGAGCTTATTGACCGCGAGCTGGTGTTAAGCGGTAAGAAGGATATTCTCGCGGCAGGGATCGTGCTGACGGGAGGCGGTGCGATGCTGGAGGGTACGGTAGAGTGTGCGGAACGGGTTTTCCGGCTGCCGGTGCGAATAGGTACGGCAAAGGAGATCACGGGTATGAAGGACGTTGTTGCGACACCGCAGTTTACAAATGCGGTCGGTATTGTAAAATACGGCATCAAAACCCGGCAGTATCGAGAAGGAAAGGGGTACGGCAAGAAGAGCAAGGTGTCGATCGGACAGAAGTTCAGAAAGTGGCTCGAAGACTATCTATAATGTAACGTCATTCGCTTGCGCGAATGACGTGGAACAGCCAATTTCCCGGCAAGCGGAAAAATGGCCTTTTTTTAATCCGTCATTCGCTTGCGCGAATGACGTGAATGCAGATTTTTGCGAAAAATTACTATTTAAATTAATTTGAAAGCGTTTTTTTAATGACATAATGAGACATAATCATTACAGTAGCCGGTAACACGGGGGGAGAGTAATCATGTTAAAAATGCAGGAAGAAAAAACAATGAACACAATCATCAAGGTTGTCGGAGTCGGCGGTGCCGGAACAAATGCCGTAAACCGGATGATTGCAACCGGTATGGAAGGTGTGGAATTTATTGTCGCCAATACCGATTCACAGCAGCTCAATGCGTCGTTTGCGCCCAATCACATACAGATAGGCAACAAACTAACACGGGGGCTTGGCGCCGGCGCCGACCCTGAGAAGGGCCGCGAGGCTGCAAACGAGGACCGCGACAAGATACAGAAGCTTCTGAAAGGAGCCGACATGGTATTCGTTACCGCGGGTATGGGCGGCGGAACAGGTACCGGTGCTGCGCCAATCGTAGCCGAGATCGCAAAGGAGCAGGGTGCCCTCGTCGTTGCGGTCGTTACCAAGCCGTTCAAGGTTGAAGGCCGGCGCCGTATGGAGCGGGCCGAGGAAGGGATCCGCACACTGAAGGAGAAGGTCGACACCATTATTACGATCCCCAACGACCTTCTGTTGAAAATCATCGACAAGAAAACACCGATCGATGACGCATTCAAGCTTGCCGACGACATCCTTCGTCAGGGTGTCCAGGGTATATCGGACATCATCCAGGTGACCGGACTGGTTAATGTGGACTTTGCCGATGTACGGACCGTGATGCGGGAAACTGGTGACGCGCTCATGGGCGTGGGCATCGGCCACGGTGAGAACAAGTCACTCGACGCGACCAAGATGGCGATTAACAGCCCGCTGCTTGAGGAGACAAACATCGAAGGGGCCAAGGCAGTTCTTATCAATATCGCCGGCGGCACCGATCTCTCCCTTCATGAAGCTACCGAGGTAACGGAAGTCATCACCAAACAGGTCGATCCTAACGCAAACATCATCTTCGGAACAACGATCGATCCGGCGCTGGACGACCGTGTGCGCGTTACCGTTATCGCAACCGGGTTCGACAAGAAGCGGAATATGCTCAGACAGCACGCAGACAGACACCGTGAGATGTTTGACAGTGAACGAGCCGTTCCGATAATTCAAAACATATACCAGAATGAGCATGAAGAAGAGCGGAAGGTGTCGGGAGCAGATCGTGCGATTAACTACGAGTATCTCAATAACGTGTACAACAGCGGCAACCAGAACAGGCAGCAAGGCACGTATCAGCGCCGTAATTATGACATATCAAACGACGATCTGAACGTACCAGCATTTATCCGGCGCGGTTCACACTGACGCCGGGTAATGCAGCTCGTCATACACGTTCTATTATCTTGACCGCTGCGGTTTCGCGTGTCTCAAATTCGTATGAACTGTCAAACTTCAGGATAACATCCGTCCGTTTGTTCCGGTGAATGATAAAGTAGTATTCCTTCGCCAGCTTGCGGACAAGTTCGATACCCCGTCCGGATTCTGATATCTGAATATCATCAAATCTTCCGTTTTCAAGCGCCTCATCCATTGCCTTTTTTTGATATATAACGTTATACATGCTTTCAAGGATCTTCTTGGATGTCAGTGTTCCCATGTAATCCGTGATGCAGATGGCGTATTCGGTTGTGTTGTGACAGAAGGTGATGTCTACCCACCGGTCCTTCGGCAGTTTTATCTGCTTCCGCTTTAACTTGTAGTCAGTATAGCCGTGGGCGTGGTAGACGGCGTTGATGATCATCTCGTTCAGGATGAGGTTGCTCATCATGATATTCTGGATCCTGAAATTCCAGTCGTCCTGGATGATTGAGGTCATGGTGTTTATTGCAGTATTGATCTGGTTGGATGCGGTAATCCTGATCCGTTTGTGGTCCTCTATCATTTCCATGTAATTCTCAAGGCCGAAGATCGGAGACTCGTGGAGCAGTTTGGTGATGAGTGACTGCAACTCTCCAATATCCACGGGCTTGTTCAGAACGTTGCCGATTCCGTTCTGCATGATCTCCGAGAAGTAGGTGTCCATGTCGTTTCCGGTCATCATGATAACCGGAATATACGGAAAATGCTTGTGCATGTAGTAGTAGAATTCAAAGGAGTTATCGCCTGGAAGTTCGACCTCAGCGATAACGAGAT
>CAZAHA010000076.1:0-11372 GCA_964484915.1 uncultured Leptospirales bacterium
GTCGAGATCCCGTCCGATAAGCTTCCGTTTGAGCAGCGGCCGTGGATGAAGGCGGCTGAGATCACCGACAGCGTCATTCAGGTGGTCAAAAGCGGCGAGTATCCGTTTATCAGACTGAACTATGCAAACGGCGACATGGTTGGCCATACAGGCCATCTTCAGGCGGCAATCATCGCGATGGAAACAGTCGACCTACAGCTGGGCAGACTGCTTCCGGTTATCGAGAAGGCGGGAGGCATTGCGGTACTGTCAGCAGACCACGGAAACCTTGACGAGATGTGGGAACTTGACAAGAACGGAAACGTGAAGCATGAGAAAAACGGAGCGCCGAGCAACCGTACCGCGCACACACTCAACAAGGTTCCGTTTATCATCTATGACCCCCAGTACAACGGAGAGTACGAACTTGCAAAGCTCGAGAAGGAGCCCGGCCTTTCAAACGTCGCGGCGACACTCCTCACGCTGATGGGATACGAACCGCCAAAAGATTATGATCCGTCGATCATAACGCTGAAGTAGCGCGATGGCTGGACGAACGATCGTTATAACCGCTGCCGAGGCATGCCCGTACGCGTATGTGGGCGACCTCGGCACGACGGTGTCGTCCCTGGCGGAGGCCCTCTCCTCGGCAGGACATACCGTACATCTGTTTATTCCACGATACGCGTCCGTTTTCTCGGGCTCACGCGCGTTTACCCGGCATGAGAAGAAACTGGAAGTCCGCTATCCCGGACACGAGTACGATGCCGCACTCTATACCGATACGGTGTCTGCCTCTTTTCATATTCATGCAATCGAACATAATCTCTTTTTTGAACGGGACTCGATTTATGGTCCGCCGTACAGTGATAACTGTGAACGGTTCTCTTTTTTCTCTCACGCACTTTTTCACGCGCTTGACCTTCTGGACATTAAACCGGATATCATCCACTGTTTCGACTGGCATACGGCCCTTGTACCGGTACTGGCACGGACACTCTATGATACATCCAGAATCCGGTTTGCGGCCGTTGTCCTTACCATCCACTCGATCCGCCATACCGGAATCTTCCCGGCGTCGGCTGTCACCGTGACTGGCCTGTCGTGGGACGCGGTAACCGAAGACAACATGAAGTACTATACGCAGATAAGCCTGCTAAAGGGAGGGATGCAGTATGCGGACCTCCTCTCCACGGTAAGCGTAACATATGCAAAGGATATCATAAATCCTGCTGAAAGCGGTCATCTTGCGGGGATCGTGTACGCCAAGGGTATCGTTCCGGTAAACAGCGGTTTTTCGGCCGGAGGCTGGGATCCGTCGCAGGACAAGAAGATCGACGCCCTCTTCTCCATGTCTGACATGGCGGGTAAACGTGTCTGTAAGACGGCGCTCCAGCGGCACTTTGGTCTGCCGCTTGACGATGACGCCGCACTCTTCGGTTTAACCGGACCGTTTACGCGCGAGAACATGATGCCGCAGGCCGCCCGTATCATTGGATACACGGCTGCACGCTCCCGTGTTCAGTTTGTCCTCATGGGGGACGGTGACGACGATACATTCCTGCTTCTGGAATATCTCAACAGCATCATGCCCGACAGGGTCCACATCCACCGCGGTCGCGACGAGACGCTTGAGAGGCGTATCCTTGCCGGAAGCGACTTCATGCTCATAACGCCAGTCCTGGAATATACAGGGCAGGCGCACTTCCGCGCCTGCGCATACGGCGCACTTCCGGTTGCGTCACGGACCGGGCTTCTCGCCGACACATTGAAGGACTGCCGTGAGCCAAGCGGCGGCAATGCGCTCCTCTTTGACCGAAACGACCCGGCAGCACTCAGGGACACGCTTGACGCGGCAGTTTCCCTGTTCCACTCGTCCGACCTCTTGCATGACACCGTGCACAGAGCCATGAACACAATCCGTTCATGGAGCGAAACAGCACGGGAGTTCACTTCGGTTTATTCGGCTGCTCTTGAGCGGCGCCGCAACGGATAGGGAACATTCCGTACATTCCCGGTGCAACATACGCCTGGTTGAAGCGACATAAAGAATCATGTAAACCAAACCGACAATAATGTAAAGTACCTCCTCAGTAAGGACTACAACAATGAAATATTGTATCTATATACCGCTTGTGCTGGCCGTTTCACTTCACATGCTCACCGCCCAGCCGGCAGTCTCACCCACGCCAAAGCCACAACAGACAGACTCTGCCACACCCGCAGATGAAACCACGGATGTGGCAGAAGAGACAGAAAAAAGCAGCAAGGAACCGGATGCCGACGAGAAACAGAGAATCCACGATAAAAAGGGGGCCGAATATATCGAGAAGACGATCAAGTTTGGTACCCACAAGGAACGGGCGCAGGCGATCTCCAACATCAAGCGCATCAAGACGCAGCAGTACCTCGACACCGTCCTCACGACTGTCGTGAAGAACCTGAAGGACGAATCTGATCCGTCTGTCATCCGCAACTCGTTCCAGATCGTGTCAAGGTATGAAAGGAAAGATGCAATCGGCCCGGTCAGCGCTCACCTGGACCACTCCGACAGAGACGTTCAGATAGCGGCTGTCTACGCACTTAAGGACCTTGAGGCCCGGGAAAAGATCGGCGTACTGCGCAACAGGCTGAAGGAGCTGGACTTCAGCGATAACTCGGGTCTTATTGAAGCGCTTCTGGTAACCCTCGCCAAATTCAAGGACACGACGCTGTTTGAGTTTGCAAAGGAGAAGATCGAAGACCCGAATACCAATGACTTTAACCGTCAGCGGCTCATCCTCTTTCTGGGCAACAGCAACACTCAGGAATCTGCCCCGTACCTTACCACCCTTTTTACAAACGAGGACGAGGACATTACCATACGCTCATACGCTGTCAGCTCGCTCTCGAAACTCGGCGCGCGAAGCGCCGTACCGGACATAAACAGGGAGATCAAACGGATAGAGTCCTATACGATAAAGAAGCGCCGTAACTATCACACGTTTTACATGTACTGTATCGCTGCGCTCGTCAACCTGGAAGACTCCTCCGCCTATCCAATCCTGGAAGAATCCCTGAAGAGCGACAGCGCCGCTGTACGGCTTAAATCGATCGATCTGATGGAGGACCTGAAAGACAAAAGATCGATTGACATATTGACCTACAAGGCAAAGTATGATCCGAACGCGAGGGTACGGTCCGCTGCAGAATCCGCGCTGAAGACTGCATTCGACATCAATATTGACGAAGAGGACGGCGAGAGCGGTTCCGCCGAAGAGGACGCTCCCGTCATGGAAGACGATACACCCGAAGACGGCACGGAAGAAGAATGAAGAAGAACACACAATCAGACTCGCTCTCGACGACGATATACGACCAGCGGAGTATCCTGCAGCGGATGAAGGAAATCATTACGCTGCCTTTTTTTATCATAATATCGGCCGTCGTTTCCATTGTTGTCATGAACCTTCTCTCCGTTCCGGTGCTGACACTGGTGCTGTCCAATCCCGAACTGTACACAAAGCTGATTTCATGGGGCATCGTCCTGCTCTTTGCGGCGTCTCTTGTGGTACGGACCATCTCGCGACTCGTTTTTTACATACGGACCGGTCTGCCCTTTTTTACCATAGTACGCTCGATTTTCTTAAGCAGACTGACGTCGCTCTTTCTCTTTATCTTTTCTGTTGTTGTCATCATCGCCCTCGCGGTGTGTCTGATATACCTTTTCCAGTACAACAGTATGTTCATTAACACCATGTTTGACTGACGGATATTAACAGTGGCCACTCTTATCAACTTCGACAGATATTATGCTAACTTTCCTACCATAACCCGGGAATCCGATTTTGACTATTACTGGAAGAATGCCCTAATCGACATGAAGAGGATATCCCTCGATCCCACATCTGTCGAGAACAGGCGTCTTTCATCACAACGGTTCAACGTATATGACATCACCTACAAGAGCTTTTTGAAGACCACAATTTCGGCCCGATTGTACAAACCGAAAAAGAAACGGAATCCCCGTCCCGTGATCGTCCTGCATGATTACCTCCACAACGAGCCGTACAAGGGATACAAACTGGATGAAGAGTTTGCCTGGCTCTTCGTAGAGATGCGCGGTCATCAGGTATTCAGGAACATGTCGTACAGCGATATCGTCGGCAACAGTCAGTTTGAATCCCCCGGCTATCTGATCGAGAACATCCTGGACTCGGAAAACTACTATCTCCGCGGCGTTTACCTGGACAGTTACCGGAGCATCGATTATCTCCGGCTTGAGCGGGACATAGACTGCAGCATCGTTGCTTTTTTGGGAAAGGGACTGGGCGGCGCGGCTGCCGCTTTCTGCGCGGCAATGTCGACCCGGGTCGGTGCACTGGTACTTGACTCGCTTGCATTTGCAAATCTGGAAGTCAGTCAGAACATTTCCGACGGATTCATTACCGATGAGATCAACCGCATTGCCAATAATGTTCGGGGCAAGAAGCGGGTCCTCAAGCGGAACCTCTCCTACTTCGACGCGGTTAACTTCTCAGACAGAATCTCCGTGCCGCTGTTGATGGTAACCGGAATAAAGGCGCTGTCGTCACCCGCCGAATGCGTCTTCTCGTTCTTCAACAAGTGCACAAGCATGGAAAAGACTATTGAAGTATATCCATACGACGGAATCGAGGCAGGCGGAGAGAAACAGTTTTCCAAGACTCAGGACTGGCTTCGGGAATGTGTTTACGGAACAAAATAACCGCCCCACTCCCTCCCGCGGCGTCCCTGCGACTCAACATCAACAGTCACGTCAGACCACCAACCGGTGAATCCGGACGTTTTAAATGATTCGTATACCAGAACATACCTGTACTCCTCCTGCGAGCGGATATCTGTGTACAAATCCTGCAACTGTTCGGCTTCCCGTGCGCGAATGAAGGCGCCGCCACTTGACCGGGCGATCATTCGCAGCGTGTCGTTGTCCGCATCAAGCGAGATGATATAAACCGGTATATAGTGGGCGCGTGCATAATCAGCGATGACACCAGGTGGATACTGCGCGAATGCCGCATCCGTCTGATTGCCATCGGTAAAGAGGACTACAGCCCGCGATGACTCTGTATCAACCAGTTCAGAAACGGCATTATACAGCACCCTTCCCAGCGCGGGTGTATCGCCCTCATAGCGCTGCTGCCTGAGCGCCTGCTGTGCACGGCGCCGCGACCAGTCGAAGTCGTTACCGACCCAATCACGTACGCCCGCGTTTACGATACGCACCCTGTCCTCTACCGTCATATTTTTAAAGTAAAAATCGGCACTCCACTGGAGTTCATCGTGCCACTGCTTCATGGATGCGGAGCGGTCCACACAGAAGACGGCTGTGGATCTTTTCGGCCGTTCCTTCAGATAGTCGATCGACAGGCGCTGCATACGGGCGTTGTCCTCAAAAACGGTAAAGTTTTCTGCAGAAAGCGCATACAGGGGCGTGCCGCCCCTGTTCCGTACCGAAAGGTAAAATGCTATCGTGGGATAGCTTGCGGTGTCAACCGACCGTATCTCGATATCAATGTTCGTATAGGTTTGTTCAATCTCCGAAAAGGCGATAACCGACTGGAGGTTATGATCAAGAAGATAGAGGTACCCGTCACGGTCTATCACAGACGCATACAGCCGGGAGAAGGTCTCCTCTCCGTCACGCCAGCTGTCGATGAGCCGCCCGTCGCCGGTTGCCGGGTCGATGATCGCGAGACCGGTATCGGAGTCAGAGACATAGAGAAGGCCGCCGGAAACGGTGATCCCCCGCGGTGCGGTGAGCATGTCATTTTTTATTTCCCGCATATAGTTGCCGGATGCGTCAAACACGAGTATGCGGCCGCTGCCGGTATCGGTCACGAAAACAGAGTCGCCGTCTACTGCAACGTCTGTCGGGTTGGTAAATTCACCCTCGTATTGGCCGCGTCTTCCAAACTGCAGCAGATAGACGCCATCGCGGGAGAACTTCTGCACACGGTGGTTTCCGCTGTCCACGGCGTATATATCGCCTTCGGCGTCAAAGGCCACTCCCTGCACCCCGTGAAACTCGCCCTCACCCGATCCCGGAGAACCGATAGTCAGTTCCGTACGGAGTTTTTTGTCTGCGATGTGGACACGGTCGTTCGCAAAGTCCGAAAAGAGGACGTGATCTGCGTTGCAGTCTATCCCGTAGAGACGTGAGTCCTGCTCCGGGCGCATGGTTGAGATTCCCTTGCCGTCATGAGACATTTTGACGATCTTCCCGGTATTAAACGACGTTATGTACAGGTTTTTCTCGTTGTCGACGGTGATGTCCGCCGGAAACGGAAAATGGTAGTAGCTGACATCGGCGGACCGGATGCGTGAGACCTCGACATATTCGGGGATGGTCCCGGCGACACCGCCTATTCCCGCGCGCATGTAGCGCAGCATGTCTATCTTGTTTTTGACGGAAATATCGTCCGAGATGTCATACAGAAGTTCCCATTCGGTCAACGCCTCGTCAGTGTACCCCGCCAGGCGGTATGACCGGGCCAGATACTCCCGTGCAAGATGGTACTGCGGGTAGACCGAGAGCGCACTTCTGAAATACTCAACAGCGCCCAGGTAGCTGTAATCGTTAAAAAGTGTCAGACCCTGTTTAAAACGGTTCCGAGCCATCTCCATGGTCGCGTCGGTGAGCCGCTGCTGTGCAGGCGCGGTAACAAGGAAACCAAGGAGCACGGCAAGAAGCGCACCCGTTATTTTAAGATTCCGTGTCACGATACAGACACCTTATAGAATTTTTTTGAGGAACGCTCCCGTATACGACTGGGAGACCTGCGCGACCGCTTCAGGCGTCCCCGTGGCGATGACGCGACCGCCGTTGTCGCCGCCGTCCGGTCCCATGTCTATGACATAGTCGGCGGTCTTGACGACGTCAAGATTATGTTCGATCACAAGGACCGTGTTCCCTTTTTCTACCAGCGTGCGCAATACTTTCAACAATTTTTCGATATCGGCAAAGTGGAGTCCGGTCGTCGGCTCATCCAGGATATACATGGTCTTGCCGGTGGCGCGCTTGGACAGTTCTGATGAGAGCTTTATCCGCTGTGCCTCGCCTCCGGAGAGGGTCGTTGCACTCTGTCCCAGCTTGATATATCCCAATCCCACCTCCTGCAGCGTCTGCAGACGACGGTGGATTGCCGGTACGTTCTCGAAAAATTCCATTGCTTCGTTTACAGACATCTCAAGAATTTCGAATATGTTTTTGCCTTTGTACCGCACCTCAAGCGTCTCATGGTTGTACCGCTTCCCCTTGCAGACCTCACAGGTGATATAGACGTCGGAGAGGAAGTGCATCTCGATCTTCTTTATGCCGTCGCCTTCGCACGCCTCGCACCGTCCGCCTGATACGTTAAACGAAAAGCGGCCCGGCTTGTAGCCGCGCATGCGGGACTCGGCCGTCTGCGAGAAGAGGTCCCGTACGGGGGTAAAAATGCCGGTATAGGTAGCAGGATTGGACCGCGGCGTCCTTCCGATGGGCGACTGGTCGATGTGGATGACCTTGTCAATCTTCTCGACCCCTTCGATGGAGTCAAAAGCGCCGGGGTACAGCTTGGAGCGCATAATCAGGTTGGACAGCACCTTGTAGAGCGTCTGCATGATAAGCGTCGACTTGCCGGAACCCGACACACCCGTGACACAGCAGAAGACGCCCAGCGGAAAGTCAACATCCACTGCCTTCAGGTTGTTCTCGCGGGCTCCCCTGAGGGTCAGCATCTCCTTCGGCTGAAGACGCTTCTTTGGCACCGGTATGGACCGTTTACCGGAGAGGTAGAGTCCGGTAAGCGAATCGGGACACTTCATCACCTCTTTCGGCGTGCCGGAGCAGACGACATACCCGCCGTTCAGGCCGGCTTCGGGGCCGAGGTCCACGATAAAATCTGCCTCCATCATGGTCTCCTCGTCATGCTCAACCACAATGACGGTGTTGCCGAGGTCACGGAGCTGCTTTAAGGTGCCCAGAAGCTTCTGGTTGTCGCGCTGATGAAGACCAATCGACGGCTCGTCCAGAACGTAGAGGACACCGGTAAGGCTTGAGCCGATCTGTGTGGCAAGACGAATACGCTGCGCCTCCCCGCCGGAAAGGGTTCCCGCCGCACGGTTTAACGTAAGGTAGTCAAGACCTACGTCGGTCAGAAAACTCAGGCGGTTGCGTATTTCGGCAAGCACCTGCGAGGCGATCTTCCGCTCCGTTTCGGTAAGCGAAATCTCCTGAAAGAAGGTGTGCGCATCCCGTATGGATTTTTCCGTGACCTCGTATATATGTGTACCCGAGACGCGCACATGGAGGCTTGCCTGACGCAGTCGGCGCCCGTTACATTCGGGGCACGTCTGGTTGAGCATGAACCCTTCCATCCACTTGCGCATGTCGTCGGAGGCGGTCTCCCGGTACCGCCGCTCCAGATTGGGGATCACCCCCTCGAAGTGGCGGCTGTACGGATACTTCCGCGACTCGCGGTCGCCGGTACCGTAGAGGATAAGCTCGGTATCCTTCTGCGGGAGCTTCTTCCACGCCTTTTTCGTATCCACCTTGAAATTGCGGTTAAGGAACTTCACCTGTTCAGAAGTCCACTGCTTTCCCCACGCACGGACCGCCCCCTCCTCGATTGAGAGGGAATCGTCCGGAACGATCAGGCCGTCGTTGAAGCGCATGAGAAAGCCGAGTCCGCTGCACATCTCACACGCCCCGTAGGGGTTGTTGAACGAGAACATCCGCGGCGAAATCTCCGGTATGGAATAGCCGCAGGACGGGCACGAGTGCTTGGAGGAAAAGACGGTCTCCACGCCGTCGATATCAGCAAGCAGCAGCCCGTCGGATATATCGAGCGCGGTCTCAACCGAGTCGGCAAGTCTGGAGCGTATCCCCTCCTTGAGGACGATCCTGTCTATGATGACGTCGATGGAATGTTTCCGGTTCTTGACAAGCGAAAACTCCTCATCCAGGGTACGGAGCTCTCCATCCACCCTGACACGGACAAATCCCTTCTTGCGGAGGGAGTCGAATGTGTCCTCGTGTGTTCCCTTCTTCCCCTGGACAATCGGCGAGAGGATCTGTATCTTCGTCTTCTCCGGATAGGAAAGAATCTGGTCGACAATCTGGTCGACCGAACGGGAAGTTATCTCTATATCGCAGTTGGGACAGTACGGTACGCCGATCCTCGCGAAAAGGAGGCGCAAATAGTCATATATTTCTGTAACGGTTCCCACCGTGGAACGGGGATTGCGGTGGGTGCTCTTCTGTTCGATTGAAATGGCAGGCGAAAGGCCGTCGATAAAGTCCACGTCCGGCTTCTCCATGATGCCGAGAAACTGCCGTGCGTAGGCCGAGAGGGACTCAACATACCGGCGCTGTCCCTCGGCATAAATGGTGTCAAACGCAAGTGAGGACTTGCCAGACCCGGAGAGTCCCGTTATGACAACGAGGGAGTCCCGCGGGATGTCTATGGAAATGTTCTTGAGGTTATGTTCGCGCGCGCCGCGAATATGGAGATAGTGGTCAAATTTGGGTGACATTCATCGAACCGCACATCGGGCAAACAACATCGGTAATCTCTTCAACCTCTTCATATTCATTTTTACGCTGCAAAATGGAATCATCCCAGCGGTAATCACAGTCGTCGCAGACAAATGAGACGTCGACCCGCACTTCGGTCACGGGACTTCCAACCTCCAAATCGTCATCGGCAGCAATTTCTTCATCTTCGGTCAGCTCTTCCTCTTCCTCGTAGAAACTGTCCTCATACACATCGTCATCGAAGTTGTCTTCAAATTCTAAACTCATACCAGTACCTGTTGTGTGGTTTAAATATACTGCTTTTCCACAAAAAAATACCAGCGGGGTATTTGTCAAACAGATAAATCGATTTTTTTTTGTAGAGATTACCGCGTCGTCGGCGGATCGGGCATCTCCGGTGAATCAACGGTTACATCGTCCACAAGGGGATCTACCGGTTCATCCACCTCGGGTATTTCCGGTTCGGGAGCACGCTGCGGTGTGCGCCGTGCTGGCGGAGTCCTCCGCTCGGGGGCGGGCTGACGTCTGGTCCGCGGCTGTGTCCGCTCACGCTGCTGTGGTGCGGGCTGACGTGCAGGTTCCGCAGGCTGAGGTTCCGTTTGTGCTTGTCCTGGTTCCGTGCGCTCTGGCCGGGTCTCGCGTTCGGCCGGTTCCGTCTGAACATCGTCCACCGTGGTCATCTCCCGAACATCCTCATCGAAGTAGGATCCTTCCGGAAGGTCTCCGGATGCGATGATGATGTCCCAGACTCCCCAGTAGCCGTAGTTCATGGCCTTTTCCTTAAAAGTGACGTTGACGCTGCCGTCGTAGGTAAGGTCAAGCGGCAGTTCTATACTGTACAGTTTCTCCTTCTCGAGCGTGCCCCAGGTGATCTCGTCCACCTGGCGGCCGTCAACAAATACCATCAGTTTTGAGAATATCCCTGGATTCTTGTCGAAGGTAAACCGTACAAAATCCACCCACATGTGATAGGTCTTCTGCGGCTTGAACCCGGTAATGGTAAAGGTAACACCCGGTGCGGCAATAAAAGACGCCTTCTGGTTGGCAACCGGACGCATGTCGTCTATGAGTTTCATGTTTCTTGACTGAGCATAGTTTGTAAGACGCTGTGTGTCGGCGTGGTTTGTCCATCCCGTCTCGGTAGCAAGGGTATCATCGCCAAGGAGGATAAGCGCGTACCCGTTTTCTGTTATTTTATGGGCTGCAAACAGGTTAATTGTATAAAGGAGGAAAAGAAATACCAACGGCAGTTTATTCATTTTATACTCTCATCTGGAAAGCCGGGCATGCAAGTTGTGTGGTGCATATGTACCCATGGTATGTACATGTTGACCCGCAGCCGCCCCCGCACTCTTTCGGATTATCCTTAGGAGTATTATCGGCACGGAGAAGTCAAAAGTAGAGAGTGCACCGCGGCAGCCTAACGCGTTAACCGCATTACAACGTCTGCGTTGAGGTTTGAGATCGACTCCGGACGGCCGCTTCCTGCAATATCCTGTGAGAGATCCGCGGTGTTTGGAACCAGACTTGACGCGAAGATGTTTTCGGTCTCTACCTGCAGACGGGACAGTCTGTTTACGTCATCGTTGATCATACGGGTGTTCTCGTTCATCCGGGACGTCAGAAACTCACCGGTAATGGTCTCGTTTCCGAGAAACTCCTGCAGAACCGGACGGCTGTTGTACTGTACGTCAGCGAGTATCATCCGGACGTTGTTGCCCCCCGACTGAAAATCCTCGCGCAGCTGAGAAAGACCGTCGCGGATAACCTGGTTTCTGGACAGGGAATCCTGAACCTCGCGGAGATCCTGCTGAATGGCGGGAAGCCGTCCCGAAAGCCGGGACCCGATCTGAAC
>CAZAHA010000077.1:0-11242 GCA_964484915.1 uncultured Leptospirales bacterium
GCTTATCGATATGGCGTCCCTCGTGTCGCGGCCTTCCATAAGCGCGATAATCGAGAAACTCGAATCCGCAGCCCCGGAGTCGGAATCCGAAACGGAAAAAAAAAACACTCCGGCCCATGACACCACAGAGAGAGAGACCGGACCCGCGCATCTGAACACGCGCCAGGCCTGGCAGGAGTTCTTACGGACAATACCGATACACAAGCGGTACATGCATGAAAAATGCGAACAGTTCACGCCTGCCTTCTTTGACCACGGCGTAAGGCTCGCCCCGAAGGACCGCACCGGCATTTTGCTTGACGCACAGGAGAAGGAATACATACAGAGAGAATTGTCCCGTCTCTGCGGCGGTCAGATACGCGTGTACCTTGATACACCGGATACGGAAGAGATTCCACCGCCGAATGAGCCGCCCGGAACAACGGTACACACCACGGAGGAAACGGTTCTACCACCGACGGTTTCGAAGGTGATGGAGATTTTCCACGGGAAAATAGTAACGAAAGGAGACAACTGAACATGCTGAAAGGACTTGGCGATCTCGGCAATATCATGAAACTACAAAAGGAGATGAAAAATCTCCAGAAAGAGCTGAAAAAAAACCAGACTACCGGATCAAGCCCGGATGGAATGGTTACCGTAACGGTAAACGGCGAATTTGAAGTGACCTCCGTTAAAATCGCATCCGACCGTGTCGGCGGAGCGAACGCGGTTACCATCGAGAGGAATATCGCTGATGCGGTAAACCGCGCTGTCCGTGAAAACAAGGCTTTGTCCGCTGAAAAGATGAAGCAGCTGACAGGCGGAATGGATCTCGGCGCGCTTGGCAACATGTTCTGATGGCACATCCCTCCGAATATATCGATGCGCTTATCCGCGAACTATCAAGACTCCCCGGCATCGGGCCCAAGAGCGCCTCTCGCGCTGCTTTCAGGATACTGGAGATGACCCCCGATGAGGTGACGCATCTGATACGGACAGTCGAGGCGGTCAAAGAGCATGTCACACAGTGTTCACTCTGCGGCGGCATATCCGATACCAGTATCTGCACGATTTGCAGAGACACAAGCCGTGACGTGCGAACCATCTGCGTGGTCGAGCACAAGAAGGACATACTGACAATCGAAAAGGCCGGCACGTTTAACGGCCTGTATCATGTCCTGGGAGGGGTCATCTCGCCGCTGGACGGCATCGGTCCTGACGAACTGAACATAGCATCGCTGAAGAAACGGTGTGATGAGAATCCCGTTGAGGAGATCATCATGGCGACAAATCCGACGATCGAGGGTGACGCAACGATCCTGTATATATCCGGCCTGCTCAAGGAGCAGGGTATACGTATCATGCGTCTGGCACGGGGACTGCCTGTCGGCGCGGATATCGACTTTGCCGACATCGCCACAATCGCTAAATCGTTTACAGACAGACACGAGTTCTGATCCCGTCCTAACGGCGTCTTCCTGCCGTTTTCTTCTGTTTTCCTTCAATAATGATCCGTACAGGAATACCCTTTATGCCCAGAAGCTTCTGAAATTCCTTCTGAAAGAACCGTATAGTGTCCCGGCGGAATTTCGACGCATCGTTCACAAAGAGCTTGAATGCGGGAGGGGACTGGCGCAGCTGCGTGGCATAGAACACCTTGATATCGCTTCCAAGCCCGGGAAGCCTTCCTGACCGGATGATCCGTTCGATCTCGCGGTTGAGCTGACCGGTATCCATATGCTGCCGCGACTGTTCAAAGAGTTCACACGCGCGCAGCATCAGTTTATGGATACGTGTTTTTTCCTTAGCGGAGATGGATATGACGGGAAAGTCTCCCGTACGGTAGAATCGTATCTGCAGATCTTTCACGTACTCGTTAAACGTATGAGTGTCTTTCTCCATGGTGTCCCATTTATTAACCGCTATGATGAGCGGCTTGTTCGCCTTGACGATTTCGTCCGCGATTTTCTTGTCCGTGTCGGTTATACCCTGCGCAGCGTCAATAAGATGTATGACGACATCACAGGCCGCAATCGACCTGATGCTCCGGGTTAATGAGAAATACTCGATTTTATCCGACACCCTGGACCGTTTCCGCAGGCCGGCCGTATCGATAATCTCTATTGTCTTGCCGTAAAACGGGAAGCACTCGTTGACTGCATCGCGCGTGGTTCCGGGTATTTCGGATACGACAGACCGTTCAAAACCGAGATAGGCGTTTATCAGGGTCGATTTACCGGCGTTTGGTTTGCCGACCAGCGCGATCTTCATGTCGACCGTCCGTTTCCCTCCCCCGCCGGGTGGAAAATACGCGGTAACGGTATCCAGCATCATCTCGATGTTGGTGCGCCGGAGCGCAGAAATCGGGATAAGATCACTGACACCGAGTTCGTAGAAATTGGTCATCCGTTCATAGTCTTCCGGATTATCCATCTTGTTGACAGCGATAACGACCGGTTTGCCTGTTTTCCGCACGATGTCCAGAAGGTCGTGGTCAAACGGCTGCAGAGACGGATACTCAAGAAGCATGATGATAACATCGCATCGGTCCAGCGCCGCTTGCGCAGACTTGAGGATCTGCATGGAGAGCTCTTCCTGATCGGGCAGATCAAGGCCCGGTGTGTCTGTCAGTGTAAAGGAAAACTGCTCATATTCCATCCGGTACGAGATAACATCACGGGTAAGACCGGGATGATCGTCGACTATTGCAACTTTTTCCCGTATCAGGGAATTAAAAAGTGTCGATTTCCCGACATTTCGCCGTCCGATTATAGCCACGACAGGGTCTTTCCGTGCCATGCATTACTCCGCTCACTGCTGAATTCTGTACAGGACATACTCAAAACACATGTGTATATTTCAAATACTATTCGGGCCGTCAAAGCAGGCTGGATAATTCTCCGTATAACGTTATAATTACAAAACACTCTATACTGATTTTTTCTTGCATTAATACAAAATAAATGATAGCCTCTTAAAAAACTGCAAATGGAGGAAGTTTAACATGGCTGAGAAAACACTGAAACAGCTTCTTAACGAAGAAACACGGCTCAAGGCGAAAATCGAAAAACTGGCCAGCCAGACCAAGGAAGAAAAGGCGAAACTTGTTGAGCTAAAGGCCCAGATCAAGGAAAAGAAGGCCGAAGAAAAAGAGAAAGCGGCCGCGGCAAAAACAGCAAAGAAAAGCACCAAAAAGCGGACAAAAAAGACAACAAGATGAAGGGGAGAGCGTGACTCTCTTCATTATTTCATGAATAGGGTTATTATTGGAATCGGATAGTCAGCGTATTCGTATCATGCTGCATGAAAGAGACCGTCACCGGTTATTTTCTAATCATTCAAGAGACTCTGACCGATTGTATATGAGCGGTCATGTATTTATTCCAAATCCAGGAACCTTAAGGTGCTGAATTACAAAGAACGGAAAAAACGGTTTTTCGAAGAGATCGAAAAGGAAGACGAGCTCTATGCTATCCTGAAGGAGAAGCTTTCAAAGAAGCCGCTCAAAATTAAATATGATGTTGAAGAACGGGAAATGACTATCGGCGAGTTCGACGATACGACACGGACCTTCAACGCAACAACACGACAGGATTATGTACCCGGCAAGGACGGAATAATTATCTGTTCGGCTCTGCTTGAAAAGTATTATGAGGCTGAATTTCTCGTTATTGACACGCCTGCACCTGGACTCTTCCGCTGCAAGATGCACGGCGGCAGGCGGGCGACGACCGGCAGATCCGATATACGGTTTAAGGTAAAGCCGGGCGATGTCTACGCCACCAACTTCCGGGTATCCAAGCATACGATCGACCTGTCCATGTTTAAACTTCCGACCAGCATCAAGGTTATCCTTGACCAGTTTGTGGCTCAAAGCAAATCCCGGTATGATTTCTGCGAAGTCGGATATTTTGACCACACAGACACGGTAATCAACCAGATGAAAAGGACCGGCAATTCATTCTTTATCGAGGACCTGAACGATACCGAAAACCATTTACCAATGTCAGATGAGTTTATCAGGATATCAGACCTGCTTGACAATGAAGTGGCAGCCTATGTTCATACAAACCGGGAGCGCGGGTATAAGTCGCTGATGATGGTTCCGATTATTTATGTAACTCCCAACGAGCAGTCGATTCCGTTCGCGTACATAAAAATCATATCAAAAGAACGCCAGCTTGGGCTTGACGATTTTATCAAGATCAAGGAAGAGACCTTTAAACTGGTGGACAGGATCCGCGACGCGAACACGCAGTATATCGACAAACGGCAGGATATCGTGGACATAAGCCGCGGCGGTACACGGCTGAGAATCGAGGACCCCGAACTGAAAAAATACCTTGCACGGGCCCGCGGCTTTGTCTTTGATATCGTCTTCAAGCTGCAGCAGCCGATAACCATCTACGGTGAAATCCGGTTTACCGGACTCAATGACAACAACGAACTGATGCTCGGCCTGAGCTTTGCAGGCAACTCCTCCCGCAAGAATCAGATGCAGCATCTGTACGCAGTCCTCAAGCCGATGGAGATATCGTACAAGAAACGGCTCATCGAACAGATCAAAAAGAAACAGCAGCAGGAACGGATGTAGCTACTTCGTTTTTTTCCCCAGTTTTGCTGCTTCGGCGTCACTTAACCGCGCATAGAACGGCCGAAGCGCCGTGTAGTCAGAGGGCATATTTCCATTCGAAAGCATCATTTCCGCATACGCGCAGGTCATTGCAGGATCTGGCATGTGGTCATCAAGAAACGTACACTCAGGGACAGTGTCTCTAACTTTATCAGCGTAGAGACGGCACCCGTTTCCAACGGCGTATAGCGGTCTGCCGGTGCAGAAGTCGAGCAGATGCTCCATGGGATAATCACCCTCCTCAACAATAACCTCAGGCGATAACGGATCATCTCCGGTTTTGTACAGGCCGCCGAACACCCGCTTCTTCTTCGCGTCATATGCCACAAGGACCAGGTCACCGGGAACGAATACGGGGTGCAGCGTATACAGGCGCTGCGAACGGAGGCCGACTACCGGAACCTTTGTAAGCTGAGAGATCATCCTGCAGGTGGTAACAGAGATGCGAATCCCGGTAAACGATCCCGGCCCGATGCCGCAGCCGACAAGCGTGAGGGCAGATATCGGTACCGCGGCTCTGTTTAGTGTTCTGTCCAGCGCGTCCAGAAGATTTGCCGCATGCACCAGCCCTGTCCGTTCGCTTGCATCTACGGTCCCGTGCGGTGTACGGACGCATACAATCAGGTTTTCACTTGAAGTGTCAATTATCAGGGTATTCAAGGACTATTCTCCGCGTGTTTTCGTCTATGTAGTAGAACCGGACAATGACTGCCGTTTCGGGGAGCCGTCCGGGTGCGCGGTCGGCCCATTCAACAAGGGAAATGCCGCTGCCTTCCCAGTATTCTTCAAAATCAAGATAATCAAGCTCTACTTCATGCTCTATCCTGTACAGATCAAAATGGTATAACGGCAACGGTGCGCTGTACTCTTCAAGCAGGGTATAGGTGGGCGAGGTGATCTCTTCCGTAATGCCGATCTCCGCGGCGAAAGCCTTGGCAAAGTGAGTCTTGCCGCTTCCCAGATCCCCGATCAGCGCATAGACGTCTCCCGCTTTACTGCGGGATGCCACTTCGCGTGCCACTTGTCCGGTCTCTTCCGGTGATTTACAAATCCGCTCCAATGTCATTGAGATGCCCTGTCATTGAGTTTATCAAGAAACGCACGCATGTGTTCCGGCAACGGTGCTTCAAACGCCATGTTTTTTTGGAGCACGGGATGTGTAAACGATATTTTCACCGCTGCAAGCATCAGAAAAGGAACGGCATACTTGGCATAATTCTTGGAATATACGGGGTCGCCGACAACCGGCACTCCGCGCGAGGAGAGATGCACACGGATCTGATGGGTCCTGCCGGTGTATATCCGTACGGTGCATCTTGAAAAAACGGTGTTGTGAACCGTCCAGGTCTGCCGAACCGACACCATTGTCTTTGCGTACCGTCCTTCGGGGAGAACGGTCATCTTCTGGCGGTATTTTGGGTGCCGTCCGATCGGATCCTCGATTATGAGCGGATTCTCCCTGAGCCTGCCACTGACGATAGCCGTATAATACTTCTCGATACTGCCGTCGGCAAACTGTGCCGTCAAACCCTTGTGCGCCCTGTCCGTTTTTGCGACTATCATGACGCCGGATGTGTCTCGGTCCAGTCTGTGGACGATGCCCGGCCGCTCGACTCCGCCGATTGACGAAAGATCATGTACATGATAAAGCAGCGCGTTCACGAGGGTCGAGTCCGGATTCCCCGGCCCGGGATGCACGACCAGTCCCGGCTGTTTGTTGATTACCAGGAGGTCCGGGTCTTCGTAGAGTATGTCCAGCGGAATATCCTGCGGCAGGAGGTCCAGTTTTTCCGGTTCCGGGATGCGGATGCGTATACGCTGATCCTCACGTATCCTGACGCTTGCTTTGGCGGAACTCCCGTTGAGGGTGATATCACCGTTTCTGATCAGTTTCTGGATGAAGCTTCTGGACAGCTCCAGGTCCGAGGTGCTGACGATAAAACGGTCTATACGCTCCCCGTCTGCGTACTCGGGAACTATCAGTTCAGAAATAAAATCCATTACCGGAACATGCTTGGGTACAGATACTCAGTCAGTTCTGCGTTGTCATATTTTACGTTGGACCATTTATCCGTATCTATGGTCAGCATCGCAAACGCGCAAGTCGGGAACTTTTCGATTCTCGAATCACTCATATGTTCCACAAACTCGTGGATACCGGGATTATGCCCTACTATCATGAGATGACTGCCATTTCCATGATTGTTCACATACTCAAGAATTCCTGTTGCCCATGCATGGTAGAGCGCACGGTCATAAACAACTATGGAATCCGATAAACCGGTTTCATCAAGAAAGATCCGTATTGTTTCACGCGTCCGCCGGGACGTACTGCACGCAATGGCATCCGGCAACAATGACCGTTTCTTCAATTCGGCCGCCATTAACCGGGTATCATGAAGCCCCCGTTCCTTCAACGGCCGCTCATGGTCCGTAAGATTATCATGTTCCCAGCTTGATTTGGCATGACGTAAGAGCGATAATCGTAACATTTGTGACCAATCCCCGAAATGCAGTATCTATTGAAATGCCTTTAGTAATTCTATTATGCGCATTTCACTGATTTCGTAAAGGAAAAATGCATTTTTAAAAAAAAATGATCTACCTGTTAAGCTGTAATATACTTTACTGTATCATATAGTCACGGATTGTATGGCCAACTATCGTTCTTTGGATGCTTGATATGACAGACATTTTCTTGTTGAGAGTAATTCCCTATTTCATCCTGATCCTGATTGCGGATCTGATTCTTTTTATCCGAAAAGTAGTGTTTCTGTACGGAATCACGCCGGCTTTTCTGTTGGGAGGTATTTGTTTTCTGTTAATCCTGTCAACATCCGTTCTTCTGTATATCGGTCATCATGCAGGCAGAACGATATTTCTGGTCATCGCAGACCTGTATTGCGGCATCGTGCTTCCATTTTCAGGTATCACGGTACTTTCCGGTAGCGGCGGGATGATACAGTACCTGCGCATCGCGCTGTGCGCACTACTGATGCTCTACGTTTTCCTGCTCAGCTCACCGAGGATGAAGGATTACTACTATTAGAATGATGATGTCTCAGAACGGCTTTTGGATGTGTACTCGATAGCCGCAATACCGCTTTTTTTCATGAACGTGCTCATGTCATCCGGAAGCAAGGCGGTTACCCTGCATTCTGCCTCTGACCCCGGGTGTATAAACGTCAGACGGTGGGAATGAAGGGCGCATCTTGGCATCAGACACCTTTCCAAAAGCGAGTTTGTCATGCCGTTTTCGATAAACTCGAGATAAAGCCGTTCATCGGTACCGTAAATCTTGTCTCCAACTATCGGAAAGTCGAGATACCGGCAATGAACACGTATCTGGTGCCGGCGTCCCGTACCCAGGACCGCCCTGATAAGGGAAAAGGATTCTCCCGCGACAACGGATGAAAACAGCGTATCGGCGCTCTCCGGTGCACCGTCACGGGCCTTCCGTTTCTTCCTGACGATACCGGTACGGTTATCGTCGGGCTCGTATGCCGGGCCGATGGGTACCGTACAGCGGATCTCGCCCGTGAAAGACCCGTGAACGATTGCAAGATACTCCTTGCGTGTCCGATTCCATCCGGCGGAGAGCCGTGATGCGGTACCGGGATTTTTTGCAAACAGTATCACGCCGGATGTTTCCCTGTCGAGCCGGTGAACAGTATAGAGTCGGCAACCAAAATCATCTTCAAGAAGCGTGGTCAATGTATTGTTGAAATAGGGACCGGCAGGGTGAACCGGAATATCCCCCGACTTGGAGACACACAGAAGCAGTTCATCTTCCAGAAGAACCGTATATCCGGCATCAACCTCCGGTTCGCTCCGGCCCAAAACGCACAGGACTATTCTGTCACCGTTTTTTATCATACGGGACGGCTGCGTTACGGCGGTGCCGTTTACCTCAATGTCGCCAGAGCGGACAGCTTTCTTCCATTGCGTCCGTGTACGATATGTAAATCGTGACGCGAGATATGCGTCAAGGCGTACAGGAGTATCTGTTTCTGCAAGCGACTCTACCTTCCTGTCTTTCACTGCATCATATCCAGGATAATGTTTCATGTATAGTACCGGGCACTTCGCAATACCGAAGTCCTTCATACACCATGCTATATATCATACGTAATCTGCAATTATTTCTTTACTAAATGCTGTTATTGGCTATATTAACTCATATACAATTCCATAAAAGATACGGGCCGGTTGATGCTTTTTTCTTCGGTCTTTTCGAGCAGGATCACGAGGATATCCCCATGAATGACAACGAATCTTCTTCTTCGGAGAACGACAGCCGTCAGCTATCAACAGGAAGCCAAACAGGAAACGGTATTCCGTCACAGGTCCTGGAACTCATCTACAAACATACCGTACACAAATCTCCTGTTCCCATGCTGATATGCGATATAGACGGCAATGTAATATCATATAACGACTCATTTCTCCTCCTCTCCGGCATCCCACATACGGAACACAAAAACCTGCACACACTCTACGACATTGCATCCCGATGGAACGAATATGACGCTTCCGGAAACAGCACGACGCCCCAGGAATCCGTATTAACGAAGAACCGCCTGCAAAATCCGCATTACTTCAAGGAGATCAGGATTGTCCGCCCGGTCTGATCGGAAAGCTGGACCATACCGCACTTTACACCTATCATGCCGAATGCTGAAAAACAGAACGACGGCCTTTTTACGTTTATCGACAGGACACTGCAACATCAGACGGGCGACGATCCCTCACATAACCAGAACCTTTTTCATTCGCTTGTACAAAGCATACCGCACAGCATATTCACCAAGGACCGTCACGGATACTTTACGTTTGCCAATAGTGCATACTGCAGGATGGTTAACCATACACTCGACGAAATAATCGGTAAGACAGATTACGATCTGCACCCTGCCGAATATGCAGAAAAATATACAGCCGACGACAAACGCATCATGGAAACGGAAGATGTGACTACAATCCTGGAAACACACCGTCCGAAAGGGAAGGATCCTGTACATGTACAGGTAATCAAGTCACCGTTATACGACTCTATGCACAATGTCAGCGGCGTCCTTGGTATTTTCTGGGACATTACCGACAGATTGAATGCCGAAGAGGCTCTGAGAAAAAGCGAGGCACAGCTTCGCAACCTTGCCGACAACATTCCGGGCGTAATTTTCCAGTTTTATTACCATTCCGAAAGCGATTACGGTTTTTCGTTCATCTCAGAACAGGCCGAGGCATTGTTCGGCATATCATCCGATGATCCGGATTTTCTACGTACATTTAAGTCGCATCTTCCGAAGGAAGTCGATTCCGCTTTTTCAGATATCGTAAAGACCGCAATGAAAAGCGGAAGAAAATACGACTATACATTTCCATATACACATCCATCCGGCGAAAAGCTGTGGATACAGACAATCGCCTCCCCCGCGGGTATCGGCGAGGGTACGGTATATAACGGCGTATTCCTGGATATAACTCATAACAGGAAGATCGAAGAACGGAACCGTCAGCTTGAAGAGCAGTTCTACGCGGCACAACGGATGAAGGCTGTCGGGACGCTTGCCGGCGGGATCGCGCACAATATTAACAACGTACTGATGGGAATACAGGGCAGGATATCACTGATTCAGCTGGAGGCAGGCAATATACAATCGTGTCTGGAACACATCAATCTCATATCCCAGTACGTATCCAGCGCGGCAGACATGACACGCGACCTGCTCGCCTTTGCCCGCGGTGGTAAGTACGAAGTAAAGCCGACCGATATCAACACACTGATACGGAATGAAAACCGTCTTTTTGAGAAGACACGCAAAGACATCGACATTGTCGAGATTCTCGAAAACGGCCTCAATGCCGTCGAGATAGACCGCAGTCAGATCCGGCAGGCACTGCTCAATCTCTATATTAACGCAAGCCAGGCTATGCCGGACGGCGGTACCATCACGGTTTCCACCTCCCAGACTGTCTGCGACCCCCTGACTGCCCGGGCTTTTGATGTTGCGGCGGGCGAGTATATACGTATCAAGGTAGAGGATACCGGAACAGGCATGGATCCTGAAACGCTGAGCAAGGTGTTTGAACCGTTTTTTTCCCGCAGCAAACACGGATCGGGTACAGGCCTGGGACTGTCTTCCGTATACGGTATTATCCGCAACCACGGCGGCTATGTAAAGATACAAAGCGAAGTGGGAAAGGGAACAACCGTGACAATCAATCTGCCGGTGAGCGACCTTCCTGTCGAAGATGATGCCACTGAATCAAAAGACCTTCTGCCAGGCACCCAGACCATACTGCTGGTTGATGATGAAAAGATGATACTCGATGTAGGACAGAAGATGCTTGAGAAAACCGGATATACGGTTTATACTGCCCAAAACGGCAAGCGGGCAATAGAGATAATGAAGGACAAAGGCAAACTGATTGACGCCGCAATCGTGGATATGGTTATGCCGTGCATGAACGGCAGCGAAACGGCTAAGGGCCTGAGAAAGATACGGCCCGATATACCGATATTGTTTTCAAGCGGGTATTCACAGGAGACACTTGTACAGGATTCAATAAAAAGCGAAGACTGCGCTTTCATACAAAAACCGTATACGCTACATGATTTGACAT
>CAZAHA010000078.1:0-10066 GCA_964484915.1 uncultured Leptospirales bacterium
GTGATGAGCACTCGCGACATCGAAGGTTCAGTACGGATAGCCAAGAATCAGCATGAGATTACACCCATAAGCGGGGTTCTGACAAGCGGAACGGATGCCTCGATGACTGTTGCTGCTGTAGCAAACGCGCTCGGTCTGCCTGGAATAAAGTTTGAGGACGCCGAGGCTTCGACAAACAAAATCAAGATGCGGACGCGGTTCCGTGAACATAACGTACCGTCACCGGATTTCTTTTCCGTATGGTCGCTTGCAGATGCGAAATGTGCGTGCTCCGAACTTGGTCTGCCGGTGGTTATCAAACCGTCTGACAACATGGGGGCGCGCGGGGTCAGGTATATCGATGACATGAACGACATTTCCGACGCTTTCAGATCGGCGAAGGCGGCCTCCCCTTCCGGAGAACTGATTATTGAAGAGTATATGGACGGCGACGAACTGTCTATAGATGCGGTCGTGTACCATGGAGAGGTTATCTTTACCGGTATTGCGGACAGAATCATAGAGGATCTTCCCTTTTTTATCGAAAAGGGACATACGATGCCGTCACAGCTGGATCAATCGATAATTGAAGAAGCAAAGCGTATCATGGTACTCGGTATCCGTGCGCTTGGTATAGAGGACGGTTTTGCCAAGGGAGACATAAAGATAACGTCCGAAGGTGTGAAGATTGGTGAACTTGCCGCACGTCTTTCCGGCGGATTCATGTCTACCCATACGTTTCCGTATGCCACGGGTGTTGATCTTATGAAGGCTGCAATCGAGATTTCCCTGGGAGAAGAACCGGGAAACCTGGTACCGGTAAAGAACCTTGTCTCCATAGAGCGGGCGATTATTCCCGATCCAGGTATTGTAGACAGTATAAGCGGCGTAGAGGAAGCTCGCCGCATTCCGGGGGTCAATGATATAATTCTCAACGTGTCGGAAGGTGATACCGTCGTTGTGCCGCGCTCGAACGTCGACAAGGCCGGTCATATTATCGCAACCGCACCGAGTCTTGAGGAAGCGGAGGCCATCATCCGTCAGGTTCGGGAAACGCTTCAGATCAGGATATCAGAAACCGCATATCTGTCGATGAAAACAATCAAGGCCAGGGCACGTGAACTGTTTGGCAAGAGCTGTATCACCTGCAGCGAGTGTGACGGAGAGGCCTGTGCAAGCGGAGTACCGGGAATGGGTGCCGTCGGCAGGGGCCGTTCATTCATTCGGAATGGAGAATCATTTTCTGAATACCGCATCGTGACACGGGTGCTTCATTCGGTTGAAAAGCCTGATCCCTCGATTACACTTTTCGGCCGGCTGCTTGAGTTCCCGGTACTTGTAGCCCCGATAACCGGTACGGTGACAAACATGAACGGTGCAATAGATGAATATGATTACGCGCATGCTGTTGTGGCCGGTGCTCAGAATACGGGGACGATAGCCATGGTCGGCGACGGAGCTTCTCCGGAAAAGTACCGGGTCGGTCTGTCGGCCATACGCGAATCGGGGGGCAGCGGGATTCCGGTTTTCAAGCCGCGAAAAGAACTGGATGATATCCTCATGAGGATAGACGAGGCACGGCAAGCCGGGGTGATTGCCGTCGGAATCGATGTTGATGCCATCGGTTTTGCAACGATGAGCCTGAAGAAGCAGAGTACCGCTCCGATTGATGGTGAAAAGCTGCAGCATATACTCGCCCGTACAGAACTTCCGCTCATTCTCAAGGGAATCATGAATCCGCTGGACGCACGGACTGCGGTTGAAGCCGGAGTTTCAGGAATTATCGTATCCAACCATGGCGGACGGGTACTCGATGACATGTTGGGTACGCTGGATGTCCTTCCGGAAATCGTGGATGCCTTACAGGGAAAAGTTCCGGTGCTTGCCGACGGCGGTATACGGTCGGGGCTGGATGTGTTCAAGGCGCTGGCGCTGGGTGCCACTGCTGCAATGATAGGGCGTCCGGTCTGTATCGCCGCTGTCGGTATGAAGGAGAAGGGTGTCTCGTTCTATCTGAACATGATTCGAGGCGAATTCGAAAAGGTCATGGGTCTTACCGGATGCGCAACGGTCGATGAGATCAAACGGTCGATGGTGACACGGATCACTGGCCGTTGATGACGATCGTGTTTTTCCGGTCCTGACCGACCGAAACGATTGTTATGGGTATGCCGATTAGCTCCTCGATATGATGGACATATTTTCGCGCCTGTTCTGGCAGCTCGTCAAATGATGTGCAATCGCTGATATCTTCCTGCCAGCCCTCAAATTCTTCATATACGGGACTCACCTCATCAAGCAGAAATGACGGAAACATGTCTATCTTCTTGCCCTGGTACGTATATCCGACCGCGATCCTGATCGTGTCGAAACCTGAGAGTACATCAAGCTTGGTCAGTGTCAGCTCGGTCAGGCCGCATATGCGGACAGCCTGTTTGATGAGCTCAACGTCAAACCAGCCGCATCGCCTCGGCCGTCCGGTGGTGGCTCCGTACTCTCCGCCCTTCTCGCGGAGTGTGTTCCCGTCGTCGCCGAAATCCTCTGTGGGAAAGGGGCCCTCTCCAACACGTGTTATGTATGCCTTTGAAATGCCGACGACCCGTTCAATCATGTGATAACTGATCCCGGAGCCGAGCAGTGCCCCGCCGATCGTCGGGTTGGAAGATGTGACAAACGGGTAGGTGCCGTGGTCTATGTCCAGGGCAAATCCCTGGGCGCCTTCGAGTATGATCTTCTTGCCCTTCTTGCTTTCTTCGTTAAGATAGTAACCGGTGTTGATAATCATCTTCTGGACCCGGCTCTTGAACGTCATGATGATCTCCATGATCTCATCAATGGAAAAAGGATCCTTCTTGTGCATCTTCACCAGCTGAAGGTTCTTGACCTCAAGGGTGTGACGGACCTTTTTCTCAAGCTCCTTTTCGGTCAGGAAGATGTCGCCGACGCGGATTCCGGTACGGAGACATTTGTCTGCATAGCACGGTCCTATTCCACGGCCGGTTGTTCCGATCTTGCTGGTACGGAGCTCCTCGAGGGCGCTGTCGAGCGCCTTGTGGTACGGCATGATAAGGTGCGCGGCGTCGGAGATGAAAATACGGTAATTGACGTCGATTCCCTTGTTGATGAGGGAGTCCATCTCTTCTACAAACTGGATCGGATCGAGTACGACACCGTTGCCGATTACACAGGTTTTTCCAGGATGCAGGATGCCGGATGGAATCAGGTGAAATACGTATTTTTTTCCACCGGTTACCACGGTATGACCGGCATTGGCCCCTCCCTGGTAGCGGACGATGATGTCGGCATCCTTGGAGAAGTAGTCTATCATCTTCGCCTTTCCCTCGTCTCCCCACTGTGAGCCGATAACGACAGTTGCACTCATGCTGCGTACCTCGATTTGTTAATAATCACATAACAGGGTGTTTCCGGAACACGTATAGTCAAGGATAATTACTGATCAGAAGGTGATGGGCTCTATCGTGACCGTATCTTCGCTTTTGGCTCTCTCGACGGCCTTTGTAAGTGCACGGGTGAGATCCGTCTGAGAAAACATATCGCGAAGGGCAACAGGTGTTGTAAATGATCCCGGATAGAAAAGTGCAGCGTACGGTATGGACCTGCTGCCAAGCTGCAACAGAAACTTTTCTGCACTCGTCGCCTGTCCGGTCAGGTCCGCCTTCATATAAACGATACCGTATGTGTCCATAAGTGATGCAAAGCTGTCAGTATGAAGAACCGTCCGCTCAAGATATGTACAGTTTGGACACCAGTCAGCAGTAAATTGAACAAAAACGAGCGTACCGGACGCAACATATGATTCAAGCTTATCGTATGAAAACTCTTCATGGGGCGGCACGGATCTATCCGAACCGGATACAAGAAAACGCGCAGTGAAGACACCTATCAACACAGCCAGGACGAGCCCTGACCGGGAAAGCAGACGCGTTCGCTGGGATGACACGGGTACGTGGAATTTCCCAAACTGCCACAACCCGATCGCCGTAAAGAGAAGGATGATCAGCGTCATGATGATATATGTTTCGTCAAGGGTTGATAGAAAGTAAATAACACTTCCGGCAAGAAGAAACCCGAGAGCGCGCTCAACTGCTACCGACCATCGGCCCCCTTTGGGAAGACTAGACAGAAGCGACGGGAAGAGGGACAGCAGAATAAACGGAAATGAAAGTCCGGCTCCGATGCTTATAAAAACCGCATAGATGACCCCTGGAGGCTGAGTCAGGGTCCATGCAAGCGTTGCGCCGAGGAACGGACCGCTGCACGGTGTCGCGAGCAGCGTCGCAATCAGTCCGCTCAAAAATGACGATGTCACCACGGATGATGATGAAGATATACTGCTTATCCATGCGGGTGTCTGTAATGTGTAGACTCCCAGCAGCGATAAAGAAAGCGAGAAAATGATGACGCTCATGGCGACGATGAAGATACGATTCTGAAAGAGCGAGCCCCAGTTTGCTCCGGCAAACGCTGCAAGCGAGGCCAGAAAGAGAAAGCTTGTGATGACACCCGCGGCGTAGGTGACACCGTGCAGGAGAAGCTCTCCCCGTTTATGAGAGTGCAGCCGTACAAGCGACATGATCTTTATTGATATCACCGGAAGGACGCATGGCATCACATTCAGGAGGATTCCGGCTACAAAAGCGGCAATGATTGCCGGAAAAAGAGCAGAAACTGTATGTGTACCGATATAGTGCGGTGTAAAAACAGGGGTGCCGGCCGACGCTTCTTCGTCCTGCTGAAGGTCTGTATCATGCTGGATCAGATCAATCTGTAACACGGAATCCGGGAGTTCGGTACGCAGTATACCGCTGTTTTCACCCGTGGTTATGGAAAGGTTTAGCGTATCGCCAACCGGCGTACAGGATGCATCGTCACAGAAGAGAGCGTCGAACGCTATGGTATACTCTCCAGCGGCCTCCGCTCCGGCGGTAATGGGAATGTAGAGTGTGAGTCCGTCTTTATGTATCCAGACCCAATCATCGCTCAATGGAGATGTATGGCGGACAGGTTCCGTGACGAAGACAGTGTCCGTCAGGATTTTATCGCCGTTCACACTAAACGATACCGGTTTGCCCGTTCCGGGACCCTTTGGATTGCTGTAAATATAACCGTTCTCCGGTATGGATATTGAGACGGGAACGTATATTGTATCCTCCGTTTCCATGGAAACGGTGAGTGATTCCTGAAAAAATGAGACTTCTGCCGATATCACAGGAGAACTGCTCAGCAGAAATAACGCAAGCAGAGAAGCCATGACCGTCATATGATAACCTCCGGGCAACGGGGAAAGGAATCATGCGCATAACCAGTTTATCTACAGATTCTCTCCAGCGCACTAAAAAAATTAGCGCAATGTGTTTCCATGCGGTGCTTTACAGAAAAAATATCGGTAACGGTATCATCCGGAGTAGTATCAATCACGCCGTCAAGACGGGCGAGATCAGGAGAGTCGAACGTTCCGCAGTTAACGATACCGATGGTGCTGTCGTTGTCGGCAAGGCGGGAGTGATATTGAGTGGGGTTTACGGCGACAGGCCGAGCTCCGCACAGAGACGCTTCGTACAGCGTCAGACCAAAGTGCGAGACGCATATCCTTGACCTGAGCAAGATCTCCGTATAGTGTGCGGCTGTATCAACGGAAAAGTCACCCAAGCGGATGCGGCTGCCGTAAAAGAAACATATCCGCAGTGAAGGATAGCGTTTTAGAAGATCGATTGGGTACTCGTCAGGTTCACGGTTCGTATAAACGCATATGTCGATATCGCGGTGATATGTCTGATAGAGCGACTTGATGTGTGTATAGAAATGGTACCCGTATAGGAACGGGAAAGACCATTCGTCGTATTCAGGAAGCGGCGACGACACTGTCGGAAGCAGATTGATTGAACAGTCGGCTTCCTTTATACCTTCTCCACAGTCATCAAGTGTGATGACTGTACGAAAGCGCTGCTTAAGCAAAAAAATGGTGTCTCTGTCGGAATCCCGACGGTCGCGGATACAGATATCCCCGCTTTGCGGAATCATGTCGTATCGAAGACCCCGAAGATGATCGGGATACGTGCGGGGGAAGTTGTCGGAAACGAGAAGCGCATTCATGTTACGCTCGCAGATCAGGTTCTGAAGTGTTGTCATCCTCCAGAAATGTCCGGAGCCTGTGTCATCGTTACATGTTGTGAGAAGGATATAGTTCATGCATACCTGTGTCGACATGGGTCATCGGGCGCTGCCGTATGTTCCGGTTGATCGTCAAAAGCTGCCGGTTTATACGGAGGAAGTTCAGGACATGATGAAGTGAAAACGGTTTACCCCGGTACAGTGCGTTGTAGATATGTGAGGCGAATTCAAAGTCCTCGGGAGTGTCAATCGTCAGCCGGAGATCGGGAATCATGTTGTAAATCGTGACCGGTTTCCTGATGATCGTAAACAGATCCGGATTCTCCTTGATGTAGGGAGTTACATGCTCGTGCTGATGACGCTGTGTCGCTTCATCAAACGCTCTGTAGAGTGCGGTTGTTTTAACAAGCTCGATAGCCGTGCCCAGCGGTATATTGATAACCGATGACAGATCAGCCTTCGTCTCAAACGCATGTTCTATGGCCATGGTGCCGTATTCAGTATCCGTAAAGGGATTATCGCCAGTAATGCGGATGATAAAATCACTGTTAAATATGCGTGCAGCGTTGGTAAACCGCTGCAATACATCTTCATCCGATCCGGAGAAGGGGACAGCGCCCATTTCCCGGGCAAGCGAGAGTATCGGTTGATTGTCGTGTTCATTTCCGGTCGCGACGATGACATGTTCCACATGTTTCATGGAAAAGGCACGCTCGATAATGTGAGCGAGAATCGGTTTGCCTGCCAAAAGCTTGGTGGATTTCTGCGGAAGCCGGCTTGAATTCATCCTGGCCTGAATTATCGCGACAACGGAAAACGGTGAAGGGGTGAGTGTATTGGATTCAATAGGCATGGATCACTCCGGTTTACAGATTAAACGTAAACCACTCATCGCAAAAGCGACAATCGGGTGATGCGGGATAGTCTTCCCGGTAATCTTTCAGAAACATCGGTTTACGCTTTTCCCATATCTCACTGATCGGCATGTTCTGGACATCTAATGAGGAAAATTTGGCATCAACGTCCTGTTTGCAGTACGAAACCCTGCCATCGGGAAGGATGTAGAGGTCGCGCTGAAGGTGCCAGCACGGAATACGGGTAAGCGGAGTGAGATCATAATACCGTCTGTCTGGAAGTTTTCCCAGGTACGTATTCTGCTTCTGAAGAATGATCTGTACGTTATGCTTTTCCCAGAAATCGTAAAACATATCCAGGAAGGGTTCGGTCTCGTTAATCTTCATGATCTGAATATAGAGATTATTTTCGAGTATTTCCTGCAGTTGGATGATGTTTTTCAATACGGTCTCAAAACGGTCAGTACCGTGTATGAGCGAATATGTCTCCGCGGTATATCCGTTGCACTCCACAATCACCGTTATACGGGGGTCTGCCGCTTCACGCAGAAAAGAGACGAAGTTTGAATCTGTATAGGTCGCTTCGGTCTCGATTATGATTGTCTCAACATGGGTCTCTGCGCGAATTGACTGCATGATCGAGTAAAATTTCTCGTGCAAGAGGGGATCGCCGAAGGTGAGCGATACGGAGTACGGCAGGCCGAATTCGCGCATGCCGTCAAGTATCTTCCCGACGGTATCTGTAGACATCTGTCCGGTGTTGTCGCTTGATCCGGGATGAGCATAGAGCGGCAGTGTTTTCCGTGTCCTGTTCAGCTGAAGCTCAAGATAAGAGGGGGCGACATAGACCGTCTCCGGATGCGAGGATATGAGAGAACCAATTTCCCTGTAGGCCGGAATGCGGTTGTTTATTGCAAACAGATTCTGACAGATGCGCCGCTCACGGAGGTCGGCGGTGCGGAACGAGAGGCGCTTGTGACGAATGTCTGGTTCCGTATAATAAAGCTCCACATCAAACTGGTTGATGTTGTCGCGGATCACCTTCTCGATGGGGAGTGCCCGCTTTTCAGGGGTGTCCTCGGGAAGGGACTGTATCAGAAACGACGCCATGATATCGCATCCGCAGCCCGACGGTACGTTTTCGGAATAGGTGTATTCGGCAACATATGTAACGTGGATATCCAGCATCTCCTGTATGACAGCCGGATCGGTAAACGGTGCATCGGCGTACACACGGATAATGTTGTCTGCGCCTGAGCGTTCAAGAATCGCGTTCCAGTCGCGATTCATTGACCCTTCCCGGACGATGACGTTATCCCGGGACAGTAAGCTGCCTGAGTATGCCACGGGAACGGAAAAAAACGTTTCGCAGCCGGGAAATGCGTCAGAGAGCCGTCTGGAAAGGTCCAGGGGCACGATGTTGTCTCCAGAAAATCCTTCGAGCGGAGTATCGTCAGCGACCGTATCGTCAACGTATAGGAGAAGGCTGTTCTTCAACATGTGCCGAATTCCTGTGTTCTTCATAACCGGGTATGAAAACCCTGATGTCCGAGAATTTGCGCTGCTCTTTTACCCATTCCTGAAACTGGTTCATACGTGATTGCTGGGAAATCATCTGAAAGATCCGGTCGCGAATTTCGTTATACGGCAGATAGCGTCTGCCGAGGTATTTTATGATATGATATCCTTTGTTGGTCTTGAATACCGGAGAAACCTTGCCCTGCTCTTTCATGTTATACACGTATCCCACAATTTCCCGGTCAACCTCCCCGAAGGAGATCCATCCGATAACACCATCGTTGGACGCGGATTTCCGGTCGTGTGAGAACTGGCGGGCGAGCCGTCCAAACGATTCACCGCCGCGTATCCGGCTGCGTATATTTTCTATAACCACGTTGGCGTTCTTGTCTGCGGTGAAGGTGTCGTCTTTTGGCCTTATGAGAATATGCTGAAACCGCACCTGCAGCATCGACTTTTTGTTCTTTTCGTACCATTCCCGGGCCTTTGATTCTGGCGGTGGGACATAGTCCATGGCGTATACCATCAGCTGTTCCATGATGAGTTTCTTGCGGACTTCCTCCCGGTACACGGAAAAGGGGACCTTTTCTTCTTCCTCGACCCTCTTCCTGAATGCATCCATGTTGGTTGTTCCATAAAACTGCATCAGCTCTTCAATATGTGACTCAACCTTCTTGTCGCTGATGATTATCGACTCACGATCAGCTGCCTGGTACAGAAGCTGTTCGTTAATCAGCGTATCGAGTATTTTCAATTCGTTTACGGTTTCGTTGCGCTGCTTTTCAATTTCGATCTGTCGATCAAGCTGACTCTGCAGAATCGGGTCCGAGTTGACAACTGCGACGACGCTGTCTGCTGAAAACCATCCCGGTTCTTCGGAAATAGTGTCCTGTGCCGCAAGGCCCAGAAAGAAAAGTACAGCGATAAGTGTTTGTATTGTTTTCAGTATCATGGTATCTGTGTTGTATTTTTTATTTTGCTGTGTAGTCTTTTCGCGGACAGTGAATTACGCAAGTTATTTTTTAAAGAGTCCGTCCGCTGAAATAATGTCCAAACATGTCCGATAACCTTAAAATTGTCTGTATTTCAGCATCGTATCTCCAAAAAAACGCCTTGACTGAAAGAGACGCTGATAGTGTATAGAAATCAGAGTGCATACTCTTTATGGTATATGAGTGACATATGAATTATCAGGTTACGACAAAAGATACATACAGCATCATCAAGCTGAACGGATCTCTTTCCAATGAGATGCTTCTTGATATAAAAACCGTCATGAAGGACGCCATCCGTGACAGTGAAGAGGGTATTATCGTAGACCTCTCTTCGGTAGACTTCATCTGCAGTGCTGCATTGGGGGTCTTCTTTTCCATAAATGTTGATGCGACTCAGGGAGGAAAGAAATTTATCCTTTGCAACCTTGAGGAAGATATTCAGAAACTTCTTCTGATAACAGGTGTAAACAGGCACCTCACGATAAGCCCGACCATTGAATCCGCACAGAAAGAGATGTCAGATTCCTGACACGACAAAATGCCACGTACGATGAAACTCATTGTTTTTTTGGGAAATCCAGGATCCAG
>CAZAHA010000078.1:10076-11109 GCA_964484915.1 uncultured Leptospirales bacterium
AACGTCGGCTTTCTTGCGGGAGAACATATACGCATCTCCTGCGGCATGCCGCAACTGAAGAAGGATACAAATGCTCTCTCGGTTAAAACCGAACTGGCAGGAGAGAGTATCATGTTATTGTTTCCCCAGACGTATATGAACAAAAGCGGCGAGGCCGTATCCATTGCCATGCAGTTTTACAAGATTCCGGTTGAGGATGTGATCGTTGTACATGATGAGCTCGAACTTTCCTTTGGCGATGTCCGTGTAAAGAAGGGAGGCGGCCATAAGGGCCATAACGGGCTTCGGTCTATCATCACACAGACAGGCAGCGCTGATTTTCACCGTATCCGCATTGGCATAGGACGTCCGGCGGAGGGCATGGTGTCTGTTGCTGATTATGTTCTCTCGGACTTTACTGCTGACGAGAGAGAAAGACTTGAAGCTCTTTTTAGGATTGTGTATGATAGGATTCTGGAAGTTATCACAGCAACAAAAGGAGAGTAAAAATGAAAATCGTAATGCCGCTTGCCGATGGGCTTGAAGAGATAGAAGCGATCGTACCATTGGATGTAATGAGAAGGGCGGGTTTAGATGTTACGACGGTACACATACGCAACAGGCGGGTCGTGGGATCACACTCTATCGCGATTGAGGCGGACGAATCGATAGACAATATTGAAGGTGCTTCGTTCGGAGCTGTTGTGTGCCCGGGGGGAATGCCCGGCAGTGATAATCTGAAACAGGACAACCGTGTAATAAACCTCGTCCAGGAAATTTTCAATCATGGCGGATACGCCGCTGCAATATGCGCGGCGCCTCGTGTTCTCTTTCAGGCGGGCATATTAAACGGAAAGACGGTGACCTGCTTTCCGGGTACCGAAAAACTCTTCGATGGTTCAGTCACCAATGTCAACAAGCCCGTAGTGGTTGACGGAAAAGTGATCACGGCAATCGGTGCGGGAGCTGCGTACCAATTCGCGTATACTCTGGTGAGGACATTTCTGGGAGAAGATGCGAGTACGGGCCTTCAGAAGAAGATGATGTATCGGGA
>CAZAHA010000079.1:0-11081 GCA_964484915.1 uncultured Leptospirales bacterium
AGGACTCTGGAACGGGTTCTGGGTCGCACGGTTCAGGATTCCCGCGTTCATCATCACCCTTGGCATGATGACCATAGGAAGGGGGATCGCCCTGGTGATGTCAGAAGGAAGCTCCGTGCCGGTGGTCGATCCGCTCTTTCCGAAGCTGGGCGGAAGCTACTTATCACCGGTCGCGTCTGTTGTTGTGATAACCTTCTGCTTCGGTGTTTACGTATTCAACATGTATAATGACGTCAGGCAGAAGAAGAAGTACGGCATGTATATCCATACCGACAAGATTACCATAAACCTGGTATCCGGTGTTCTCGCGCTCTTTTTCTCCCTGTATGTTTTCGGTACCTATAGAGGGATACCGCTTCCGGTCCTTATCTTTTTCGTTCTTGCGATCGCGTTCCACTTCATACTTGTCGATACTCGTTTCGGGCGGCGGATCTACGCGATGGGCGGAAACGAGGAGGCGGCGCGTCTCTCCGGTATAAACAGTTTCAGGATGACGATTTCGGTCTATGTTGTAGCGTCCGTCCTGGCGGCACTGTCAGGCATCATCCTCGCATCGCGGTTAAACGGTGCATCGCCCAACCTGGGTAATATGTTCGAGCTTGATGCAATCAGCGCCGTCATAATCGGCGGAACGAGTTTTACCGGAGGCGTCGGAGGAGTCATGGGTACCGTTATCGGCGTATTTATCGTTGGCGTAATGAACAACGGCATGAGCCTTCTGGGGATAAACATGTTCTATCAGCTTGTCATCAAGGGGCTGATAATCACGATTGCGGTATGGATCGACGTGATGAGCAAGCATTCATGATGTTTTTTGGGTGCAGTTTCACGGTAACTTCGGCTGCAGCGCTAGCTTTTGTGTTACCCTTCTGTGGAAATAATCCGCAAGTACCGATACATTCAATCAAGGCGGTAGCAGTATGAAGAAGAGTATCCTTATTGCGATCATGCTTGTCCTGGCGGTATCGTGTGCAAAGAGGGAAGAAAAGGATTCAAGCATCGTCTTTGTCAGCATCCTGCCGCAGCGGTACTTCGTACAACGGATCGTCGGCGATATGTATGATGTCGAAGTGATGGTCCGCCCCGGTCACTCTCCTGCGACCTATGAGGTCCTTCCCGCACAGATGGCCCGTCTTTCCGACGCACGCATCTATTTCCGCATCGGTGTGCCCTTTGAGGAGTCCTGGATGGACCGCATTGCGGAGGCGAACCCGAATATGACGATCGTAGATACAAGAGAGGGCGTCAAGCTCCGGAAATTTAATACATTTAAAGATGAACCGGGCCATGGCCACGAAGATGATCATGACAGTCACGATCATGCCGGTACTGACCCGCACATATGGCTGTCGCCGTCGGCGGTTAAGATACAGGCCCGTACGATTTTTGAAGAGATGGCCCGCCTGGCTCCCGAGCATGCGGAATACTACAGCCAAAACCTCGACTCCTTCCTGAATGACCTGGACAAGGTGCATAGCCGGATAGAGAGCTCGCTTGCAGAACTCAAGAATCGTGAGATCATGGTCTTTCATCCCGCTTTTGGATATTTCACCGACGAGTTTGGACTCAAACAGATTCCGATTGAGGTGGCAGGTAAGGAACCCGGACCCGGAACGGTCAGGAAGATGATAGACCTGGCGCAAAAACATGACATACGAGTAATCTTTGTGCAAAAACAGTTCAGTACAGCTTCTGCCGAAGCGGTCGCGGAGGGAATTGGCGGAACAGTCGTACAGATCGATCCGCTTGCAGAGGCGTACCTTGATAACCTTGAGAACATCGCACACAGCATCAGGGAGAACGTCAGGTGAAGGAACACGCTCTCTTATTTGATCATCTCTCTTTCTCATACGGCAGGTCTCCCGTGCTCGAAGACATCCACTTTTCGGTAGAACCGCAGGAGTTTGTCGGTGTAATCGGGCCAAACGGTGGAGGCAAGACGACGCTGCTCAGGCTGATACTTGGTCAGCTTGCGCCTCAGTCCGGGTCGGTGACGGTCTTTGGGCGAAGGCCTGTCAGGGCGCGGAGGGAAGCGGGGTACATGCCGCAGTACAGCACCGTGAACAGCGCGATGCCGTTAACGGTGGAGGAGACGGTAGCGATGGGACTCTTTTCTGAAGGAGATCTCTTTCCGCGTATATCCCGCAGCAAACGCAAGAGGGTAGACGAGATACTCTCACTGGTTGGTCTTTCCGACAAGGCTCACTGCTATTTTAACGAGCTGTCCGGCGGACAGAAGCAGCGGACGCTTCTTGCAAGGGCGGTTGTCTCATCGCCGCGCCTATTGCTGCTTGATGAACCGACATCGAGTGTCGATTACCGCGCCGAAAAGGACATCTATGACTATCTCAAGCAGCTGTCCGGATCGATGTCCGTTGTCCTTGTCTCGCATGACATCAGTGTCGTCTCGACGCTTGTCGACAAGGTCGTCTGCCTGAACAGGAAGGCCGCGGTCCATTCCGTCAAGGATGTCACCGCCGAGATGCTGGGCCGGGAGCTGTACAACACGGAGGTAGGTGTGGTTCGCCATACCTGCAACCTGTAGGATCACAAATCTATATGTACTTCCTGTACGGTCACGGTCCGTGCCGGCACGAGACGATGCTGACACACAATCTCGGGAAGGAATAATCTGATCACTCTGGAGAACCCATGGCCGCTTTATTCGATACACTTCTTCACTATTCCTTCATGCAAAAGGCACTCGCCGCCGCGTTTTTGTGCAGTATCGCGTTTGGCATTACGGGCCCATTCATCGTGGCCAAGCGGCTGACCTTTCTGGCAGGGGGAATAGCCCATGCGGTGCTTGGAGGTATCGGTATCGCGTACTTCCTCCAGGCAAGCACCACTGCAGGTTCCATCGCTGCGGCCGTCTTTTTCGCGTTTGTACTGACCGTTACAAGGGGAACAGGACATGACGAAGATACCATGGTCAGCACACTGTGGGCCGCCGGCATGTCGGTTGGAATCATCTTCATTTACCTGACTCCAGGATACAACGCAGACCTTGTCAGTTTCATATTTGGCAACATTCTCATGGTAAAGACCGGAGACCTGGCCGTCATCGCGGTGCTTGATCTCGTCGTGATAACTGCAGTGGTAGTGTTTTACTACCACTTTGTTTACCTGACCTTCGATGAAGACTATATGAAGACCAGGGGCAATCGGACGCGAATCATCTATTTTTTTCTGCTTGTCCTTGTTGCGCTGTGCGTTGTCGTTACAATCAAGATTGTCGGACTGATACTGGTTATTGCTCTTGTGACTTTACCGACGGTGATCGCGACGATCTATGTACGGGGACTGCGAGCGATGATGATCGTCGCAGCCTGTATCGGGATTATACTGACCGTAAGCGGAATAATCATTGCTTTCTCCTTCAATATTCCGGCAAGCGCCTGCATCATACTCCTTGCATCGTTCCTCTATTTTATATCGCTTCTCATCAAAAGGGTCTTTGCTTCATGACTGGTACGGCACATACACGCACCAGAAAAAGCCTCTGAGCAATTTTATTGACGGACGGTCGGGTATCCGCTATAATAAAGTATAATACCGGTTTACGCCTCGGCCGTTTGGGAGGGGCGGCGGTTCACCGGTTCCGCAGGTTGCACGCACCATGTTGATAACCCTATACGTGTGCGGGTGAATGCTGCGAGCCATACTGAAAATACAGGATTCTGACATGAACTGTGAAACGACGGAAAGCATTGAATCCGGCAGTCTGCGGATCGCTCCAACAGATACGATTACCGCAAACAACATTGCAAGACTCTACGAGATAGCGGCGGATTCCGTACGCAAATCAAACGTAAACAAGGTGATCTTTGACTATACGGCATCACGTATCGATCTACCCGTGTCGCGGTATATCGATTCTCACCGTGATTTGGGGGGGCTTGCTCGCCAGGGTGTTCTTTTTATCGCGCTTATCCGGTCGGATAACGGTATTATCAGGCGACATGTCCGTCTTCAGAAGACGTTGCATGACATCGCATACATCAATGACAGAATCCCGGTTGTGTGCAGTGTCTTTGACCGCCTTGATGATGCCGAGGAATGGATCAAGGATCCTGTCGTTACCATATAATCACAGCCCGATTTTTCGTATCCGGTACAGCCCGGTTCGCTTTGTGCCCCTGCTTCAAACGCGCGGCGGACTTCGTATCAGATTGACCCACAAAACCAAGACCGAAACGAGGAGATCATGAAACGCAGTGACCGCTTCTTCACCCTTCAGGAAAACGTATTCCAACGCGACCATGTCAGAATAAACGAGACACTCTTCTCTCTTGCGAACGGATTTATCGGCCTGCGCGGTAACCACGACGAAGCCAACCTTCTCGATTCCTTAAACGGCACATATCTCAACTCGTTTCACGAGCGCAACTTCATGGCGCACGGTGAAAAGCTGTACGGCTTTCCGGAAGAGGGGCAGACAATGCTCAACGTTACCGATGCCAAAATAATCCGCGTTGAGGTCGATAACGAACTATTCTCTCTTGAGACATCGCACTTCGAGGAGTATCGGCGCGTACTTAACATGAAAACCGGTGTTCTCTACCGTTCGATCCTGTGGATTACCGCCAGCGGTCAGAAGCTCAGGATAGAATCATGGCGGCTGGCATCCTTTGAAAATAAACATCTGTGTGCGATAAACTACCGTATTACTCCAGTAGAGTGTTCGGCAGACATCTATATACATTCCCTTGTGAACGCCGACGTTATAAACATCGATGTCAAGGACGATCCGCGTATCGGCTCATCATTCGGCGGCAAGGTACTCTATCCATTTCAGAAAGAATTGGGAGACGATTACGTCCTGCTTGTACAAAAGAGCAAGTTCTCGGAGAAGATCGTCGGTACGATGGTCCAGAACGTCATCCACCACGGCACCGCCGAAGAGGCCGAGATCATCAACGACGAGATGCTCATGGGTATACGCTACACGTTTACACCGGACGGTCCCATCGAACTAAACAAGTATATCAGCTACGACTTCGGATATGTGGAAACGTATCACAATGTGTACGAGAACCTAACGAGAGCGCTTGATCATGCCGAGTCGGCCACGTTTGACGGTCTGGTCGAGGAACAGAAGCGCTATCTGAAGAAGTTCTGGAGTTCGACCGATATCGAAATTGAAGGCGACGACCTCATGGCCCAGGGAGTCAGATTCAATCTTTTTCATCTGCTGCAGTCAACCGGCCGTGACGGCTACACAAATATCTGTGCCAAGGGCCTGACCGGTGAGGGGTATGACGGCCACTATTTCTGGGACACGGAGACTTATATTTATCCGCTCTTTCTGTACTCAAACCCGCAGGTTGCCAGGCAGCTTATCATGTTCAGATATAATACCCTTGAGGCGGCGCGGAAGCGGGCCAGCGAGCTGAATCACTCGCGCGGCGCCCTCTTCCCGTGGCGAACCATCGACGGCCATGAGTGTTCACCGTTCTTTCCGGCCGGGACCGCGCAGTACCATATCAATGCAGATATCGCCCTTGCCGTAACCCGGTACTTCGAGGCGACCGGCGATACGGAGTTTATGGAGGACTACGGCACGGAGCTTTTGGCGGAGACTGCACGTATCTGGGCCGATTTTGGAGAGTTTATACCTTCGATGGGCGGAAAATTCTGCATAAACGAAGTAACCGGTCCGGACGAATATACCTGTCTGGTAAACAACAACGCGTATACCAATTTCATGGCTGCGCATAACCTCCGTTCTGCAGTTGAGGCGATGGAACGGCTGAAGAGCGATAACTACGAGAAGTATGTTCATCTGTGCCATGTGCTTGATTTTGACGAGAGGGAGCTGGAATACTGGCAGAGCGCATCGGAAAACATGTTCTATCCCTATGATGAGACCCGCCAGCTCTATGCGCAGGACGATTCCTTTTTCAGCAAGGAGATCTGGGACTTCAAAAATACGCCAAAGGAAAACTATCCGCTGCTGCTCCATTACCATCCGCTTGTCCTCTACCGGTATCAGGTCTGTAAGCAGGCAGATCTGATCCTTGCGCAATTTCTCTTGTCGGACCAGTTTTCGCTTGAGCAAAAGAAGCGCGATTTTGAGTATTATGAAAAGATAACCACGCACGACTCGTCACTGTCGACCTGCATTTTCAGCATAATGGCCGCGGAGATCGGAGACACAGAAAAGGCGTATGAATACTTCTATGACACCGTCAGGACAGACCTTGACAACAAGAAGGGAAATACAGGAGACGGGATCCACGCTGCGAACATGGCGGGGACTTGGAGCGCGATCGTCTTTGGGTTTGGCGGTCTGCGCGTCATTAAGGGAAAACTTCACTTAAATCCGGTCCTGCCGGAGAAACTCAAGTCGTACACCTTCAACATAGCGTTCCGTGGAGCTCATATCCGCGTCCATGTGGACGAGGAGAGGGTTGATTGTACGCTCGTCTCCGGTAATGAACTGGAAATTGTCCTGCGGGGAGAAGAGTACACTATCGGCAACGGCAGCGGCGATACGATCGAGATTACGTAGCCTCGGCGTCCCTTTTTAAGCGAATGCCTTGACAGCAGACAGTATTCTCTGTATTGAAAACAGTGACGACTTGTCCGCGGATCGGTTTATGAATCTCTTTATCAACATCGTTACGGCATTTCGTGCCATCCGGAAAAACAAACTCCGCTCGGTTCTCACCAGCGTCGGCATCATCATCGGTATATCGTCGGTTATTGCGATGTTCGGCATCGGTTCCAGCGCCAAACTTGCTGTACGTGAACAGCTCTTCAGCTACGGAAAGAATGCGATGCTGTTTGAGATCCTTTGCGGAAAGGTTATCACGGAAGAGGACATCGCAAAACTCCGCAGCTATATTCCCGAGATCGAGTACATAACTCCGGCCCGGTATGACGAACCGCGCCACGATACGACACTCCACAAATACGAAGGCATAAACCACCGGTCGCAGGTCTGGTTCGTGGGGCAGGACTACTTTCCCATTCAGGGGCGTACTGTTGTACGCGGCAGGATCTTTACCAGGGAGGAGATCAAAAACCACGCCAAGGTCTGTGTTATCGGTGAAACGGTTGCGCTTGCGCTTTTCGGTCAGCAGGAACCGGTCGGGGAAAAGATCACCCTCAATAACGGCATCTATACCGTCATCGGACTCCTTGACGAGAAGGGAAAGGCGATTTCCGGAGAGGATTTCGACAATCTCACAATCATCCCGTACACAACCGGCTACAAGTTCTTTGACAGGAAAGATTATATATCGGAGGTCTATGTGTCCTCGCGTGAGGCGGAGGATTTAAAGACCGTCAAGCGGAAAATGATGGACTATTTCATCTACAAGTATTCGTTACAGAACAAGCCAGGCTGCTTCGAGATCGTTACAAGCCAGGACAAGCTCAAGATGGCAAATGACATATCAAACTCGCTCACGATTCTGCTTGCGGGTGTGGCGTCCATCTCGCTTGTTGTCGGCGGTATCGGCATCATGAATATCATGCTCGTATCGGTAACCGAGAGGACCCGCGAAATCGGCATCCGTATGGCTATCGGTGCAAAAAAACGGGATATTCTGCTTCAATTTCTGCTGGAGGCAATTGTGTTAAGCTGTATCGGCGGTGCGGTTGGGGTAATCCTGGGGCTCGGCCTCTACTATTCCGTAACCGTTATCGTGGACTGGCCGTTTATCTTCTCATACTTTTCTATCGTTACATCGGTATTTTTCTCTGCGGCGGTGGGTATCTGTTTTGGTTATTTTCCCTCCAAGCGAGCGGCAGGCCTTAATCCGATCGAGGCACTCCGTCATGAATAGCGGCATCCATTCGGCATGAGATCAGATGCCGGTACGCAGCTTTCTTTTGTAAAACTCATACATGACAACCGAAGCGCTGACGGCGGCGTTCAGTGATTCGACTCCTGGTGATATGGGAACAGAAACGGATAAGTGTTTAAGCGCCTCCGGAAGGCCGGGACCCTCGACGCCCGGAATCAGGATAAACCGTTCCGGAAAGCGATACTCATCAAGCGGCGTGCCCGCCGCGTCGAGTGTTACCGGCGTGAAACCGTTTTCAGAGCAGAAATCCGGAAGGTCATGCAAAAACGGGCCGCCGTACAGGCGTGCGGTAAATACGGTGCCGGCCGATGCGCGGATAGACCTCGTGTGAAACGGATGTGCGGACTCCCCGGTCAGCATGACCGCGTCCAGACCGAATGCCGCCGCGGAACGGATGACGGTACCCGTGTTTACCGGGTCCTGAAACGGCAGCGCAATCATCGTGTCGGTCTTTCCATCCTGCTTGCGAAAGGGGCCAATCTCTGGAACGGATGCGACGCACAGCGGCTGGCGACTGCCTGCTGTATCAAGATCGTTAAAGAGCGATTTTTTTGTCAGGACCAGGCGGTTTCGGCTGTCAAACCAGTCGATAACCGACAGCATCAGCGGATCCTGTGTTGCATATGAGTCATAGATGATGAGTTCTTCGGCCTGATCGGGTCTCGAGGCTATAAGCTCCGATATTATCTTGACGCCGGAGAAGAGTGTACGGGATGTCTTTTTGATTCCGCCCGGAGCGGCCGCCTTGCGAAGCTCCTTGTACTGTTTGTTGCTGCCGGATACGATCGGTCTGCCGGCAGTCAGCTCAGGGATCTCGGATACGGCAAAATAACGTCTGACAAACGGTGTCTGTTTGGTAAAGACAACGAGCCGCCGCTCATGGCGACTGCCGGGAAGCATATAGCGGATATCGTCGGTCATCGAGTAGTGGACCCGTATATCATCATCAAGGGCGGTAAGCTCCTCGTCAACGCCGGGTCCCTTCATAAGGATGATCTTCCCTCCTTCGGGAAGAAAATTGACACACCGTGTAAGAGTCGCAGCCGTCGATTCGAACGCGCGGGTGATAACGCCGTCGACCTCAAAGTGCATCTTTTCGTTTACCTTGTGCGCAAAGATGTTGACGTCCTTCAGGCCGAGCGCCTTGACCGACAGTTCCATGAATTCGACACGAAGCGGCCGCGGTTCTGCAAGAATGACGCGGATATCTGGTCGTACTATCTTGAGCGGAATCCCGGGAAAACCGGCCCCGGTACCGATGTCGAGCAGCGAAGGCGGCAGATCGATCAGTGTATCGACGATGACCGAATCGACGAAGTGCTTCTCGATAATGTCGTCTGTTCGCTTCAGCCGTGACAGGTCGTGGGAGTCATTATACTCGCAAAACAGCGTATAAAAACGGTGAAGGTTTGTGATGATCTCATCGGTCAGGCCCGGATGCGCCTCCCGGAGGGATTCGGCGAACCCGGACGGTATGGTTGCGGACACTGCAGCCTACCAGAGTACTTTCATGGGGTTGATAAGCTTTCCATTATGCCAGATGGTAAAGTGCAGATGAGGTCCGGTAGAATAACCGGTGGAGCCGACACGCCCTATAAGCTGCCCCTTTTTGACGGTCTGTCCAGAACGGACCATGATGGTGGACATGTGGCCGTAGAGCGTCTGGTAGCCTTCACGGTGCTTTATGACGACCGTCTTGCCGTAACCGCCCTTCCAGCCGGAATAGATTACATTGCCTTCGCATGCGGCGCCGATATATGTTCCTCTGGGGGCCGCGATATCGATGCCGTTGTGGAACTTTCTCCTTTTAAAAATGGGATGGAGTCTGGAGCCGAAAAAGGAAGAAAACCGTCCGCCGAGCGGTGAGCGGAACATCCCACGCAGCGTATAATGATGACCGAGCTCCTCTGTCATCGTGTACGTCGTCGGTTTTCTGTCTGGTATAAAAACAGCAATCGGAACGGGTATCAGTGTGGTCATCTTCTGGTATTTGTAATACTGGGGTATCCGCTGGACCTCTATCTCGGATTTATCAACATCGAAGTACTCCGCGAGCGAATCCAGCCGGTCGGTGTCCTCAATAAAAATGAGGGTTCCTCTGCGCGACGGAATTACGATCTTCTGGTTCGTACGGGCAAGAAGCGATTTCCAGTGCGGATTGCATGCGATAAGGGTGTCTATGTTGACGCCGTGACGCTTGGCAATGGTCCAGAAATTGTCGCCCTGGACGACGGTGTAGATGGTAAAATCCACCGTCTTGAAATCCAGCGAGTGCCGGACAGCGTAGTGAAAGTTTTCCTCTGAATCATAAAAGTGGCTGATTTTGTAAAATGGAACATCGAGACCCTCATCAGTTGTCAGCGAAAAAGCTGTAGACGGGAAAAGGGCCCCCGAAATAATGGCAACAGAAAAAATCAATAAAAATGATAATGTTTTATGTTTCATAAAAAAATAACCTCGGTCAATACCGGCATTATGTCAGTAAAATGAAACGGGTCAAGAAAAATCTTGATTTACTGGTATACTTTTCGGCGGATTTTCGGTATAACATTACGTACAATCTTCAAAGTGGACAGGTTTGGGGGTTTCATTTTTTCTCTTGACGAAAACTGCGAGTCAAATAACCAGATGAGAACATGTTTTCCGGACAGGTTCTTTAGCATACGTGGAATGTATCCAGTAACAGTGCGTCGCAGAACGAAATCGGATCGTCGTTTTGATAAACGCAGCGGCCTGTTTTGCCGGGATGCGGCTGTTCCTGTCATCTTCTTGTCCACTTGGAGAGTGCATCATGCGCTTGTTTGAACTGTTTATCGGTTTCAGGTATCTGAAATCGAAGAAACACCAGGCATTTATTTCATTTAACACACTTCTTTCAGTCTTTATCGTAATAATTGGCGTCTTTATCCTGGTCGTTGTTATATCCGTCATGAACGGTTTTCAGTCCCAGATAAAGGACAAGATTCTCGATGTTGATTCGCATATTACCGTCAATGGATATGACGGTAATGATTTCGACGAAGGGATACAGAATTATCAGGAGATTACCGAAAAGGTCCGGACACATCCGCAGGTTGTCTCAGCCGAACCGTACTTTCAGGGGCAGGGTATACTGAGGGTAAGCAATACAATATCCGCCGTTTTTATCCGTGGTGTCGGCGACGGAATGGAGATTCCAGACGACTACCTCAGGTTTATCGACGAGGCACAGGATGGAATGCCGGATCCCGTCAGATCGTTTACCTCACCGGACGCGAAGGAGAT
>CAZAHA010000080.1:0-10895 GCA_964484915.1 uncultured Leptospirales bacterium
CAACGGGGGCGGCAAGCCGCTCGCGATACCGATGACAGGGCTTCTCAACATCGAACGCCGCCATGGCAAGGATGAATTTGTCATCGAGAAAGCGCTCGCCAAGACGGATTCGGAAGCGATGCAGTACTTCATCTCGCGTCGCGCGGTATGGGCTGAAGAAGACCTCTTCGCCTCACCGGGACCGCGTCAGCTGTGGGGACCCGCCGCCCGGCAGATCCCGATGACGGTTGCGCTGAACCGGAACTACAGCTCACTCGACTTTAACATCGGCAAATAACCGGTACCCCGGGACGGGTACGGCGTCCATCCCGCCGTATCCGTCCTGCAATGAACGATAAAGGAACTGATAATGAAAAATTTGATACTGTTGCTGTATCTCATACTGATTCCCTCGGGTATTGTTCTCGCCCAAGAGGATGACGTATTCGCTCCGGGGAAAACACAGTTGTCTCTGGGACTCTCCGGACAGTTTACAGAAGACTATTCTCTCGTAAACATCTCAGGTGAATTCGGATACTTCTTTACCGGTACATTTGTTGCCGGTCCGGGACTCGGGCTCTATATCCCGTCGGACAATTCGGTGGTGTATGAGCCGATGGTATGGGGACGGTACTTTGTTTTAAACCGGAAGCCTGTACTGCCGTTTGTCGGTCTCAATACCGGATATATATACAGTCCGCACTACACATATCATACATCATACTCCATCTTCTGTGACGCCTCTGTTGAGCCGGATTTTCAGGGTGATGAAGCAACAGACACCCTTTCCATTCTCCGACTTACCCCGCAGGCGGGTGTATACTACTTCCTGAACGATAGCGTCATCCTCGTGGGCACGCTAAACTATAACATGCTGCGTCCGGTCAACGAATCCCCGGCGGATGGGTATACGCTTGAGGACACAAATTACGCTACGGTGACGCTGGCGTTCAGCATCATGCTGTAATCACGGGGAGATGCGGTGTTAAACCCCGCATCCATATACACCTCCGCTTCAATCAGAACGGTACACTGCCCGATACTGTTCGTCTCGTGTTTCCTCAAACGATCCTCCGGTACGCAAACAGCCGTATGTAATGTTCGCTGTTCTTTTCATATTTCAAGTAAGCACCGTTTGGATTCGACGGGCAGGTCCTGAGCTTTCTCTCTATCTTTCCGGTTCTGTTTCAGGCTGGCCTTGCACCCCTGAGGCCGGATCAAGCAACGGTACATGATTATTGCATAATGAATGGCAGCAGATGGATGGATCATGGTAATTCGGTAAAAATTAGTTGCTATTCAAAAAAAGCTGTATATTCACAGAGCATGGATTTTGAAGAAGCACTCGGCATCGGACGGCGCAAGGCGTTCTTTTTTTGGAAGAAAGAAAGCAAAAACCTTCTGCTCTCTCTGGATGAGCTTTTATCCGTAGCGCCCCCTACAGGAGCAAACTACAGGGGAATACAGGAGGTTCCGGTCGACAGGATCATCGGATCTGAAAACCGCTCCAACGATTTTGCGCAGGGGTTTTATCCCCTTCGGTCCGACATGGAAGACCGATGGAACAGAATACGTACGCTAATGCTGGGAGATGGCATAGCAGAAGCTGTATCACTATTTGAATACGGTTCAATGTATTTTGTCCGTGACGGTCACCACCGAGTATCGGTCGCCCGTACGAACGGCATCGATTTCATAACTGCAGATGTCTACCAGCTGAACATACCTGTATCGCTGCCATCAGAGATGACCAGGCGCGACATACCACTTTTCCAGGCAAAGCTGGATTTTTACAACTCAACCCATGTATTTGATTTTATACCAGAGGATAATTTCCGCATAGCGTGTCCGGAAAACTGGGAATTCCTCAAAACGGAGATCTTTCATTACAACAGGCAATGGTTCATACGCAAGCACGGCCGTGAACCCGATCATCAGGAACTTGTCGAAAACTGGAACTTCATGCTCTATGACAGCACAATGCGTCATATTAAACGGAACGGGCTCATTCACCTCTTTCCCGGCAAACAAGAGACAGATATCTTCTGCGACATGATCCGCCTGTGGAATTCATATGACGACCCGGATTCAAAATGGTTTTTGGAAATCTATGACATGCAAATTAAAAAGGCCCTGCGTAGGCGCTGGTACACCGCGCTTCCCATGGCACTCATGCGCCTCTACAACGGATACCGCATGACAGCCGAGGATGAGAGGAAACTCTTTCTGAGACATACGAAACTCCATAACTTTTATCCGGACGCCGTAATCCCTTGCGGAAACAAGTACTGGTACCGCTTTTTAACAGACCATGTACTCCGCAGTTTTTTTTTACATAATGAAGAAGAAAAGCGGCCGGGTTCCCTATCTTGAAGAACTCGTCAGAGAGTGGTACGATTCCGCTTTCGCACCCGCACTGGACTTTTATGGCCGGCGGGGAGGAAGCCATCCATTTCCCATATTTTACATGAAATGGACCAAAAAAACATTTTTCCACCTGTACTGCAGGGAAGAAGCGGTAAACAAGCATCAGCTGGAAGAAAGCTTTACACCGTACTGCTGAACGGGCCAAGAAGTGACGCTGCCGTGATTTCCATCAGAAAAAAAATCATACACAATCATCGGACACAGCGTGTCTTTCGCGTTTGCAAGGCGCAAACGCAATCCAAAAGCCAAAAACCGCATATTGTTCTTGCACAGCATACCGGCTGTACCTTAAATTATGAACAGAAAATTCCGGTATTCCAGGATACGTATACTGTATAATGAGATCATCCATGATTTCACTTAACGACATCCATCTGTCGTACGCGGGAATACCGCTTTTTACCAGGTTCTCCCTGCACGTTGCCGCAGGTGAAACGGTTATTATAAAGGCCCCGTCGGGCAGGGGCAAGACCACTCTTCTGCGGATCATTCTGGGCTTTGAAAACGGCTACAGCGGCGAATGTGCGGTGGACGGAATCGTGATGGCACCGGGTACCGTACGCGAAATCCGCAGAAAGATTGCATACGTAAGCCAGGATGTTGAACTGCCGCAGATGTCTGTACGCGGCTTTCTGGACGAGACCTTTTCGTTTGAGGCAAACAGCTCGCGTGCATTCAGTGAACAATCGTTTCACCATCTTGCCGGCGTCTTTCGAATGCCGGACGGCATCCTCTCCATGAACACGGCGGACCTCTCCGGCGGAGAACGCCAGCGACTGGGCATCATCACCGCCTTGCTTCTTGACCGTCCCGTACTGCTTATGGATGAACCGACTTCCGCCCTGGACGAGGGGCTGAAACAGACCGTGATGGAGCAGCTTTCCTCGATCAAGAAAACCCTGCTGGTTGTATCGCACGATGAACTCTGGCACCGAAAATCAAAAATACGGCCGGTAACACTGTGAACGGCGCCGAGGACATACGGATACTCTCCCTGGTCTTTCTGGCACTGTTCCTCGTTCCGGTGGCAATAATCGGCATTCTGCTCAGACTCCGCATCACGCAGCGTATCGTCCATGCAAGTGCCCGAATGGTCATCCAGCTTGCCTTTGTAGGCATCTATCTTCTGTATCTCTTCGCATTGAACAACCCGTACGTCAACATGCTCTATGTGCTGATCATGATATCTGTGGCCACCTTTTCCGTTGTCAGATCTTCACAACTGCGTCTCCGGTTCTTTGTCGTTCCCGTATTTGCCGCGATTCTGCTGCCGCAGGCGAGCGTTCTTGTGCTCTTCAACATACTGACTGTTGGAATCTCTCACGTGCTTGACGCCCGTTATCTCGTTCCGATCGGCGGCATGCTTCTGGGCAACTGCTTAAGCGGAAACATTATAACACTCTCGTCATTTTACAACACCGTTAAAAGAAACGAAAAGCGGTACCTCTATTCTCTGGCACTGGGTGCAAACCGCTTTCAGGCTCTGCTGCCTTATCTGCGCGAGAGTCTCCTTGCGAGTATCAACCCGATACTCGCGACAATGGCAACCATAGGACTGGTTTCTCTTCCCGGCATGATGACAGGACAGATACTGGGCGGATCGGTGCCCCTGGTTGCGATAAAGTATCAGATAGCAATCATGATCGCAATATTCATTGCCAAGTTCTTCTCAAGTCTGCTATCACTTGTTTTTTCATTTCAAAACACGTTTGACCCCTATGACATTCTCAGGAAGGAGATATTTCAGTAAACCGCACCGTTTGCCGCAAACGGCAGCCATCTGTCCGGTACGCAAAGAGGTCCAAAGGTGCGTTTACTACCATCTTTTCCGGTACCTTTTCCCGCACTGCTCAGGCTCACACAGAACGTCGTCATCCGGTCAGTCACACAATACCATCACCGGCATCCTCCCGTGTCAGCGAGATCACCAGCTCCCGGTGCTGCGGAAACCTGTGTAACAGTTCCGCTCTTGAATGCAGAGTGAAATCATCAAACTCGAATCCAGGCGCCACGGCACATCCCATCAGCGCAAAGTCAAAGTCTGGATGCTCGCAAACTGTTGCGCCAAACACCGTCCCTGCAGGTATCGTACCCTGCGGAAGCTCGCCTTCAAGGATGGAACCCAGGCGCAGCGGCATATGGTTCCCGTCGGGATGAATAATGTGCACATCCAGCGGCGCCCCGCCGTAGAAATGCCATATTTCGTCCTGCTTTATCGTATGGAATGCAGAAAACGTATCTCTGGAGAGGAGAAAGTAGATGGACGTCGATAATGTGTGATCCATGGTGAACCGTTCCGGAAGATGTTCTTTTGAGAGTATTTCGTCTGAACGGTAGACCTCCCTGTAGTACCCGCCCTCCGGATGTTTCATCAGATCAAGAAACGAGATGATTTCTTCTGCAGATTTCATAATGGTGTCCTCCGAATAATACAAAAACATATCCCGGGTTTTGCGGCCGTCAAGGACTTTGATGTCGTCTTGCCGCGGCTTCATGCCAGGCGGAAAAGCTCCCGCCGTTTTCAATACCAGACACAAACTCACGGGTAGACCGAGCTTCATGCCGAAAGCAGAAAACACGGCTTCATGAATTAAAACTTGAAATAATGCAGCTGCGGTATATGATAGAAAGTATGATTACCAGGATACCCTCATCAATTCTGTCGCTGATACTTGCCTTTATCGGATACTCAATCCTCAACATTTCACAGGCATGCCAGAAGATCGGGCTTGAAAAACGGCGCGACGCCGCGCTGAAAGGATGGTCCATCTGGACGGCGGCAACGGCCGGTTCGGCCGTGTCAGTTGGAATCGTCTTTGCTGCGCTCTCGGTCGGCAAGGTCTCCACCGTCGGCGCCATGGCCGGGACCGGTCTCATATCGCTTGTATTCTTCAGCGCGATCGTCATGGGCGAACGGATCAACCTTTCGACTATAGCCTCCATAGGTGTCATCGTCGCCGGCACATCCATCGTCGGCATCTTCCAGACGAGTGCAGAAGCTGCGGATGTCTCATATGTCCTGATCTACGGTATTCTTGCTTCACTTTCTGTGCTTGCGCTTCTGTTGTGGGTTTTCATACCTTCCGGGGCCGGTCTGGGTATTACCATCGGTGCCTATGCCGGATTTTTAGGTGCGTATTCGCAGATTTTTCAGAAAATCGTTACGACATCGTTTCAGGAGTACGAAGAAGCCGGCGCGATGATGTCAGCGCTGGTGTCCAATCCGCTCAACGCTGCCTGGATCACTCTCTCGGCCTTATCCATGGTTGTTCTCCAGTTTTCATTCAAATACGCCCCGGCTATAGCCATCATCCCGTCATTCACCGCATGTTTCATCGCGACGCCGGTTGTCGGCGGTGTCATTGTTTTCGGAGAAAAGCTCCGGTATCAGCAATGGATCGGCGTCGTTATCATACTGGCGGGCGCCGTTGCGCTAAACCTGACACGTATCGCCCATGCACGACAACCGGATAGCGAATAAACAGACTCCATAAACATGGTTTCTCTGGACAGGGCATCACCGTCGGATACTTTTGGTGGATAACTATCAGGAACACAAGAGGAGCATTCACATGACACAGAAGGTACTCCCGCGGTATATAATCGTCGGCTTCTTCCTCATCGGCATCATCTCGGCGACGCTTTTCCGGTCGATGGTCATCGTCAACCGTTACTTTCCCGGTTACTCGCGCGCGGTATGGTACTGTGCGGTTATCGGTTATATCTTCTTCTTCGGATACCGGTTCCATATCGCATCGAAACGGAGAAAGGCTGTTCTTGACGGCGATCTGATACGCAAGGTCAACGATTCCGGACTCGCTGAGAACGACAGACGGAACGTTTCCTATATACTCAACTCGCTCGTGCAGTCACGGGAGATGTATAACTATATCTTCATCTTTGCCTTAAGCCTTGTCGCAATAGCGGCTGACATTGTTCTGGAGATTGTCAACTGAACGTACATCTGGAGGTTACAGACACAAAAACCGATGGATAACTATCCGTTCAGTCGCTCATAAACCTCATCACGTGAAGGTATTGCCGACATCGCGCCGTGTTTTGTACAGACCAGCGCTGCGACCGTGTTTGCAAACTCGAGAACGGATCTCATGCAGACCGGATCAGACAGAGTATGTCTGATGGATTCCGCCTTGGAAAGGAAATGAAGCATCGCCCCGACAAAAGCGTCCCCTGCTCCCGTCGAATCGACCGCCTCCACCGGTATGGACGGTACTTCCAGACGATAATCCTGAGTACTGTAGAGCACCCCCCTGCTGCTCCTGGTAACGGCAACATGCCGAGCGCCCGCATGGTGCAGCTCTTTCAGCCCTGAATCCATGCTCTCTGTACCCGAAACAAGATAGAGTTCCTCTTCCGATACTTTTACAATATCCGCCATTGGAAGATGTTTCCTGATATGTGAGACAAACTCTCGCTTTTTTCGGTGCCAGAGACCGGCCCGGTAATTTGGATCGAGACAGATCAGCGCTCCGGACTCGTATGCCGTATGCAGTGCAAATGTATATGCCTCCAACAGCCCGCCACCAAGATAGGCCGTTGCCGAGCCAAAGTGCACTACAGAATCTGCGCCAAAACGGATCTTCCGCACGTCATCCAATTCAAGATGTGCGTCCGCCCCGCGGCTAAAGGTAAAGTCCCGTTCTCCTCCACTCATGAGTGACACGAACGCGAGCGTCGTTGCTTTTCCTCTATCCCTGCGGCAGAGTGACGTATCGACACCGAACTCCTGCAGGGATGTCAAAAGATATCTGCCGAACGGATCATCCCCTACACATCCGATAAACGAAGCCGTTCCGCCGAGTGTGCAGATTACCGCGCAGACGTTCGCGGGAGCACCGCCCGGTTTCCGGACATAGTTTACTCCATGTTCAAGGTCTGTGTCAACGTCTGTGCAGACAAAGTCTACCAGCAGTTCACCAATCGCATAAACTCGTTTCATATAGCGTCTCCAGTCTTATTCATAACAGACTATTGCAGTTTTGACAATACGATACTACAATGAACAGCGTTCCGGTCAAACGTTTGACAATATTAAAATTTGCAATCAATTTTGAAAACTGATTAATTTTGTTGACATTTGACCGATATCCCCCTTATTCTCTCAAGTGTCAGCGACAGAAATGAATCAGGGCTTTCCGTCGCGATACGCTGGATCTTTTTTTTCGTTTCTACGGACTGCATCGCTCACTACAGCACGTTTCCATCTGGTATCCATATCTTTTTTTGACCAGCCGCTTTGCAGTATAATACCCCCAGTTGATTGACCATATCATCCCCTGTAATAATACGGTTCGTCATCACCAACTTGCACACGATGTTTCCTGATTACTTCTCCGTGTGAAGAAGTAATTATACAACGTACATTTTTAAAGAGAGAAAGTATGTCAGAAAATGATTTCCGCAGCGCCCGTGTAATGGATACCCTCATCCGCTCCTTCGACTGGTCATCCACACCCCTTGGGCCGTCGTGTGACTGGTCTCAGAGCCTGAAAACGGCCGTAAACATCATGCTTGGTTCCCGTCAGCCGGCTTTAATCGCCTGGGGAGCAAAGCGGACATGCCTGTACAATGACGCATACATTCCGATTCTGTGCAGAAAGCACCCCAACGCCCTGGGAAAACCGCTTCGGGACGTCTACTCCGATACTTGGGACACGCTTAAGCCGTTCGTTGACATAACATACAGCGGAAAACCCCAATATTTTCGTGACAAGCCGCTGACGATGCCGTGCCGGCCGGACCAGCCACCAATCTACCTTTCCTCAACCTGGACCCCTATCCATGATGATGACGGTGCAATCGGCGGCTTCTACTGCGACTCAAACGTAACCACGGACTTTCTTGAACGACTGACAGAAAGCGAGGACAGGCGCCGTCTTGCCGAGAGTGCTGCGCACATCGGCATACATGATATCAACATTCTCAACAACTCCATTTACTGGAATGATCAAATCCGGCAGATGTGGGGGATAAGTCCAGACGAACCGGTAACCCATGAGACCTTTCTCTCATACATACACCCCGAGGATAGAAAACAGGTACAACAGGCTGTTGATGCCGCGACCGACCCTGCAGGAAACGGCCGTTACTTTGCCGAATACCGGATCAACCCGCGCGACGGCGGCAAGACCAGGTGGATTGCGGCAACAGGCCAGGTTTACTTTTCTGACGGACGCGCATACCGCCTGGTGGGCACCGCCCAGGACATAACCCAACGCAAGGAATCGGAGGAGCGGCTCCGTGAAAGCGAAGAACGTTTCCGTCTGGCTGCGGACGCGGTCAGCGGCATAATTTACGAGTATAACACAATAACAAACCGGGTGGAGCGCTCAACCGGACTCTTCAGGGTGCTGGGTTTCATGCCAAATGACGCAGACCCGACAGTTGACTGGTGGAAAAACCGTATTCATCCGGATGATATACAAAATTTTCTTTTGGGCACGGAACAGAACGGACGGCTGTCGATCGAGTACAGGATAAAACACCGCGACGGACGCTGGATTTATGTCTGGGACCGTTCGCTTGTAGTCTGCGACAGTACCGGCAGGGTAACGAAACGCGTCGGCTGCGTCATCGACATTACCAAAACAAGAAAACACCAACGCAGCCTGATACAGTCGCGAAAAGAACTGGAAAAACTGGTTGATAAAAGGACCAAGGAACTCATTGGACGCGCCAGACAACTTTCCCGCCTGACATCACAGCTTACCCTTACCGAACAGCGTGAACGGCGGCGGCTTTCCGTTGTTTTGCATGACCACCTGCAGCAGATCCTCGTGGCTGCGCGGATGAATCTGCAGGCCGCCGTCAATACTCTCAAACTTTCCGGAAATGATCATTTAAAACGCGTTGCCAGCCTCATAAGCGAGGCGGTTGCCGAATCCCGTAACCTCTCGGTGGAACTTTCACCCCCCGTCCTGCATGAATCAGGCCTCCTGGCGGGTCTCAGGTGGCTTGCGGGCTGGATGGAAACAAAGCACGGCCTCAGTGTACATCTTACTCTTCAAGAGGACGCAGACCCCGACCGGGAGGACGTCAGCATTCTTGTATTTGAATCAGTCCGCGAGCTTCTGTTTAATGTCGTCAAGCACTCCGGAACCATGGAGGCGTCCCTCTCCGCCATACAGACAGATAAACAAACGATTACTATTTCGGTTGAGGATAACGGTTCTGGATTTGACGTGAAGAGTCTCGAAGAGCCTGACTCCGACGACGGATCCACATTCGGACTCTTCAGTATCCGTGAACGCCTGACCATTCTGGGCGGCAGCATGGAGTGTCAATCAAGCCCCGGAAAGGGTTCCCGGTTTACACTTACGGTGCCGTTGGGACAGAAACGGGAACCAAAGAAACAGGACAGTTTTATCCTGTCAAAATCTGAACAAACTCCGCCGCGGAACTCATATTGGGTGTCCTGGAAGGATGCGAAAGAGCCCATACGTATTCTTCTGGTTTATGATCATGAGGTTGTGCGCGAAGGGCTTACAATTCTGATTGAGTCGATGCCTGATATGATTGTCGCAGGGACAGCATCAAGCGGCACGGAAGGGATCGAACTTGCCCGTATCCTCTCTCCTGACATAGTATTGATGGACTACTCCCTTCCGGGAATTGACGGTGTGAAGGCTACCAGGCTGATACGGGAAGAGATGCCGCATGTCAAGATTATCGGACTGTCGATGCACGACACGACAGACAACGCAGAAGCGATGCTCGGTGCCGGAGCGGCGTCATATCTCAGCAAAGGCGGGTCATCATCCCTGTTAATTGAAGAGATACGGAATGTCTTTGGACGTAGGCCGAGATACCCGCTGCGGAACACTCGGTAGTACATCCTGCCGATTTACCTGCCGTTATCCCAATGCGGATAGTCGCTTCTGAGCTTTTTTAATCCGTAGTGACGCTCAATCCAGTCTACGAGTACCGGCGTCAGACTGACATCCCGCGGCTGCTCGGGTGAAGATAGATCAAACATGCGGCGCACCCCGTCAGGTGCAGTTAGCGTGACAAAGCGGGGCAGTCCCCGTATGACCATGTCGATCGCCGTACCGTCGTAGTGGTTGGAATAAAAAGCTCCGCGCTCGGTGGCATAGACAACGTCGTACGTCTCCGCCATTTCACGGGCGGCATCAACGGTTTCCTTCCAACCACCGGGATGAGCCCACCGTATGGGGATGTTGAGTTTCCGTTCACTGTTGAGTCTGACCAGTTTTGCAGTGAGTCTTTCTACCTCATTTTTGTTTTTGCAGCGTCCAAGGGCAAATGAGCCCCACATCAGATATCCACGCTCCCTGCTTCTTACCGTCGATGTCACCTCAACATACGCCCCCTGCCTTTCAAACTGGACAAGAAGATGTCTGATTCTCGGTACAAAGGTCTTGTCCGGAGTGGATTCGGCAAGACGAGCAAGCATTGTCTCCTGTGTAGACGGGTTTTTGTACCGTACCGTCCACCGCGGTCCCAACAGG
>CAZAHA010000081.1:0-10876 GCA_964484915.1 uncultured Leptospirales bacterium
AAAACTGCTGCGCTTTCTGCAGTTCCGTGAATATGAGCGGCTCGGCTCCAATGAATTGCGGAAGGCCGATGTACGCATCATCTGTGCGACCAACCGGGACCTTTTGCGTCTGGCAGAAGAGAATATCTTCCGCCAGGATCTCTACTACAGGATCTCCGTTATATCGCTTGATCTGCCTCCGCTGCGGCAGCGCCGGGACGACATTTCCCTTCTGGTTGAGCACTTCATTGAGTTTTTCAACCGGACAAAAAACACCCGCATCGACGGGATCTCCCCCGCGGCGATGGCTGCACTGCTTCAGTATGATTATCCCGGCAACATCCGCGAGCTCCGGAACATCATCGAATACGCGTTTGCCCTCTGCCGTGACGGTTATATTGACACTCCGCATCTTCCGCGGCAGTTCGGCTCCTTTCCGAAAGGGGAGGCCAAAATCATGACGCTCGAGGAGCTTGAACGCATACATATTGAGCATGTACTGGCGCTGAACCATGGGAACAGAACGAAAAGTGCAGAACAGCTTGGGATTAACACGTCTACATTATGGAGAAAGTTGAAGAAGTAGACGTTGCATTATGCAATTATTATCGTATTCTTATTTTGCATTATGCAACGTTTTTCTTGATTAGCGTCACCTCCTGCTTTTTAGAAACGCGCGAGCTCCTTCCTGTAGTATCACCGCCAGGATGAACATCGGGCAAATCAAGACACACTTCCCCGGTTTATAGCCATATTACACCGTAATCGGTAGATTTGTATGTTTCCATGGCATCTGGCACGGAACATGCGTCTATCATGTATGTTGATTGCCATACCGGAATATAATGGAATGGTCTCACCGCTGCTTGATACCGCACAGAGGTTTGTACTGGGTACGGTGGGACTGAAGCGGCGTTACTGCGTCCTGACATCTTCTCCTGAATCGTTTCTTGTGATGCATGGGGTCGATGTGCTGATTTGCGGCGCCGGAACGAGGTACTGCATCAACAGGATCCGCCACCGGGGCATTCAGGTGATACCGCGCGTCGCCGGCAGGGTCGAAGACGTTCTCGGCGCATATATGGACGGGACCCTGGATGATCCGCGCTATATGATGCCGGGATGCCGCCGCTGCTGTATGGACGTGCGCGGAGAGCGGGGCATACAATACGAAAACAGGGAGTCTTGCATGAAGATAGCAGTCAGTGCACAGAAAAGCGATGCAACTTGCGAAATGGACCCCAGGTTCGGCCGCGCGCCGGGCTTTATGGTCTTTGATACTTCCGACGAAAGATGGACGTATCTGGACAACACGCAGAACTACGAATCTGTCCAGGGAGCAGGAGTACAGGCGGCCGGACATATCCTTGATATGGGAGTTTCGGTTGTGATTACCGGAAATATCGGACCCAAGGCGTTCCGCGTTCTTGCACAAGGCGGAGTAGAAACATACCTCACGGAAGCGTGCACTGTCGCGGAGGCGCTGGAACGGTACAGAAGCGGAACACTTCTGAAACAGGCATCGGCAAACGTTGAGGGGCACTGGTAAAATGAGAATAACGTCACTGGCGGAGAACCTCGTGTACAGCAGCCGTCTTCGTGGGGAGCACGGCCTTTCGCTGCTGGTTGAAACGGATGACGGAAGCCGTCTGCTTGTCGATACGGGATTGGGGTATGCTCTCTGCCATAACATGGAGGCGCTCGGTATACAGGCGGACAGTGTTGATGCCGTGTGCCTTACCCACGGCCATTACGATCATACCGGAGGGCTGGAGGGATTCCTGCAGTTGCGGTCGGTACCGGTACCGGTGTACGCCCGGCGTGAGATGTTTTGTGAACGCTATTCCCGAAACGGAAGCGAGCTGAAGCAAATCGGGATACCGGGAACGGCTGCCGGATATGAAAAACTCGGGGCAGATTTCCGCTGGAGCGATTCCGTTTCCAATCTGGGTGGTATAACAATCATGGCCGGTATAACGGCGGGCAGGGAAAAGGCCCGCTTCGACAACCGGCTGATGATAATGAAGAACGGATCAATCGTCGCAGACGATTTCGATGACGAGCTTACGTACATCTTTGACACCAGGAAGGGTGCGGTTATCGTGACCGGCTGCGCACATAACGGTATTTCCGAAATTGTGGAGAGTGCGGCGGATGTGCTGAAATCAGATTCTATTTATGCGGTCGTGGGAGGAGCGCACCTCTCACATGCGTCCGTCTCATATATCGATCGGACAATCGAAGTCTTCAGGCAATACGATGTCGAACGAATCTGTCTGAATCACTGTACGGGATTTGATGCCGCGGCGCGGCTGAAGGCAGTGTTCGGAGAACGCTTTACCTATCTTTGGTCTGGACGGAGTATCGAACTGTGAAATACAACGACATAACCATAGCAAGCGGCAAGGGCGGTGCCGGAAAAACCACGATCGCGGTGTCGCTCGCATCATACGCGGCCCGGAGGCGCTGTATACAAACAACGCTGTGCGACTGCGACGTTGAGGAGCCGGACGACAGCCTCTTTCTTGATATCGATCTGCAGTCGGAAGAAGTCCACACGGAATATCCGGTAATCGACAAGGCACTGTGCATATCGTGCGGGTCGTGCGCCACTATCTGCCAGTTTAACGCGATCGTTATGGTCAACAGGATGCCGCTCCTGTTTCATGAGCTGTGCCATGCGTGCCGCGGCTGCATGTACGCATGTGAACCGGGTGCCGTTATCATGGGAAAACGGCCGTACGGTTCTCTCGAATACGGCACCACAGACCGCCTCACGCTGGTTGCCGGAACGCTCCGCGTGCGGGAAGTTCTCTCACCGCGGCTCATCCGCACGGTCAAGGAGAGAAGCGCCGGAGCAGATTTCCGCATAATCGATGCGCCGCCCGGCAGCTCCTGTTCGGCCGTGCAGGCGCTGTCAGGGGCGTCCTATGCTGTCCTTGTCTGTGAGCCGACCTCCTTCGGGTTTCATGATTTCCGAATGGTGTACGAGATCGTCCGAGAGATGGGGATGCCGTGCGGCGTCGTTATAAACAGGTACCGGGATGAGCACTCAGAAATCGTCGATTTCTGCACATCGGAGGATATCACGGTGATCGCAACGTTTCCGGAAGACATGGAGCTTGCCAGGCATTATTCCCGCGGTGAGGTTGTCTCCTATATGCTCTCGAATCATGCGGAGGGTCTTGAAAGGATCATGGACGCAGTGGGAGGGAACGATGTTTGAACTGACGGTTGTCAGCGGAAAGGGCGGTACCGGAAAATCGTCAATTGTACGCGCGCTTCTCGACTGCGCACAAACGTGCGTCATCGCGGACTGTGATGTAGACGCGTCTAACCTTCATCTGGTTCTTGAACATTCCATACGGGACACTGAACCGTTCATATCCGGGCACGAGTACAGAATAGATCAGGCGCTCTGTACACAGTGCGGCCTGTGCGTGCGGCGGTGTGCGTATAACGCGATAGACGGCTTCGTCATCGACCAGTACGCGTGCGAGGGGTGCGGAGTATGCCATTATTTCTGTCCTTCCGGGGCGGTTGAGAAGAGCGCCAGAAACTGCGGAAACCTCTTTCAGGCGCAGTCAGAGTATGGTCCCTTTGTCTATGCGCGCCTCAATCCCGGCGAAGAAAACTCCGGAAAACTGGTGTCGAAGGTCCGCGAGAGGGGAAAGGAGTGTGGAAAAGAGTATCGGCATGAGCTGATGATCAATGACGGTCCGCCTGGAATCGGCTGTTCCGTCATAGCGTCGCTTACCGGCGCCTCGGCTGTACTCATCGTGACGGAACCGACAATCTCCGGCCTTCATGATTACCAGCGCGTACGGGAACTTGCCGGCCACTTTTCCCTGCCGGTCATTGTGTGCGTAAACCGGGCCGACATCAATCCGGAATTGACGGAACGGTTCAGGAACGGATGCGGGCAGGATGGGACCGTTTTTGCGGGGACGGTGGACTACAGCGGCTCTTTCGACGAGGCGCAGAGACGAAAGACCAGCGTGATGCACACCGGACCGGAAACGGTCCGCTCACAGATACTATCCGTATGGAGCGCTCTACAGCAGTATCTGTGAAACGCGCCGCTTACAGAAATACGGATGATCAATGCAGGTGTATCATCCTGCGCGAAAAATCAAAATCTACGATCCTTTGGGAGAATGTACATGCAGCAGAATGATGAAAAACTATACGAAAACATGAAGGATGTGCGGCACAAGATCGTTGTACTCTCCGGAAAGGGAGGCGTCGGCAAGAGCACGGTTGCGGTCAATCTCGCCGCGTCACTTGCCGCACGGGGACTGAAGACCGGCATACTTGACGTCGACATCCACGGCCCGTCGGTCCCGACGCTTTTAGGGCTTTCGCGTGAACGGATGGGCGGCAGCGGCGAAAACAGGATCGTCCCCATCGAGTATTCCCCGATGCTCAAGGCGGTATCGGTCGGCTTTATCCTGGAGAAGGAGGAGGACGCCGTTATATGGCGCGGTCCTCTGAAGTTCAACGTGATCAGACAGTTTCTCACGGATGTCGAGTGGGGCGAACTTGATTATCTGATTATCGATTCGCCTCCCGGAACCGGAGACGAAGTCCTGGCCGCGTGTCAGCTTCTGCCTGACCCTGACGGTGCCGTCGTTGTGACGACGCCTCAGGATGTCGCGCTTTGTGATGTCGCAAAGTCGATCACCTTCTGCGGCAAGGTCAGCCTTCCCGTCATCGGCGTCGTCGAAAACATGAGCGGATATGTCTGTCCGCACTGCGGCCTGGAGTCGGCCCTCTTCAAGAAGGGCGGCGGTATCAGGATATCCGAAACGATGAATGTGCCGTTTCTTGGAAGCATTCCGCTCTCTCCTGCTGTTGTCTACGGCGGAGACAGCGGTAATCCCGTACTACAGGCTGGAGATTTTGAGGAAGCGGTTGTTTCTGCGTTCCAAAGCGTAGTCGACCGGGTCCTGGAGTTCAGCAACAGCCCGGTGTAGGAAACATGCCAGGACCACCGTTCGCAGGTTATTGAGTGTACGGTGATCCGGACAACGATATACAATATAATACTGAAAAAAAGCGAGGAAATGTATGGTTATTGCGATCCCGTGTGTTGAAAGAAAACTGTGCCAGCATTTTGGCCACTGTCAGGAGTTTTCATTTGTGTCCGTTAATCCCCAAACGAAGGTGGTCGAATCGGTCGACTACCTCGTCCCGCCGCCGCACGAGCCCGGTGTCCTTCCCCGGTGGGTTGCCGAGAACGGCGGTACGGTAGTCATCTGCGGGGGAATGGGCAGTCGAGCGCAGCAGCTTTTTGCACAGAATGGTGTCGCGGTAGTAACAGGAGCACCCGTGAACGATCCCGAAACGGTTGTGAAACGGTACCTCGACGGTTCTCTTGAAACGGGTGAGAACGCCTGTTCGCACTGATTGTTCACACTCCCTATCAATACAACGGCATCCTATACAGACTGTTCGTCCGGCAGTTGTATGTTATGCAGAGAAAAAATCTCGCGGATTGTCTTGATCAGCCTCTTCATCTCCATCATCGTGCCTACAGAGATACGGATATACTCAGACTGTATCTCGCCCTTGAAGTGTCTGACAAGAATCTTCCGCTGTTTCAGTTCCGTGTAGAGTGTTTCCGACGGCAGCTTGGGATGACGTGTAAATATGAAATTTGCCGATGAAGGCACGTTTTGAAAACCGAGGGCCGTCAGGTTTTCTGCAAGATAGTCACGATTATTGATGACCATTCGGGTGTTGTATTCCAGCTGCCGCGTGTCGGTGAGGGCCGCGGCTGCACCCACGCATGCCAGCCGGTCTACGTTGTAGGAGTCCTTCATGCGGAGCAGCCCTCTGATCAGGTCAGGGTGTGCTGCGGCTATGCCGACACGGAGACCCGCGAGTGAATACGATTTCGAGAACGACCGGGTGACGATAAGGTTGTCGTAACGGTTGACGAGGTCGATGACGGTGTTGTTGGAAAAGTCGACGTATGCTTCGTCGACGATTACGACTCCCGTGAATGAATCGAGGAAGCGGATAAGCCCGTTTCGGTCGATGGATGTCGCCGTGGGGTTGTTCGGGTTGCAGAAGATGACCAGGGCGTAGTCGTCCTGCAGGAAGGCATCGTACCGGACGGAAAAATCGTCGTTCAGAGTGATTTTGTCGTACGTGATTCCGTTTGCCTCGCACATCGTATAATAGAGCGAGTAGGATGGGTACGAAAACGCCGCCTTCTGGTTTCTGTCTATGAAACACCGGAAGAAGAGCGTAAAGAGCTCGTCCGATCCGTTTGCTGCAAAAACCTGTTCGTGCGAGAGGTTGTGGAGAGTAGCGAACGTTTTAATCAGCTTGTCAGATGCAGGGGACGGGTACAGGCGAAGTGTCCCGTTGCACGCGTTTTTTATCGCCTCCAGAGCCGATCCAGAGGGAGGAAACGGATTTTCGTTGGTGTTCAGCTTGATGTATTCATCTATGTCTTCCGGCTGCTCGCCCGGTATGTATTCGGTCATAGATTTGAGTATTGTGTTCCAGTATTTCATGTGAGATTTCCAAACCTTCAGGGACATGATCCGTCCGTAATATGTACTCATGGTTTTCAGCGTGACGGTCATCTTTGTCAAGATGTTTCCGCACCCCCGTGACGCTCTGCGGCATATGTCATAATCACTCTTGTCTATACAGTCCAATCACCCGATAATTGTAACAGATAGTTGTGTATACCGTCTCTAATACCGGCAGACGGTTCCGAAATGTGTGCCGCACATGCGTCTTCTAAATTTTTGTAGACACCGTGTGGACATGATGATATACTTTAAGATAGGGTACGTATGTGAATTATGCCGGCCGGAAGCCGCATACGACAGTACGAAACACAAATGGTGTGATTATGCAGTGCGAAAGATGCAATAACAACGAAGCTACCGTTCATCTGACAGAAATAATCAAGGGCGTCAAGTCCGAGGTGCATCTGTGCGAAGGATGCGCCAAGGAGATTGGTCTCAATTCGAAACTGTCTAACTTTTCGCTCGCGGTGCCCGACTTTCTTTCTTTTCTGAATGATGAGGTGCATGACGCGAGCAGAGGCACGGACGGTCATGAATCGGTCTGCAAGAAGTGCGGAACGCAGTTGAAGACCGTCCGGAAGGAACGCCGGGTTGGCTGTGCGCTGTGTTACTCCTATTTCAGGGAGCCGCTGCGGGAACTGATGGGCGGGAAACAGCTTCAGCATACAGGCAAGGTTCCTGAAAACCGCATAGACGTGAGTACGTACGCCATCCAGCATGCCGGTACATCCCAACCGGAACAAGATGTCACCATCCTCAGGACGCGGCTGAATGAGGCCGTAAGCAATGAGGAGTACGAACAGGCCGCTGTTCTCCGTGACAGAATCCGCGAGCTCGAGCAGATTTGCCAGGAGTGATCAATGTTTGAAAAACTGTTGGAAGATACATCATTCTGGTCCGGCGAAGGTCAGTTGTCTGATACTGTATTGTCAACACGCCTGAGAATCGTCAGGAACCAGGCTGATATACCGTTCGGGCCGAATCAGTCGGATGACGATACCAGAAAGATCGAGAATCCCGTTACGGAATATATTTCCAGCATGGCCCAGGACGGCCTGGTCATGATGCACATCCGTGACATAGAGCCGCTGGACCGCCGCTTCCTGCGGGAGCGCAACATTATTCCGGAAAGCGCAGAAAACAGCACTGCGGCGTCTCTGGTATACATGCCGGGCAGCCGTTTTACCATGACGGTAAACGCGGCTGATCACTACAAGTTCCAGGTAATACGGCCCGGACTTGCGCTGTATGAATGTTATGGTGAAATCGTCGACGCGGACGATGAGCTGAACCGCTACGTCCCGTATGCGTTTTCTGAGGTTTACGGCTATCTGACATCGTCGATCGACCATACGGGTACCGGTCTCCGGGCATCCGTGCTCATGCACCTGCCGGTTTGCGCCATCATGGGGACCATTCCGGAGATCAAACGTATGGTATCGGAAATCGGCGGCTCAATGGAGCCTGTTACACGTAACGGAAACCGCAATTACGGATCGTTCTATCTGGTCTCGAACAGTGAGTCGATCGGCAGGAGCGAATCCGATCTGCTGGAAGTCGTTGATGACGCTTCCCGCATGGTTGCCGGTCTTGAAACGGAATCCCGGGACGATTACTTTATGAACTTTACCGGCCAGCTGGAAGACAGGATATGGCGCGCATACGGTATCCTGACCCATGCCAGGTCGATATCCTATACTGAAGCGCTGGAACATCTCTCGTCGATCCGCCTGGGGGTCATCCTTTCCGTGATCAAGGACATACCCCTGCGGCTTGTAAACGACCTCTTTGTGAAGATACAGCCGGCGCACTTATCGAAGATATCCGGACACGCGTCAGACGCGCAGGCCGGATACGACATGCTCCGTTCCGATTTTCTGCGGACGCGGATCTCTGGCAAGGAGGTACAGAGTGCTTGATTATTCTAAAAATACAAAAAAGATACTGGACTCGCTGACACAGGCTGAGGGGCGCCGTTTGAACTCGTCCATGCTCGAACCGGAACATATATTTTTGGGGATTATGAAGGTGCACGAGTGTGGCGCGATGAAGGTGCTCTCAAAGCTTGGAATAAATTTCGACATACTCAAGCGGACTATCGATTCGAACCTGCAGTCGCGTTCCGGTCCAATCTATATCGGTGACATCCCGCTTTCTCCTGCGTATAACAAGGTCCTTAAGTTTGCCGGTGACGAGGCTGTTGCCCTCAAGGACAACCGAATCAGGACCGAGCATCTCCTTCTGGGACTTTTTAAATACAGAAACATCGCCGGCGTGCAGAACCTCATCGACGCAGGTATCGACTACCCGACCGTGTTCAACGAGATAAAGGACGCGCCCTTCGCGCGCGACTATGCAGGCAGCGCCAAGAAAAAGAAGGACCCGTCCAAGTCACCGGTAGCCGATTTTACCACAAACCTGAACGAACGGGCCGATGAGGGCATGATAGACGGCGTTATCGGACGAGAAAGGGAGATAGAACGCGTCATACAGATACTTGGCCGGAAAAACAAAAACAATCCGGTCCTTGTTGGTGAGGCAGGTGTCGGCAAGACGGCCATCGTAGAGGGGCTTGCAAAAAAGATAATCGATGGGGAGGTTCCTGACCTGCTGCAGGATAAGAAGATTCTGTCGCTCGACATGACATCCGTTGTTGCAGGTACCAAGTACCGCGGCGAGTTTGAGGACCGTCTCAAGAAGATCATGGCAGAGCTTTCCGAGGAGAGGAACGTTATCCTGTTTATCGATGAACTCCACTCCATCATCGGTGCCGGTGCGGCGGAAGGGGCCCTTGATGCGGCCAACATCCTGAAACCGGTACTTGCGCGCGGCGAGATACAGTGTATCGGTGCCACGACACTGCGGGAACACAAGCGGTATATCGAGAAGGACCCTGCGCTTGAACGCCGCTTCCAGACGGTGCTGGTAAACGAGCCGACGGAAGAACAGACAACCGAAATACTCTACGGTCTGCAGAAGAGCTACGAGAAACACCATAAGGTCCACTTTACCCGCAAGGCTCTATGGACGGCAGTTACGCTCTCAAACAGATACATCACCGACCGCTTTCTTCCCGACAAGGCGATCGACGTGGTCGACGAGGCCGGTTCCAGGGCACGGCTCAGGAACAGCAACCGTCCCGATGATCTGATTGCCCTGGAAGAGCGTATCGATGAGCTCAACAGGATCAAGAACGAGTACGTACAGAAACAGGAATACGAAAAGGCCGCGGAAACACGGGACATTCTGAACGGTCTGAAGATACAGTACAACGAGAAGCTCAGCGACTGGGAAAACCGCAAGAACGAGTACGAGATCATCGTCACGGAAGACGACATAACAAGCGTTGTCTCCGCATGGTCCGGTATTCGTGTCGAAAAACTCAACCAGAGTGAGAGCGAAAAACTCCTTCACCTTGAGGATGAGCTCCATACAAGCATCATAGGACAGCATGATGCCGTGACCGCGCTCTCCGGTGCGATACGCCGTTCCCGTACCGGGTTCAGGCGCAAGAACAGGCCCATCGGCGTCTTTGTCTTCGCTGGACCGACGGGGGTTGGAAAGACAGAGCTTGCGAAGGTCCTGGCCGGATACCTCTTCGGTGACCGGAATTCCCTTATCCGTCTGGACATGTCCGAATTCATGGAGAAGCACGCCGTGTCACGGCTTGTCGGCGCACCGCCCGGATATGTGGGGTTTGAGGAGGGAGGTCAGCTGACCGAGAAGGTGAAGCGTCGTCCCTATTCGGTTATCCTTTTTGACGAGATAGAGAAGGCGCATCCCGACTTCTTTAACATCCTGCTGCAGGTCCTCGACGAGGGTGAGCTGACGGACAACATGAGCGGTACCGTCTCCTTCCGCGATACGATCATCGTCATGACATCAAACCTGGGAAATTCACGGTTTGATTCCACCGGTCATACCGGTTTCACCGGTGGGGAGGAAGGCGAGGACTTTACCAGGAAGAAGATAATCGATGCGGTACACAACAACTTTAATCCCGAGTTTATTAACCGGATAGATGAGATAATATGTTTTCATAAACTCACCGAAGAGCATATTATCCAGATACTGGACATCATGCTGCAGGAGATCCAGCGAGCGGTCGCGGATAAACAGATAACACTAAACTTTACCCGTTCGCTCAAGAAGTATATCGCGGAGAAGGGGCACTCTTCGCGGTACGGTGCACGGTATCTCCGCAAGGTCATACAGGACGAGATTGAGGACAGGCTTGCGTTTGAGATACTGAAGGGAAAGATACAAAACGGGTCCGAAATTCAGATATCATGCCGCCAGGGCAAAGTCTCCATCAGGACGGTCTCAAGCGGAACGCTTGTGACAGT
>CAZAHA010000082.1:0-10852 GCA_964484915.1 uncultured Leptospirales bacterium
GAGAATTCCTGCCGGTGAAGACCTTCAAGCTGCGCAATGAAGACTGGTCCGAATTTGAGCAGGAAATCTACGGACAGGACGACCTGGGCCCGTATACGATTGAAATTGACGGACTCAATACGCACGAGGTGAAGAACGCTCTTGAAAACGGCTACCTGCCGCAGATACATGTGGTCAACTATGATATTACACGCGTAGCCGACTCAAACTACAATCCCGGTGTCAATAACCTGAAGATTGTCGAGGAGAACGCCAAGGGACGCACAGCAACCATTATCGTCAGTGCGCCCAATATGCGTGAGTCATACAAGGTGTGCGCCTTTGATGTGTCAGATGACGGAGAGCTGACTGCGGGGATTTCACTGAAAAAGGCCCTTTTTAACATTTACCGGTCGCGGATCGGCAGAGGGGAGTCATGGAATCGCGACAGTGAAAACCGGGAGTTAACGGTTCCCTCTGACGGAATCAAGTGGAAGAGAGGCAGCCAGGACCCCTGTAACTACGTCTACAGCACAAACAAGGACGGCAACAGCTGGAACGAATTTGAGACCTACGTGAAGGCGTATAAGGACGAAAACAACAGCACCCGCTATCGCGCGCAGAAAAAACGGAAAAAGGGCGTAACCGAGTACACCCCGTTCAGCGAAAGTGATCCCAATGAGATCGTGCCTCTTGATGAGGTCATGCAGATGCAGTACTGGATTGTCATGCACAACGGAAGGTACTACACCGGTGACCTGAATGATCCAATCTGGCCGGGCGAACGTTATGAAATTGTGCTTGTTAACATAGATGACTATAACTCCTATTTCAAAGGTTTCTCCTATACTCCGCTGCAGTCACACCACAGCTTCAAATTAAGTACCATATGGAACCGGGATACAAACAGCGATGAATTTGACCGCAGTGTCTATCTTGGTAAAGTATACAAGGACGATATAGTAAATGTTAAAATTGAATTACTGCAGGACAGGCTGCTTCTTGATACTGCATCCGGCACCGGAAGTGAGCTGAGAAGCAGCATCGACGGTACCATTCCATACAGGATAACAGACAATTATGAACAGAAATCTGCGAATGCCGTACCGGAAGAGTTTATTATCGAGGCGCAGGGCGGTGTCAATTCCATTGACCTTGCCGTAGCCCAATCCAAAAATGCAGATTATTATACAATAACCATTGAATCTCTCGACTCTGCCTCATTTAAAAGAACCATTGAACTGCGTGAGAATGACAGGTACAGCAGGGGCGGCAGGGTATCCGTAACCAGTAAAAGCTTCGACAGGGACGGTAATGAACTTGGCACCCTGAATCCCGGGCGGTATGGCATCTCCGCAACGGCACACGGCAGTTTATACGGTGTTGACGTAACAAAAAGATGCACGTATGATCGTGAGGTAACGGTCGCTAATGCACAGAACAGGGTGCCCGGATACTATACCTTTGGTGTTGAAGCGGGTACGAACGGCCTGGGAGTCTCAATCAGCGGGGGTGCGAATACCGAGTATTACTGCGCACAGATAGAAGGTCCGCTAAATGCGCAATATATCAATAGCGGAGGAGCACCGCGGACAGAAAGCTGCTGCCTCTCCGCCGGTTACTCATGGATAGAGTTACGTGTTCCCGCCGATTTTCCGCAGAGTGTGAATCCGGGTGAACCGGCAGTATACCGTGTTTTTGTTTACCCCGAGAACAGATACCGGAGCGGAAAAGATGAATATGCGCACAACAGGCAGAGTACGACGGTATCCTTTGACCGGTATGGAGAGCAGAAGCGCTATTATCCGAAAGAAGCCGGCCGTAGCGCTCTCTTTGAAGCGATAGACCTTGAAGTAAACTTTAATGAGGGATCGGGCTGGATGCCGCTGCATTTTCTCGGAGTTGCACCGGATACCGACTATATTGACTGCCGCTATACAAAGTATCTGGACCTGAAAAACCAGGTGTTCAGCTTCTCGTTCAAGGCGCCGGCAGGGAGGCTGCATGATACGGCAGATAACGTCTTTTCCGGCAGCCGTGACAGTGTAGATGTATACATACGCACACAGCCGAGGAATGAGTACCGGAACCGTTTCTGGCCAAAAAATGACAGTTCCAATAATATCATATTTTCTTTTGGATCTCTGTCCGGTACTGTTGTTGATCTCTGGGTGAGGGGAACTGAACGTATCAGCAGCGCCCTCTCGGATGTTACCAGGGTTAATGAGATGTTAGGCGGCACACTTGGCGGTCATGTTACGGTAATAAACGCTGCTGTTGAAAAGGTTTTTTTCTCTCCGTACAAATACAGACTCTATCAGATACAGGCACACCTGACATCCGGCGATCTTGTAGAGACAGTAAGCGACGATTACGGTTTTGCCTATGACGCCACGGTTAACGGTGTTGAAAGCGGAATCCGGATCGACAGTTTTGACGCGGACTACTGTGACGAATTTTACCTCTTTTACCGGCAGGTAAAAAAGAATGACTCGCCCCTTACGTATGAAGAGAAACAGGCTGTTGCTGCCCAGGATGTCTACTACTGGAACGAGCATACCGGGATCATCAACGCCGGAGATAATGTAACAATTGATAATCTTGTTCCCAATACCGGGTACGCCGTTGCCGTTATCGGCAAGACCCGCTCTGACAACAACTATATCGGCCCCGTGTTTTACGGCACCACATTACAGAACCAGAATGTCAGCTATATTGAAAACCTTGTTCCGCGTAACAGAAAACGTCCAGGAAATGTACAAAACGTCAATCTTGAGCTTGATGCGGATAACGAATCAATTATAGTATCCAACCTTGTATCAGATAATGCAACGTCATTTATCGTTGAGTACGACTGTGTTGAGGGTACCGGTTTGGATGGGACCTGCTCCGTTGATGTCGAGACACCCGGAGTTCCTGTGCAGGTTGATCTGCCGACAAGCATGTGGTGCACGTATGAGATTGATGTGTATGCGTACAACTCCCACGCACCAAGCGGCAGGGAACAAAGCAGCAGCTTTAACACACTCGTTTTCCAGACAAGCCAAGGAAATATGCCGCGTGTAGAAATAGAGTATGATAATCTATACGAATATGTGGTTGAAAGTAATGACAGCTATTCTTGCACAAATAATGAAAACAATCTGAACGGAATTGGTAATAGAGAATTCAACACTATTGATTGGTCTGAATTAGCTGATGTATGGCTGAGTTTGGACAATATTTCAGCTGAAACGGACAGCATCGGGATTTCTGTGGAAATAGAAAACAGCGACGGGACACGCCTTGATACGTATTACTCACATCAAAGTAACATCGGCACAAACCGCAGTATGATAATTTTCAATGATATTACACTATCAAGTAAACGTACAGTGAAAACTTGTGAATGTACATCTGCATCGTATGGTCACTGTTCTGTGAAAGAGGACACCGCATTAACGGATCAAGCCAGCTTTAGCTATACGTACAAAATTTCGCTGCGGTGCAGCAACGGAAGTACCGTAAAAACCTATGATTATACAATTTACAGGTAATACGGCTGTGAGAGCAATGGAAAAGAGAAAAACTGCATATATACAATTGGCGTTATGCGTATTGGCGGAATTCTGCTTTTGGGGCCGCATTACCGCTGCAGATAATGTGCATTGCATCCTGCTTGTTCCTCCCCTTGCAAACGTCAACTGCCAGGTGTTTGAGGCGGATGTTGCAAGCAGGCGGCTTCGGGGCACTCTCGCCGATCTTGGCTCTGCAGGAGCGCCGCGTTTCCGGGTGACTGACGGAAGCACGGACGGTGGCAGTAACGCCGTTAACCTGACGGTCAGGGGCGAGTATATCGTGCAGCAGGGCAAGGGCGCTGATGAGTCTGACGAGAAACAGCTGATGGTCGTTCTCAGGATGTATGACAAGGACGGAACACGCCATAAATCATTTCAAAGCAGCTGGTTTGATGAGAGCGCCCTTCCGGATGAGCTCGCGATGCTCTCGCAGCGGATCATTACATACAGCCGAGTATATTACAGAAAACGTATTGCTGCACAGGATAACCGCAGTTCCAGACAACGGCCCAAATCGCAGCTGGAGCGTGAAAAGCTGAAAAGCATTTCTCTGTATGTGTCTGGCGGGTATATACAGCCATTTGGAGATCTTGCGGATGTTGCAGAGCATGGACTGGGGGCTGAGATTTCGGCCGAATGTGAATCGTTCATGCCGAAGCTGTTTAACAGCAGTCGTGTTGTACTCTTTGCACATCTTGGCTACATCTCATATGAATCCGCAAAGGGGACGGTTGACTTTCTTCAGTCATTTCAGTTTAAAGGCGGCCTCGGGTACAGCTTCCCGGTAAGACCCCTGGACATTACACCGTATGCCGGCTTTGGAGAGCAGATATCGCACATGTCCTTTGACGGCAGGGAGGGGGCAGTGCAGCCGTATCAGTACAAAACAGAGATCTATTATCAGCCTCTTCTGTTTGGTGCGGTACAGCTGAAGTACTCTGTACAGAAGGTCTTCTTTACAGTGCTTCCGACTTTCACATGTTTTTATGACGGCGGAGTCCCCGCATTGTACAGCTCTGTTCATGCTGGTGCGGGTACAACACTCTCCTGGTCAAAGGGGAGGTAGCATGAGAAATAGTATATACCATATACTGTTCTGCTGTCTTGCCGCTCTTGCAGCAAGCTGCAGTTCCATGATTGATGATGCGGGAACAGTGTCGGCAGCTGATGATGCGGGAACTGTGTCGGAAACTGATGATGCGGGAACTGTGTCAACGGACGATGATCCGGCAATCAGTGATTCAGGTGATCAGGACAATACATATACTATATCCGGAATGGTTGCAAACGCACCGGGAAATATTGAGTATACGGTCCTCATTGATAATCGTACCGTACTGCACTGCAGCGGCGAGGCTCGGTTCATTATAAACGATATTTCGCCGGGAGAGTACTGTGTCTCTGTAACATCACATGATTACATCATTACGCCCGAATGTATTGATGTGACTGTTGGCGAGGACGGTTCTCTCCAACCTGTTTTTATGGTCACAGACCATACCTGGAGCGCCGCCCCGGCAAGCGACTATGAGTCAAGGATCAACTCGGTCTGTTATGACGAGCGTACCGGACTTTTCATAGCTGCCGGATATGAGCAGGCTGCAGAGAAGGGAAAAGAGATAACCGTCGGCGCGTATACCGAAGATGAGACAATCTGGCAGAAGAGATTTGGCGGAAACTCAAGCGACACGGCGGTAAAAATTGTCCCGTATGGCAGTGACTCATATGTACTGCTGTGTAACCGGGTAACCCCGCATCCTGATACCGGTATAGACTGTGAAAATATCTATCTGTACATACTCTCCAGCGAAGGTGAAAAGGCAGATGAAATTGTATACGGCGGCAGTTTGTCCGATACGGGGCACGATCTGCTTGTTACGGACGGCAGCTTTATTGTTGCAGGAAGCACCTCCTCCCATGCAAAACACGGCGGAACGGATGCCCTGCTTGTTATGATTGACCATTCAGGAACGGTTGTCTGGGAGAAGGTCTTCGGCTCTACCGGGGATGATGCTGCAAGCGCGCTTTGTATCTTTTCCGATAACTATGCTCTTGCCTCCTCCATTTATGATGACGCGTCAGGCATAACCCAAACCAGGGTGGACATCTTTACTGTATCGGGAGAGACCGAAGAGAGCGGCATATTCCATGACATTCGGCATACCCGGCCGTATGCTATAAAGGCGCATAACGGATATCTGTTTGCGGCGTTAACTGTCGGCGAGCGAACACTGCGCGGCAGCGACGGTAAAATCCTGAAACTTGAAAGTGACCTTTCACTTTCTCACTCGTCTTATATCGGTTCTGTTTATGATGATTCGCTGATGGATATGTGCATAACGCCCGGCGGAGATCTGTTTGTGTGCGGTTTTACCACAAAAGGGTACGGATTGCGCGACAGGGACAGCTATATCGTGCTCCTGAACAGTGACCTTGCAGTTATTAATGAAGAGGTGTTTTCTGATAACAGTGTAAACGATGAACTCTACTCACTCTCGCCGCTCCCGTCCGGCGGCTGCGTCGCGGGCGGCTATATGGAACAGGGTACTGCCGCACAGAAGTATCTGATGAGTCTCAACCAGGACGGGGCATTGTAGGGGGAGTGGATGATAAAAAGAATCGTCTCTGTTGTTTTTATATGTGTGCTCTTTTTCGGCAGCTGCTCGCAGCACGGCGGAGGGTCAAGCCGAACAAGCGGCACGAATGCTTCAGATAACGGTTCCAGTCCGGATTCAAGCGGAGTTGACACTATTGGAGCACCTTCAGGCAGTGACGCTCTCTCGAGTTCCACAAACCGTTCTGCCGGAAGTAACGCATCAGCTGATGCTGCGGACCCCTACAGCGGGGCGGCATTTATTCGTCCACCTTCCATCAATAATTACGGTGCTGTTTCGCTTGCGTACCTGATTGAGACGCTTCCCGGCCGCGCGGGTATGGAACCGTCTGTGGGCCTATCCTACTCGTCAAGCGGCGGCGACGGACTGTGCGGTATCGGCTGGAACCTCTCTACGGGCCTTGGCGTTATCCGCAGACAAAACAAATCGGGTACTGTTTTCTATGACACGCGTGATGAATTTACCTATAACGGCAAACGGCTGGTAAAGGTCAGCGGGGGTGAAAGCTCCGAGGACGGAATATACCGGCTGGAGATAGAGTCATCGTTGAAGCGTTTTGAACTTACACAAAGCAGCGGCGGCGGTATCTGGAAAGTTACCGACACCAGCGGAACAGTGACGGTATACGGAGAAACCCGGGCCGATCGTGTGTACCATCCTGATGACTATAGTAAAACATATATCTGGAATTTTTCATCTTCCGCTGATTTGAACGGCAACTATATGGATGCTTCTTATAACAGGGATGAGTATGCGCAGAGTAATTTTGTCTATCTTCAAGAGATCCGGTATACCGGCAACCGTGCTGTTGGTGAAGCACCCCGTCAGTGGGTTCGTTTTGACTATGAGAGCCGTTCCTCCAAAGAGGCGTATGTATCCACGGCGGCAGGGTTTCCCATGCGTATGGATAAGATCCTTGCCTCAGTTAAGGTTGGATATGATTCCAAAACATTGTGGCAGTATGACCCGCAATACGAGGTATCGGAAGACTCATCGCGGCCGGTGATGACAACAGTCCTCTCAGACCGCACAACAACTGCTCCAGAATTTATATATAAGGAAGCTTCGCATACGCTTGCCTGGCAGAAGATACCAAACCCGTTTTACGACAGAGAGCGCACAAGGACAGCGGGAGAGAAGTTTTTTGAGGGTGATTTTAACGGAGACGCCCTCTCAGATATAGTGATCTACAATCCAGAAGATGGCTCGTTTACGGCGGCCGAGGCGCTCACAAACGGCAGTTACCTGCGTACGGTATACGCGCAGAGTGAGCGCTTTGCCGGTCTTGCCGGTGAAGAACGGGTCAAGTGGTTTAAGGGGAATGTTACCGGCGACTATACCGGCGACGGCAGAAGCGACATAGCATTTTACGAGGTTTCTACAAACACGTTCTGGGTTGCCTCTCTTGACGGTGAGAGTTTTGCCTTTACCAGTTACGGATCGATGCCGCACTCAATTGATATTTTCAGCATGGAATGGTTTCCCGGTGATTATAACGGGGACGGACTCTCTGACGCTCTGCTTTTTGATGAATCAAGCGGAAGCTGGATTGCGATGTACAACCGCGGAACCTCCTTTGAATTTGTGAAAGTCGGCGAGAAGTTTCAACATATTTTCAGACACGACTATGCACCGGACAGTGATGCCAACAGCCCTGTCACTGCTGATGAGGCACCGGGCGGCTCAGACCGCGGCATGATACACTTTTTTAATGGAGACTATACCGCAGACGGAAAGAGCGATCTTGCGATGTATGACCAGAGAAGCGGAAAGTTTTTTGTAGGTACCATTGAGCACCATGATGAGACACTCTCAATAAAGTGGCGTGTATACGGGGAGTTTTCCGTAAGTGAAGAGACGATCTTTACCCATGAGCACTTCAGCGGTGACTACAACGGAGACGGTCATGCCGACTTTCTGCTGTATGAACGCGAGAGCGGCATCTGGTACGCCGGACTGACGGATGGAGAGACAATGGACTTTGTTACATATGGCGTTACACCACAGTTTCGTCAGATAACACGTTTTCTGCAGGGAGACTTTAACGGAGACGGAAGGACAGATATCGGCTTTTATTCACATGCAGACGGCAACTTCTGGATAGGCGAAGCCACTCCCGACGGGTTCAGATACCGTATCTACAATGACATCTCCAATGGCGGGCCAAACAGAGACCGTGTGATGCAGACTCCGCATCCAAAGGATGAGATAACCGAAGCGCCGTATACAGGAATAGACCCGGTTGCCGGTTCGGTTATTGAGACAACATATAATGTAAACGAGCGTTCCGGAACTGAGCGTATCTTCAGCGGCAGCTATACCGGAAGATCCGGTGCAATTATCTACAATTATTATGACAGAACGTTTACCTATAAAGAGAAGGGCAGCGAAAGCGTACCGGTTTTACATGTGAACAGCGGTGAAATTTCGTTTCCCCATGACCATCCGGTTCTGTTTAACGGCAAGTCGGCCCTTGTGTATATGAAAACAGAAGACGGCGCATACGGTACACGCTACAGCTTTCACCTGCTGCATGCAGACGGTTCAGCAATCGTAGACACACCACTCTGTGAGATAGACTCCGGTACGATTGAGTTTGACCCAGATACATCATTGTATACGTTCGGCCGTTTTAACGGTATATTCGGCATGGCGCTTCTTGACGACAGGGGTGATGAGCATCATGATGTCTCGTTACGGGTGTATGCTGTTGACGGCAGTACGGCGGTGCTGCCACTTGCCGAAAGCCTCACGAGCGGCGACCTTACACGTGACGAGGCGCGGAACATATCCCTGCAGGGAGCGTCATTGGTTCACTATACAGATAACGGCGGTACTGATGACAGGCTCACTTTGTTGCGTCCCGGTACAGAGAGCAGCGCCTACACGGCGTATATTGATTACAGCAGCGATGTTGTCTTTAAAAAGATTACCGGAGGCAGTACGGTATCATTGCCTCCGGTAAAGGCGGAAGGCTACGGCGCATATACAAACGGGTTTTCGCTTGTGTATACAACCGAAAGTATGTACACGGTACGGACGTTTGCACTGAATACGGTAAACGGTGTACTTGAAGATACGGGAAGCGAAACTGTAGACGCTTCATCATATATATACAAGGGTTTTACGAGTGAGGGAGGAGCGGTGTTTCTTTCTTCTGAAAATATGATGAGTATCCTGCCGGGAGGGATCCTTCAGGAGAGTAAACTGGATAGTGTTGTACACACACCGCTTGAGCGTGATGACTTTATTAAAAAGGCGTATCCTTTTCGATGGATACAGGGCGACTACAACGGTGACGGGAAGACGGATATCGGTATTTTTGATGAAAGTGAAGAGTTTCTCTACTTTGCCCGTACGACCGGCACGGTTCCTGACCTGATCGAAACGGTAAAAAACGGTATCGGCGGTATGTACACCTTTACGTATGCTAACTCAAGTTCATTTGACAATACCGGTGATGACGACGTTCCCGATCTTGGCATTAACTACAAGGTCTGTACCGCGTTAACCGTTGAAGATGGCCAGGGGCACCCGGTTACCACCAGATATGAGTACGCGGGCGGTTTTGCTTTTTGCAGCTATATAAACGGCTGCAAGGAGACAGACTATTTTGGTTTTTCCACCTTTACCAAAATTAGCGCCTACGGCAAAAAGGAAATTTCATACTATCATACCACACCATATGATGATTTCAGGAAGAACCGTGCACTGGGCGGTGCAGTCAGGGAGAGAATCGTAGAGGGGAGTGATGGAAAAACATATGAACGGACCGTGCATACCTATACACTGCACGAAATAACACCGGACGGTTTTACGGTGCCGGCAAGCTATATTGCGGTGCCTGCGACGGTGGAACACTTCTCGGAAGGCGTGCATACAGCCACCCGATCTGTACGTATGATATTTGATGAACCATACAGGCTTGCCGAACGTATAGAGAGTTCAATTGACCACTACAGCGATGCGTACCGCGACCCGGTACGCACATCCACACGGACTTATTTTGAGAGTGTTCATGGAACAGGAGAGAACCGCCCCTGGCGAATTGTCTCTGATGAAGAGGGGCCCTATGAGACGACGACCGGGCTTTTCTATGACTCTTTTGGAAATCTTACGGACAAACGGGTTACGTATACAGGAGCAAAGAGAGAACAGCCGGATGACAGGATTTACCATTTTTCATATGATAGATACGGTAACATAAGAAGTGAGGAGGACCGTTCCGACAGTCCCTGTCGCCTGACAGAAACGTTGTATGATGAAGAGTTTCACATCTTTCCGGTTGAAATGCGGCGTTATACATCGGACCGTGATTTTATACGAAGCCGTATGCGCTATTTTTACAACAGTGCCTTTGGTCAGCTGAAAAGTGTCCATGATGCAAACGATAAGCGCAGACGTTTTGAGTATGACTCATATGGACGGCTTGAGCGTGAATATGTACCAGCCGGCAGGGGGGAGAAGCTTGCCATGCAGAGCAGTTATCAGAGTGATGCCTTTCCGTTGGCAGTAACGGTAACGGCCCATACCGGTACGGACGATCCGGATACAACAGAGACTGTCTATTGTGACGGACTTGGGCGCGTGATACACTCCGTGCGAAGTGCATCCAGCGGCAGCGCTGTACGAAGCGGGCGTATCAGCTACGATGCCGAAGGGCGCGTAATCGAACTCGACGTCCCTCCCGGTCCGCGTGTG
>CAZAHA010000083.1:0-10845 GCA_964484915.1 uncultured Leptospirales bacterium
GGTCTATAACCGTCTTCATTATGAGCGGTATCGCAAGTGTCGCGCCAACGTTGAGGAGAGCGAAAAAGTACATAACGGTAACTTTTCCCCGGTAGGGCGCAAGGTAACCCAGCAGCCTACGAAGCGTCCCGACGCTGAATGGTGCGGTATCGGTCGCCGCACTTTCCTGTTTCTGGATGTGTCTTTTCTTCAGCATACCGTCTGTCAAACCTCGCTTGGGTGTTTGCCTTTCAGGATGTCAGTGACCGCTGACTGTGACTGGTAGATGGAACGGTAGAGGCTGTTCCGTTCAAGCAGCCGTTCATGAGAGTCGATATCCGTGATGGAGCCTTCGTCAAGGACGATGATCCTGTCCGCAAGTGCCAGCGTGGAAATCCGCTGCGCGATGATGATCGTGGTACGCCCCGTCATCAGGGTGCGGAGTTGTTTTTGTATCTTCCGTTCGGTGACCGCGTCGAGGCTTGAAGTACAGTCGTCCAGGATCAGAAGCCGGGGGTCCTGCAGGAGTGTCCGTGCAATGGCGATCCGCTGCTTCTGTCCGCCGGAAAGGCCGATGCCGTACTCACCCACCTGGGTATCGTACCCGTCCGGCAGCGACATTATAAAGTCGTGTATCTGCGCGTTACGCGCGGCTTCCTTTACCTCTTCTGCCGATGCGCCGGGTCTGCCAAACGCGATGTTCTCGCAGATACTCGCGGAGAAGAGAAATGTTTCCTGCAGTACCGTTCCAATCTGAGAGCGGAGATGGTGCATGTCCCAATCCGTGATCGGGATGTTGTCGATGGTTATTTCACCGGAATCGGGTGGATAAAACCGCGGAATCAGCGAGATAAGTGTACTCTTGCCCGCACCGGTCAATCCGAAGAGGGCGACATGCTCGCCCGGTTCCAGGGAAAAGGATATGTCTCTGAGTATCGGAGATCCGGACGTATACATAAACGAGACATTTTTAAACTCCAGGCGACCGGTTATGGGGTCCTTTTTGCTGCCGCAGTTATGGCGCTTCTGGTCGGGCGAGTTGAGAATCTCGAGGACACGGCTGCCGGCGCCCTTTGCCTGGTTGATGATCGATGTATTGAATGCGAGAATGCGTATGGGAAATGCGAGTACACCGAGGTATCCGACGAATGCCAGAAGCTCACCGAGCGACATCGTGCCCTGGATGACCTGATAGCCGCCGTAGAGGATGATGATGAGCGAACCGACACCGTCGGTGAGAAGGAGGATTGCGTTTAGATGTATCTGCAGTTTCGCCACATCGGTATCGGCCGAAAACATTCCGTTGTTTTCCCTGTCAAACGAACGCTTCTCGTGCTCTTCCATGGCAAACGACTTTACGATGCGGATACCTGCGATGTTTTCCTGCAGCTTCGCGTTTAACCGCCCCATCTGTTTCTGGCGGTTCTGTACGGCGCTGCGCATCCGGTTGCTGAAATAGACGATGATACCAAAGAATACCGGCAGGAAAAGGTAGATGACGGCAGCAAGACGCCACTGTTGATAGAGCATGAAGCCCAATACGGCGGCTGATATCAGAAAGATCCGCAGCCGGTGTTCGATGCCGAAGGCGAAGAAGCTCCTGATGATCTGAACGTCATATGTCGCGCGGGACATGAGGTCGCCGACACGGGCATTGTCGTAGTAGCTGATGTCAAGATGCTGAAACTTTTCATACAGCGCGTTTCTGATGCCGCGGACGATGCTTTCGGCGGCGCGCCAGTAATTCCGTATCATGAGGTGGACCATTGTACCGCGAAGGATGCCGATGAGCAGAAGCCCAAGACAGACCAGCATCAGATGCATAAGAACACCCTCTTCGTTTATCCGCGGGAAAACGAAGTCTGTTACGTATGCTATAAACAGCGGTACGATATACATGAGAAGATCCACAAATATCATGAAGACGGACGCGACGATCAGATACGACCGGTACGGTTTGATGTAAGCAGTAAATGTACGAAGGAGATACAGCACGGTATTATGGCCTTTTTACAAGCAGGCTGATATGCAACCGGTCCCATGTCAATACTTTTCCATGCAGTTTTCGCATACGTTTATCTCTCCTGCAAGACATCAGGTGCTGCAAGCAAGCTGTGACAGACAAAGCCGATCGGTCACTGGCAGAAGCGCTGAGTTTTGTTTGCAGACAGTCGGACATCGACTTGATGATTTATGTCATGTACAGAAAGATCGGTGCCGATGAGCGACCGATTGGGATTGATGAGGATCGTTCTGCTGGAATCATGACATCTATGTATCCCGATTCACCGATCGCCTGTACGCCCTGTATCGTCCGTATATGGGAGAGTACTGTACCCGGACCTTCGCTGTACACAGTCCGGCATATGTTTTTGTTACTGTCTGCAGTGTTCATCAGCTTGATTCTGAAGTCGCCACGGCTGTTGAGAATGAGTTTCTGTACGGTATCTGTTTTCGAGATACTGGACTTGTTGTCTTTATTTACAAACAGATACCGTACGGCCGGCGGGTATTGCTCACTGAACCCTATACGTAACCCAGCTTCTCCGCCACGGCGTCGGCCTTGTCAATGTTTGCCATAAGATCCTGCAGCGGGTCCCAGCTGCCGTTCATGAGGGCGTACGCCGCGGCTTCGGGTATGTCAAACGAGACGCTGCCTCCGCTGTACGTCAGCGATTTGGATTCCAGGTTGATGATTATCTCCTGGGCCGGGTCCTCCTCTACAGATTTCGTCAGTTTCTTTCTGTCCTCATGCGATACGGTGACGCATGGCATACCCAGCTGTACACAGTTGCCGAAGAAGATCTCGCCGAACCCTTCGGCGATTATTGCGGTAAATCCGGCCCTGGCGATCGCCTGCGGCGCGTGCTCACGCGAGCTTCCGCAACCGAAATTGGCTCCCGTTATGATTATCCGGGCGTTGGTGTACCGTTCCAGGTTGAGCGGATGGTCCGTGTCATGTCCGTGTTCGTCTTTGCGGCTGTCGTAAAAGAGAAACTCACCCAGTCCGTCAAAGGTGACACACTTCATGAACCGTGCAGGAATAATCCTGTCTGTATCGATATCGTCACCGGGAACCGGTACGGCACGGCCGCTTCGTGTTACTATCCTGTCAAGAGTCATCGCTTCTCTCCTTCCCAGTGGGATTACTGCATCAGTTCGCGTACGTCAAAGATCGTTCCGGTTACGGCTGATGCTGCAGCCATAAGCGGGTTCATCAGGACTGTCCGCCCTGTAGGGCTTCCCTGGCGCCCCTTGAAGTTTCGGTTGCTTGTGCTTGCGCAGAGCTGCCGTCCAACAAGCTTGTCCGGGTTCATCGCGAGGCACATCGAGCAGCCGGCGTCGCGCCACTCAAAGCCCGCCTCGGTGAATATCTTGTCCAGGCCCAGCGCTCTTGCTTCGGCGTCTACCTGCTGCGAGCCCGGTACACAGAGTGCGCGTACGTTCGGTGCTACCTTTTTTCCCTGTACAATAGCGGCTGCCGCCTTGAAGTCGCTGATACGGCCGTTCGTACACGATCCGATAAAGACAATATCAACAGGATGGCCGTTCAGGATTTGCCCCTCATGAAAGTCCATGTGCTTGAGTGCGTCAGCTGCCGTGTCGCGGAGGCCTTCGTCAAGAGAATCAAGCATCGGTATCGGTTCGTTTATCGCGATACCCTGTCCGGGATTGATGCCCCAGGTTATCGTTGGCTGTATGTCGAAGGCGTTGAATTCGACCATATCGTCGTATTCCGCATCCGCAGCACTGGCAACGTTTTTCCACCGCTGTACCGCTTCGTCCCATGCGGTACCGCTTGGCGCATAAGGACGTCCCTTCAGGTAGGAAAATGTCGTCTCGTCCGGATTAACATAGCCGCAGCGTGCGCCGCCTTCGATGGACATGTTGCAGACAGTCATCCGTTCCTCCATGGTAAACGCGTCGAAGACCTCACCGCCGTACTCATATGCGTAACCTGTGCCTCCGTGTACGCCGAGCTTCCTGATTATATGAAGGATAACGTCCTTGGCGGTCACGCCCGGTGAGAGGGAACCGTTTACATTGATGCGGCGTACCTTCAGCCTGTTCATCTTGAGTGTCTGGGTGGCCAGGACGTCCCGTATCTGTGTCGTTCCAATGCCGAACGCGATCGCCCCGAAGGCACCGTGGGTGCTTGTGTGGGAATCGCCGCACGCGATGGTGGTTCCCGGCTGTGTTATTGCCTGTTCGGGACCGACGATGTGGACGATACCCTGTTTGCCGGTAGACCGGTCGAAGAAGGTGATGTTATGCTTGTTCGTGTTCGCGCGCAGTGCGTCGATCATCTGCTGTGCAAGCGGGTCGGAGTAGGGTTCTTCCGACTCATCGGTCGGGACAATGTGGTCAACCGTTGCGAATGTCCGGTTGGGGTATCGTACAGACAGCTTCATCTCCTCAAGCATGGCAAAGGCCTGCGGACTGGTTACTTCGTGTATCATATGGGTTGCAATAAAGAGCTGTGTGGAACCGTCGGGGAGCGTTGCGACGGTATGTGTGTCCCATACCTTATCGTACAGATTTCTGCTCATGGCTGTCCTCTCATTTATGGGATCATAGAGACGATTATACGGATTTGGAAAAATGTCAAGTGTATCTGCATGCAGGTAACGGTTGGAACATTTCCGTCTCTTCACTGCTGATGATACATTGACTGTATGCATATCTGTTTCTGAAGAGATCCGCTGTCTACAGACGGTTCCGCTTGAAATGTCCCGTCACCATGAGTAGTTTCATACAAACATTCAAGACAGGATTTTCCAATGACAGCAGAAATTGCCATCATGAACAAGAATTATGCAGCCCTTGCGGCGGACAGTGCCGTCTCGACGAGTTTCAACGACTCGAAGCGGATCTATCCGTCCGCACGCAAGCTCTTCATGCTTTCATCGCACCAACCGATCGGCATTATGGTATACGGCAAGGCGGATTTCATGGAAATCGGATGGGAAAAGATAATTAAACTGTACTGTGACAGGAGTACCTGCGTTTCATTTCCCACCGTACGGGAGTATGCCGATGACTTTCTCCGGTATCTTGAGGCTGAGTCCCGATATTATTCTGACGATCAGCAGGAAAACTACTTCAGCCAGACGGTGTTCCGCTTTTTTGCGTCAATACGGGACAAGGTGTGGAAGGCTGTTGACTCAGGAGACGGGGACCGGGGATTTCCGGACAGGGAGTTATCTACAGTAGCGGAGAGTATCATACGGGAATGCGCGGACTCTGTTGAGAATGCCGAGCCCAATCCGGGATTTGTCCATGAGATACCGGAAGATGTCTATATTGAAACACTGCAGAAAAAATACGGCTCCGTCGCCGGTGACACGTTTGACATACTCTTTGAGGAGATTCCCGTTTCACGGAAGATGAAAAAGAGGGCGGTCAACGCCAGTCTCATGCTCTTTTGCCGTCAGTACAGTGTCATGCCGCCAAGCGGCATCGTCTTTGCGGGATTCGGCAGTGACGAACTCTTTCCCGCTCTCTGTTCGTATACTGTTGAGGGACTTCTGGAGGGCAAGCTGAAATACGTGCATGAAACATCGACACGGGTCTCCGTGAACAGAAGCGCGGTGATCATTCCGTTTGCGCGGACGGAGACTGTGTTCTCGTTTATGGAAGGGATCGATCCTGAGTATCTCCGGTATATACAGGCTGAACTAAGGGGGTATTGCGGACTGGCCGCTAAAAAAACGGCTTCTGTGATCAGAGACAGATACGGTGTATCCGACGGGACGCTCGAGGAGGCAATACAGGAAATCCTTGCATCCGATCTGGAAGATTTTCTTTCGGATCTTTCGGACTGGGGACACGTACACTATACGACGCCTGTCCTGAACATGGTCGATATCTCGCCGATAGATGAGCTTGCCAGGATGGCCGAGCTGTTGGTAGGTTTGGCCTCGTACAAACGGGACATTTCATCAGACCAGGAGACGGTCGGCGGTCCGGTGGATGTTGCCGTTATATCGAAGGTTGACGGTTTTGTCTGGATTCGCAAAAAGGAATACTATGACCGTGAGCTGAACAGGCATATCACCGGAAACAGCTGCTGACGCACGGACCGTTCCGTCTGCCGGTCCTCAATGCTGGTATCTGATTCGGCTGTACAGCCGCTTCCACAAGGCTTCACTCGCGCAGGGCTTCACGCGTCATGACCTGAACCTTGCCGGTAGAATACTGTACACATAGATTCCTCCAAGTTAGTACAGGTCAAACCGTGCAAGACGCCCGTCGAGGCCGCCGTTTTTAAGCGCTTTCCTGAACGCAGGACGCAGGCCGATACTCTTGAGGTGGCTCCTGTTGCCGAAGTAGATATAGGCAACCGAACCGGTGCACCGCTGCTTCAAAAAATCTCCGAACCGTTTGTAAAACGCCTCAATCGAGCCTTTGTCCCTGAGCCGGATGCCGTACGGCGGGTTTGTGACGATGGTGTATCCGTGCAGTGTTGGTATGTCAAAAAGGTCCCGGCGCTGGATGTCTATGGCATGGTTCCTGTCGATCAGCGAGCAGTTCTGACGGGCGGCCGCAGCCGCGGCATGGTCCGCGTCGCTACCTGCAATCATGCCCTTCGGTACTGACCGTATGCTGACACCTGTGCGGACCCGTTCCCAGACGGATGCGTCGTAGTCGGGAAGTCTCATAAATCCGAATGCCTTCCGGAGAATTGCCGGCGGGGTACCGGTCGCTGACAGGTACGCCTCGCACAGGATGGTCCCCGATCCACACATGGGATCGTAGAGGGGCGTCTCACCGTTCCATCCGCTGTACCGGATGACAGACGCGGCGACTGTTTCTGCCATCGGCGCCTCGACGGACGCCGTACGGTATCCGCGGCGGTGAAGAGACCCGCCAGATGTATCGACACTTATCCGCGCGCGGTTGTTTTCTATATGCAGGTTGAACCATATGTCCGGATTTTTGGTGTCTATGTCCGGACGGCGGCCGGTACTCTTGCGGAAGTAGTCGACAATGGCGTCTTTCAGCCTGAGCGCGGCGTATTTTGAGTGTCTGATTCTGCTGTGGCTGACCGCCGCGAAGACCGCGAAGGTGGACTTTTCGGTAATAAAATCATTCCAGTTGACCGAAAGCGCAGTGGTGTAGAGGTAGTCGTCCGAGTGGCAGTCAAAGGTGATGACAGGTGCAAGTATCCGTGTAGCCAGGCGGGAGCGGTAGTTTACGGCATACAGCGTTTCCCGGTCTGCGGTAAAGTATACGCCGCGGTATCCCGGCTTGATTGCGTTGGCTCCAAGTTCTTCCAGTTCTTCCGCTACGATCTCCTGTATGTCGTCAGCACACTGGGCGAAATACCGCCCGCTTTTCTGATATTCGTACATATCTGTCAGATACCGGATAGATATATACTGCGCAACCGTAAATCGTCTTCTTCTTCATGTTTGGCAAATCGGCACCAGAAAATTCAAAGAAACAGCTGCGCCAAAACAAAAGAGTGCTTTACGTTTTGCAATATGACCGTATATTTGTATTACAAAACAAGTGATATTATATCCCATTTCTCGGAAATTTTTTCAATATTGCATCCTTCAAAGCGCTTGCCTTGTTTCCCTGAAAGGGCCGCCTTTCTCTTATAGTTACGGGCACTGCTTCTTGTTACATCGTATAACGGAGTTAGTTATGAGTCGGCACAGAAACATTCTGCTTGTAGAGGACGAACCGGTCACCGCAGCATACCAGAAACAGGCACTGGTATCACACGGCTACTCAGTGTCGACAGTTTCAACCGGAGAGGACGCTGTTTCATACATAGAAACGCATCCGCAGTGCGATCTCATATTGATGGACATCGACCTCGGTGACGGCATGGACGGAACGGAAGCGGCCGGGATCATACTTTCGCGGCGAAACACTCCGCTCGTCTTCCTCACAAGCCATACAGAACCGGAGATCGTTAACAGGACGGAGAAGATCACCTCCTATGGTTATGTGGTCAAGAATGCCGGTATCATCGTGCTCGATGCCTCGATCAAGATGGCGTTTCGCCTTTTTGAGCAAAAGCAGCTAGTAAACGAACAGCGGCAAAACCTTGCTGCAGCAAACGAGGAGCTGGAGCAGGCAAACGAAGAGCTGATGCAGACAAACGAAGAGCTCGAGGAGTTTTACAGGATTATTCTTGAACATGAAAACACACTCCGTGAAAAGGAAATCTTTTTGAACCGTATCATAGACCAGAGTCCGTTTGCCATATGGATCTCGGACAGGGACGGCACCCTGATCCGGGCGAACCCCGCCCTGAAAAATTTCCTCAACCTGACGGATGAACAGCTGGTCGGCAGGTATAATGTACTGGATGACCCGCTTGTTCACAAGCAGGGGCTGATACCGCTTGTCCGGAACGTGTATGAAAATGGTGAGAGTGTCCGCTTCACCTGCCACTGGGACGGAAAAGACATTCCCGGCCTTGATTTGAACGGCAGCAAGGCTGTCTATATAGATGTCACCATGTTTCCGATAAAAAACAGCAGGCAGGAGATTACGCATGTGGTTCTCAACTGGATCGACATTACGGAACGAAAGAAATACGAGAACGCCCTTCTGGAAAGTGAATACAAGTTCAGGATCCTGGTTGAACAGGCGGCGGACGCGCTGCTTTTGCATGATCTTGACGGAAACATCTGTGCCGTTAACAGAACATCGGTTAACCAGTACGGATATTCCCGTGAAGAACTGCTGCGCATGAATGTGTGCGATCTGGACCCGGACTATACGGACCGGGATAACCGGGGAGCTTTTTATGCAGAGATGGAATATTCCGTGCCGCGGTACTTTGAGGCCAGGCAGATGCGCAAGAACGGCGAGATATTTCCGGCCGATGTTGTTATTACAAAGATTCTCCTTAACGATGAGACAATGATCATGGGGCTTTGCCGCGACATCAGCGCTCTTCGCAGGAGTTACAACGAACTGAAAACCCGTGAACGTGAACTGGAGCAGGTGTTTGACGCCCTTCCCGAGGCCCTTGTCTATGCCGACCCTGACCGCCTGATAATCTGCGTTAATCCGGCGTTTATCAGGATATTCGGGTATACTCCGGAAGAGGTGCTGGGCAAGAAAACACGCATCTTCTACGCACATGAGCGTGACTACCAGGAACAGGGGCTGCAGCGGTATAATGAAACGGCCCGCGACATGTATGAACCCTATGAAATTGAATACCGCAGAAAGGATGGAACCGTGTTCCGCAGTGAAACGGTCGGGACTGCGGTCCGCGACGCCGAAGATAACCTCATTGGATTTCTTGCACTCATACGGGACATATCCAGATAACAGTAGACGGAAGAGGAGCACGTACGGTATCTTCATGAGAAGGAAGTACTGTACACCGGATGGATGGGCGGTGTATAATACAGTTACCGCCGCACAGTATACGCAAAGAATATCCGCCACACTGGAACCCGGCACCGAGGTCCGTGAGGCGGACGGTTCAGTGAAACGGATCGTTTCGATAGAAAAGCGTCACGAAAAGGAGATGACGTATACGATAACCGGACTTTCGCGCAACGATTCCTTTATTGCCAACGGGGTCATCGTTGGTGCAGAAAAGGTCCGCGCAGCAGTCATTTTCTTCTTAACCGTGACGAGCTGTTAATACCGACGGCTGACAGGATCTGCGTGGTATACCGTACAGCCATACCGGAAACAGCTGCGCTGTTGGATGCTGTTATACGGTGTGACAGCCCGGTCGATCCGCCGCTGCCCCTGTTGCCGTGCCGCCTGACTGCGAACGCAGCATAGACAAAAGGACGGCGAGCACCAGGATGATGACGAACATTACAATCGAACCGTATGTGAGACTCTTCTGCCGCATACTGACTCCTATAAGAATGAAAAGATCTCCTGATGGATTTGTCTGTCTTTTACCCCGATCGAACGAAGGGAGCGTATAACGTTTTCGCTCATCGCGGCCGGACCGACGACGTAGTATCCCTTCGTGTCCGATACTTCGCCGGTGTATTTTCGTATGATGTTTTCGTCGATAAAGCCCCGTTCCCCGGTCCAGGATTCACCAGGCTTTTCTATGACGTGTACGACGCGCAGTTTTTTTAGTCCTGTCGATTCGATCGATTTGAGCTCGTCACGGAACACGATTGCTTCTTCGGTTGGATTGCCGTACAATAGAACAACCGGAATCTCTGTGCCGGTATTCTGCATGTGTCTGAGCATCGATATGAACGGTGTGATGCCGATACCTCCCGCTATAAAGACAAGCTCCGTCTCTTTCTGATGATACAGATACGAAAAGCGTCCGAAGGGAGCGTGGATGACTGCCTCGTCGCCGGGTTCCGTTTGGCCGATTGTGGATGAGAAATCGCCAAGCGACTTGATGGTTGAAGCCACGTATTCATCCTGGGGACTTGATGAGATCGTCCAGTGATGCTCCTCTTCGGGAAAGTCCCGGCCGCGTTTGAAGGTGATAAACTGAAACTGGCCGGGTGTGAAATCGAAATGCGGCTTGCCGCCGGGAGGGACCATCTGTACCGTCCATACTCCGTCAGCTTCCTGTACGACCTCCTTAACATGGTACGGATTCCTCGCCAGGAGCGCCGGGCGTACCAGGCGGTGATAGACAAAGAGGACGACTGCTGCGGAAAAGATGAGTATCCACATACTCTGGAGGACCGGGTTGGCAAGGTCGAATCCGGCGACGATGCTGTGGGCGAATACGAACGCGATAATCAGTGGAGAAATGATATCGTGTGACAGGCGCCAGTTCTCGAACGACATGCCGATCCGCTGCTGAAAGATACTCAGAACGATGTTAATCAGTAACAGCATGAGGGCGATCTTCCCCATCCAGATGTACCATGGTACATCAAGCCGGACAAGCAG
>CAZAHA010000084.1:0-10822 GCA_964484915.1 uncultured Leptospirales bacterium
TTTGGGTCATATAATGAGTGTAGAATGCCACCTCTGATTTGCCTTCACCAGTCGGTGCTTCAATAATATAAAATGATGCCGGTTCATCTGTAAGTATCTGTTCCATTTTGGTTTGAACTCCTCTGGGTGAAAACCCAAAGAGAGATAAAAAGGAATTATCTTTTTCCTTTTTCTGTGTATTTAATATTCCGTATTTTTTTAATGCCGACAGTCCCCTTTCACAACTGATAGAAAAATGTTCTTCAAGATCTAAACTGTATTCACTTCGAAATATTTCATCGCTTGAGCCAATCCAGTCGCAAACCGAAACAAAGCCTGCAAATAATCTGGTCAAAGCCGGTTCTGGCTTTTTATTTAGGGAAATATGTAATTCATTAATTTTAAAAAAATCACAGAGTACAACAAGTAGATCATTTCTCAGTTTATTAACAGTTTTATATACTTCCGAGCGGGTACTTTCTTCTTGTATACCAGAATTAACTCTCGTAGAGCTATATATTGTACCATGATGCCAACACGCAGCTTTCCATATCGTAATAAACACGTCAGAAATATTACTTAATTCCAACTTATGCAGAGTATTTGAAAAATCTCCTGTTGTTTTATAAAAATCTTCCAGTCTATCAGGGGCTTTATTTCTCCGTTTACGCGCAGTTTCATATTGTGACAGCCAGTATAAAGCATATAGTCCGTGATCAAAGAGCGTCTTTTCTCTTTTTTCATCATACACGCCGGCTTGCTTTGCAAATTCCGGTATTTTATTCTGAAAACAAATGGTTGCCTTGCCAATATCATGCAAAGCTGTTGTAAAAGATAACAATTGTATTACTTCGTCATCTTGTGTATCAACTATACCCATATTTTCTTTGAAAATTGACAAAAGTACTCTATCATTTTCCAACCAAACTTTTGCAACAGCAGCTACATCCAGCATATGACACACCAACGGATGCCAGTTGCCTTTATTGTCTGTTTTTCCCCATAATTTGTAGTAATCCTTCACTTCTCTTTCGGTTCTCCTTCTTTTGTATGCGCATAATACTCCACAGAACCTCCCCGTGCATAACCGCAAGTGGCCGCTTGGTTGAAAACAGAATACACAATTTATGCATAACACAAGGCCTTTGTCAACATCAATATACTTTTATTTAGCTATTCAACATATACGATGTAATGTACAGGTAAATATCGCAAAGTCCGTGTAATTATGTCTCGTTATCGTCCGCTATCAGCTTCTGCAAAGTACAAACCGGTCCGATGTCATTTCAGCGGCAGTCGTACTCTGCGGCTGACGGATGTGCCTGCATACGGGCTCCGGCACAATGTGCTGTACCGCGTACCGGCACGGATATCATCACATACAAAATAAGGCACCATTAATCGGACCAGACTCTCCCCCGCCCGGCGATGGCGGGAAGCTGAACAACAACGAGATTCGCCCTGTTATGCACGGTTAAAAGGATAATACCGATCCACCGTCATCGGCGGCGGCATCGCTTCCGGACTTCCGAAAAAGACTCCGAGGGAGAGCTCCGGGGGAGAGCTCCGGGGGAGAGCTCCGGGCGTACCGCCGTGTTCTGGAAAGAGCCGACTGCACGCTGCTTTCCTGCCGCAACCGAGACAGCGTTTGGACGCACAACACCGCAACCCAAGTGGCCCTTTCCCATTTGATGCAAGTGGTTCTGTACATTTCTTCACCGTACCCTATACTCTTTGACATGGCCGGGTGCCCAATGAATCGTCCGGTGCGCTGCACCAAACGGGACCCGGCAGACTGTAAACAAAAAGGAGACACATAATGGAAAGGACACTGGGAACATCGCAAATCAGGGTAAGCGCGCTCGGCATGGGGTGCTGGGCCATCGGCGGCATCTGGCAGGATGCGGGAATGGAAGCGCAGTCGTGGAACGGCATCACGCGCGAGGAGTCGATCGCCGCAGTACACGCAGCGCTGGACCACGGCATTACCTTCTTCGACACGGCCGACACATACGGCGCCGGCAAGAGCGAAAAGGTGCTTGGTGAAGCATTGCGGGGAAAGAGGGACCGTGTTGTGATCGCAACAAAGTTTGGACACATATTCGACGAGACGACCGGTACAACGGGCCTTCTGCACATGCCGGAATCGGTCGATGAAAGGTATATAAGAAGTGCACTGGAAGCGAGCCTCCGCCGGCTGGGCACGGATTACATTGACCTTTACCAGTTTCATCTGTGGGACTACCCTCAAAAGAAGAGCGGCGATATACTCGAGACACTCGAGAAACTCGCCGATGAAGGCAAGATACGCGCCTACGCCTGGAGCACGGACCGGCTTGACGCGATCAGGTCGTTCGCCAGGGGAAGCCACTGCTATTCGACGCAGATCATGTTCAACATTTTTGAGGGCAACCGCAATCTGCTGAAATTCTGCGAGGAGAAGGGTCTGTCCGCACTGGCACGGTCGCCTCTTGCGATGGGGCTGCTCTCCGGCAAGTACGATCCTTCCAGCAAAATCGGGGGCAGCGACCCGCGGAACGCCCGCACCGAATGGATCGTCTGGTTCAGGGACGGCAAGGCAAACCCGGAATACCTGAAGCGTCTGGACGCCGTCAGGGACATACTTGTGTCGAACGGGCGTACTGTTGTACAGGGAGCAATCGCATGGCTCTGGGGCAAAAGCGGCGCACTGATCCCCATACCGGGAATCAAGAACCGTCAGCAGGCCGAGGAAAACGCGCGCGCGATGGAGTTTGGACCGCTGAGTGCCGAACAGGTTGCCGATGTTGAACGGCTTGTCGGGTTTACCGACATGAAGATCGCGTAGGATCGGGAGCCGCCAGCCGAAACGGCATTTATGTTTCAGCCGGGTTTTTCTGCTTCATGCATCTGTGCGGCTTTCGCCGCACAGGTTATAAACCGTACAGCAGCGGATTTTGGATGTTACCGCTGCCCTTCCGTCAGTATCGCCTCAAGATCATCTTCTGTTCCGTTAAACACATTAAAGTCCACATACCCGCTGATTCCGGGCACCCTGCCCCTGTCGGTATACTGCCAGAAGAGCCATGGCCGGTTGTCAGAAATGCGCGGCCGTTTGAAATAGTCCGCAATCCACAGCCGGTACCCGGAAAAATGTCCGCTCAGATACCTGTTGTAAAACGCATGGTTGGAGTAGAGTATCGGCCTGACGTTATAGTGCTCTTCAATTTCACTGATAAAAACGGCAAGTTCCCTGTGCAGCGCCTCCGTCGACTCTTCCCGCTTGCTTTGGCCCATGTATTCAAGGTCGATGACCGGCGGCAGCATGCGCGGCAGAGCCGGCACGGCGGCAATAAAATTTCTGGCCTGCTCCGTGCCGCCTGATGAAAACGAAAAAAAAAATGATACGCGCCCGCGATTAATCCGTTTTTCCGTGCCTCTTCAAAATTGTAGTGGAAGCGGGTGTCCACATGATCTCCGCCTTCGGTCGCCTTCATATATACAAATGTAAATTTGGTGTGAGCGACCCTTTCCCAGTCTATTTCGCCTTGATGGTGGGACACGTCAAGTCCCTGGACCGGGTGGCGCGAGAATGGGATATACTCATGACGGATGTTCCGGTACGAACTGCAGGAGACACTAATCAAAACAAGTACAAGGGCGCATGTCCCGCAGGATACGATTGTTTTCCGTGACATTGTTTCCCAGCCGTATCTTTATATGTCTGTTCCGGTAAAACTGTTTGGAAAATGACAGGAGGAAATCCTGCCGATAATGCGTCCGCATCATGACTCCCCGTCCAGGAAGAGCCATCATGCGATATGCACCGGTTTTTTCCTGGTTGTGCGTGTCTTCCGCCTTGAACGAAATACAGTCTATTTTCTCCGAATCACCATAACGGTGTAGTCGTCATCAAGGTTCTGCCGGCCGACATGGGCATAGTACAGCTGCGAGATCGCGCCTTGTATGTCCGACGCGTTATGCGCACCAGACTCCTCCACCGATCGGATGATCCCCTCGTATCCAAACGTCTCGCGGGCCGCATTTGCACCTTCGTTCAGGCAGTCTGAAAAAAGGACCAGCGAATCGCCCGGCTCCATGGGAACCGTCATCATGCCGAAGCTTGACCGCATGATACCCATGCCCAAAAAGCTGCCGCGCCAGGAATCGTCCTCCTGTGTTACCTCATACGCGCGCTTCTCGCGTCTGCTGTATTTTATGATCGATGGGTGCGCGGCGTTTACATACTCCACATGGTCGCCGCGGAAGCGGAGGAGCACCCCGGTTATGTAGTTGTTTGTATGACCAATCTCGTGTATGAGCGAATCGTTTATATACTCAAGGACCGTGTTCAGCGGATCCCCCTCCATCTCCAGAAAGTGACGGTGTATGATGGAACGGGCGATAACAGTGATGAGTCCGGATGATATGCCGTGTCCTGAGACATCAAAGAGGCCGGCGCCGATCAGTTTTCCGTCCTTTTCGTAAAAATCATAAAAATCTCCGGAAACGCCCGTCATCGGCCGGTAACTGAACGCAAGGTCCCAGTGCGTATCGTCGCTGTACGTGTTAGGCATAAACGAAAGCTGCACGTTGGCTGCCATTTTCATGTCGCGCTCGGCCTCGATGCGCGCCTCGCGGAGAAGGCTGTTTATGTCCATGAGGTTCTCGTTAACCTTCTCCAGCTCGCGGGTACGCTGGCGCACCTTCTCCTCCAGTGTTTTGGAGTACTCTTCCAGCCGGTTGTACAGCCGCGAGTTCTGGATTGATATCGCCGCCTGCGAACAGATCAACTCCAGAAGCTTCACCCTGTCAGTCGAGAATATTCCCGTAAGCAGCGTGATCTCCAGATACAAAAGACCGATCAGCGCGTCATGATGCATGATGGGTACGCACAGCACCGAACGGTTCCCCCCGGCAGTAAAGTAGTCGTCGCCGGAAAACATGCTCTCTGCGGTGGTGTCGTCTATCACGACGGTCTCATGAACACGCGAGACGTAGTTGATTACGTTTATCGGCAGCAGGGTGCCGCTCTTTTCGTTAATACACCTGGACTCGACGCGTGTCTCTATCTCGTCATGGAAGACGGACTCGGCCTCCAGCGTCAGCGCCCCGTCCTTCTGCACCACAAGACAGCCGCGCACCGCGCCGGAGTGCTCCATGATGATCTTCATCAGTTTCTGTATGAGCTGGTTGTAGTTGATCTCGCCAGAAAGGACTCGTGAGGCCGTGATGATTGCGGTAAAGTCGAGATCCTTGTTGTTCGTACTGTTCGTTCGGTGCACGGTCTTGTGAAAGACATCCCGCCCGGCATAGTCAACGTACTGGATAAACTCAGGATTTTCCTTCCTGAGCGCCTTCGCCGGTCCCGATGCGCCCCAGCGCAGAAACGTGTCGTACGCCTCCTGCATGAATGTCCGTACGATTGACTGCTTCCTCGTCTCGAGGTAGAACCGTCCGGCATACACATTTATCAGCGCGTAGTCCATGGCACGGTCCATGTCGGCAATAATCGTAAGGGCATTTTCAAGATGAAAGGCGGCCTGACCGTACCGGTTCGTTATGCGGCAGTATTCTGCCTGTATGAAGTGGTATCTGTAGCGGTAGATTTCGGACGATGCCGCCCGCTTCTTCAGTTTCCTGCAGATCGACGAGAGTTCCTTCTGAGCCTGGCGCCGGTCGTTCTGCCCGAATGAACCGCAGGACGCACTTACCGAAAGAGCATAGTAGAAATCATACCGGTGGAAGAGTACGTTAAAGCCGTACTCTTCGCGAAGCGGTTTTGCGTCCAGAAACGAGTACCTCGCCTCCTCCGGCCGGCCGTACATAAGCGACATGATCCCCTTTATGAACGACAGAAACGCGCGCTGGGCGACGGTGGTTTCCGTCTCCAGAAACTCATCCTCGTTAAACGCCTCGCCCGTGAATTTTTTGGGATGTTCGGTTGCCTCAATACTAATCAGTGCGGCCTGCTTCAGTATGGAAAAGTACGGAAGAAACGACCGCTGGTTGAGTTCGCGCACCATTTCGGAAAATTCTCCCGTCCTGCGGAGCGCCCGTGAGAGGGACGTTCCCTTGAAGAGAAGCTCGGTACAGTGGACAAACGCGGTCATCGCCGCGTACTCAAAGTCCTCCTGCTCCACGCAGTAGCGGTATACTTCTACAAGCGGAATATCCGGAAACGCGCTTCCTTCCGTCCACGGAACGATAAATCCGTAGACGATCGCCTTGATGCGAGACTCGATAAACGAGTACCGCTCCCGAAGGCACATCCGAAGCGCCGTCCTGGCAAGCTGTATGCCGTCGTCCGTGTTGCCGTGCTGGTACAGCACCATACCGTATTCCGCGAACGCCTGCGGCGCATGCACCGAGTTGCCGTTCGCCAGCACAAGTTCGAGGTGCTTCAGCACAAACTGGGGATACAGTTCCGGACGGGCCCGGAACGCGGCGCATGAGGTTCCCGCCAGTATCTTGCTCTTCGTACGGTTCAGTCCCTCTTCCATCATGGTACATTCTGACAACCTCCCCAGACGTTTCGGCAGCCGCTTCCTGAACGCGGTCCAGACGCCACCCGCGCGCTGCATGCCCCTTTTTCGCAGAATCTGCACATCCAGGATCGACAGCACCATCAGCGCGTTCGATACCGCGTCCTCAAGGCGCCCCTGCGATATATAGGCATGGATTTTCATGTCTATCATGTCGGCCTTATGCTCAACGTTTTCCGAGTTTGACATCACGCTGTCGACATAGGTATCGATAAGGGCCGACTCGCCGGAGAGGAGAGCCGCCTGCACCGCGCCGCGATGGAGTCCGTACATAAGGTCGTAGTGATACTTCCACGCCTCCTGGCCGAGGAGCTTCACTCCCGTCTGATAGTATCTGTACGAATTAGTATAGGCTGCCGCTTCCTTTGCGCGTTTGCCCGCCTCGCTGTTCAGCTGGGCAAGCAGCGTCTTCTCCTCGGTATCGGTGACAAGCGGTATCGCATAGTTCATGTGGTTAACGATATCAAAGTAGTTCTGGTCCAGTTCGTTCTGTTTCTTGTCCAGGAGAAAGAGGCCGATCTGGCGGTGGATCACCTGCTTCTGGTCCTCGGAGAGGAATATGTTGGCCGCATGCCGGACGCGTTCGTGCGTAAAGCGGTAGTTTACTCCGTCATGGACGATGAGCCCCTCCTTCATGGCATACTCCATGGCGGCAAGAAGATACTCCCGCGACTTGCGGCATATTTCCGACAGTACCTCAAGCGAGAAGGTTATACCGATGCAGGAGGCAAATATCAGCGGCTCGCGGAAATCGCGGTCCATCTTGCCTATCTTCTCGGCCATGTGGTCGATTATGTTCTTCGAGAAGTGCTTCTCGCGAACCCGGAGATGGTTCCAGTTCCAGCTGCCCTGCGCGTGGTCAAACTGAAAGACGCCGTCATCGTATAACGACATCAAAAGTTCGCGTATGAAGAAGGGATTGCCGCGTGTCTTGGAGAAGACCTCGTCTGCCAGCTCCCTCGTGCGCTGGGGATCGCTCCGCAGTGTTTCTGCCACCACTTGGTTTACCTCATCCCGCGAGAGCTCCTTAAGGTCTATCTGCTGGACGATCCGCCGGCCGGAACGGTTTATGTCGTCGATCATCAGACGCAGGGGGTGCGTCTCGCCGAGGTCCTTCGTACGGGTGCTTCCGACAATCATGATATACCGGTGTTCGCGCGAGAGCATCATCAGGTGAATGAAGCTCTGCGCGGCCATGTCTATCCAGTGAATGTTCTCGAGGGTCATCACAAGCGGGTGCTTTTCTACCGCAATGACCGAGAAGAGCCGCTGCAGCATGATGCGGTAGTGTATCTCCCGCTCCACGTCGGTAAGGTCAAGATGGTCCTGTTTGCCGATGATTGCGGTAAACTCCGGCGCAAACTCGGCAAGAAGCGGGATGTTCTCACCAAGCGCTGCCATGAGTCGCCGTTTCCACTCTTCCACCGCGCTTTGGTTCTCTGCCATGATCTGCCGTACCAGGTCGGCAAGCGCGGCACGTATGCAGTAGTACGGCGTATTTTTGTGGAAACGGTCGCAGCTGCCGTTGATGAAGTACGCCGAATACTTCGCCGTATACCGGTCAAGCTCACGTATCAGGGTAGACTTGCCGACACCCGAGGCACCCGTCACCACGATCATCTCTGTATGGCCGTTTCTGACCCAGTCAAACGAATTTTTCAGCACGTCCATCTCCCGTTCGCGGCCGATGAGGCTGTTGGAAATGGAGAACGTATGGGTAAAGTCGCGCGCGGCGATTCCGAAGTCACGGATAAATCCGCTTTCGTCGTACAGCCGTCTGCACTCGGCAAGGTCGTGCAGTATCCCCTGCGTACTCTGATAGCGCCGTTCAGGCATCTTCTCGATCAGCTTCAGCACGATCTCCGAGAGCGGCATCGGTACGCCGGAATTTACTTCATATAACGGCTGCGGCTCGCGGGCGATGTGACAGTGGAGGAGTTCCGCCGTATCCGTTGCATGAAACGGCACGCGTCCGGTCAGCATCTCGTAGAAGGTGATGCCGAGTGAATAGTAGTCGCTCCGGTAGTCAACCGGACGATTCATCCTTCCCGCCTGTTCAGGCGCCATGTACGCCAGGGACCCTGCGCCGGGATTTGTCAGCACCGAATGGTAGTGCTGTACCTGAAACGGCATGGCGATCCCGAAGTCGGTAATCTTTACCTGGCGGCTCTCACGGTTGACCAGTATGTTCGACGGGTTAATGTCACGATGGATGATACGGTACAGGTGCACGTCCGCAAGGGCCGTGACGATCCGTGCGGCAAGATCGAGAAAATCGCTCACCGGAAGTGGCGCCCCCTTGCAGTATTCTCTCAGCGTGATGCCGCCAAAGTCCTCATAGACGATGGCCAGCTGACTGTTGGTTTCCACTATTTCATACGGCTTTACCACCGTATGAAGCTCAAACCTCGATGCTGCCTCATACTCGTGTTCAAAGCGCTTTATCTCATCGAGCGAATGGGCGCCAAGCCGGAAGACCTTGACCACGACCGGCCGCTCCTTCTCTGTGTCCCACGCACGGTAGACGAGCGTCCGTTCGGACTCATACAGGGTCTCACGGACGCTGAATCGTTTGATGCTGTTCACTGTCTTGTCTCCCCGTCGACGGACGGACCCTCGGGATTGAGGGGAACATGCTCCCTGTATACCGCATAGCGACCGAGAATCTCCCGTACATAGTTATATGACTCGCTGCCCCGGCAGTAGCCGTACTTCACAAGCGGGTCGTTGTAATAATTTGGACTGGAAAGCTTAAGCATGTAATCCTCGACACTGTCGTACCAGACGCTGGGATCGTGTCCGTATTTCAGTGCAAGGCGCCGCGCGTCCTCTACGTGCCCCGAACCGGCGTTATATGAAGCAAGAACAAATTTCGGCAACTCAGGACCGTTGCCGACCTCGGCTGTCCACAGATTTATAAGGCTTCTCAGATGGAGTATCCCGCCGCGGATGCTCTCCTCGGGGTCCTCCCGGTTTTTTACCAGGAGAAACCGCGCGGTCTCCGGCATAAGCTGCATGAGGCCGACTGCACCGGCCCACGACCTGGCTGACGGATTAAAGCGCGACTCCTGGTAGATGATGGATGCGATCAGCCGCCAGTCCCATTGGATGAGGTCGGAATACTGTCTGATAATGCCGTCATACTGCGATATCGTGTCGCGCCGCTTGGGATCCTGGGAGAAGGATATCTTCTCCTCGAGCACACGGTCGAGCATGTAATACTTGCGGTAGAGCCTGTCAATGGTCCCGTCTTCCCTTGCCTTCGCGATCCACCAGTTAACAAACTCCACAAGCTCCGGCGAGCGGCGCCTGACGACCCAGGCTATACGCTGCGGGAAACTGACAGGTGTTTCTATGTCTATGCCGGAATAGTAGAGCCGGTGGATCATCGCGATGCTCTCGTCGGCTATCGTATACTCAATCGTTCCATCGGAGACCTGACGTATCAGCTCCTCTTCTGTTATCTCCGGCGGCACCGTCCGAATATGGATGTCGCCGCCGATCTCCTCCGACAGGTTTATAAGCCGCTCATGGTAGTGGGAACGTTCGATAACGGTGATCGTCTTTCCGATAAGTCGCGTAACGTCCCTGACGGGCTTGAGGCCGCTGTCTGCGCTGCGCTGTACCAGCACCTGCCGGCTGGTCATGATGTGGTCTGTAAAGTCGTGAACGGCCAGACGCTTCTTTGTCACCGCGATGCTTGCGGCTATCAAATCGCCCTGTTCGCTGTTGAGCACGTCGATAAGCGGTACGCTGCCGTCCGTCAGGCGGACCTCAAGCTCCACGCCGAGTTCATCTGCAAGCAAAGTTAAAAGTTCATACTCAAATCCGATCGGCTCGCCCCGGTAGATGAAATAGCTGTTCTCATTGTAGGATGTTACAGCGATGAGGCGGCCGCGCTCCCGGATGCGGTCAAGCGTGACACCTGATACCGTGTCAAGCATCCCCAGACACGAGAGGACGGTTCCTCCGGCAAAGAGGACTGCGCATGCCCATGCGAGTGTCCGGTACGGCATAGATGGCACTTTCATCTTCATCATTCAAAATTCCTGTGCGGCCTGAGCCTTCTCCTCTTCGAGGTCCTTCAAGGCGTTATACAGCTCCCTGCGGATCTTCGTGTCCATGTTTCTGAAGGCGAACGCAACGGAATCGGACTCGGTCCGGACAACCGCGGCGTTAATATGAAACCGTTCGCCGGAGACCGAGAGCGTACAGCTGACCTCGTCACCGTATGAAAGCCCGGACTGACGCCACCTGACGAGCATTCCGCGCAAATTGATATTGATGATCGTCCTGCTCGCGCCGTTCACGGTTACCGT
>CAZAHA010000085.1:0-10787 GCA_964484915.1 uncultured Leptospirales bacterium
CGAATATGCTTCAAAATAGGACAGGACCGTGTCATGAAGAACGGAAAGCTCGGTGCCGGCGATTTCCCCGGCGGCTTCTTTGCGTTTTACGGCGAGCTGCCGTTCAAAGTTGGCCGCCTCCGATTTGTATGCGGCATATGCGTCCCTTATTGATCGGGCGCTGTTGGATATCCTGCTGTGCGTGTCGGACCGAAGCTGCATAAGGGAACGGATGCGCTGCGCTTCAAGCGCCTGCCGGTATTCGGGAAGTATCGTCGCGTTGTATCCGAGGTACGTGAGCTCGTCAGCGAGCGTGTTTGTCAGCGCGGCGATGCCGGTATCGGCCTCTGTTAAAACCCTGTGCGAGAGACGGTAGGTCTGCAGGTACAGTTTTTCAAGCCTGTCCGCGTACTGAGCGAACCGCTCCATACGGTAGCTGATGTTCCGCTCGGCGGCTGCCCTGTCGTATTGGCTGAGCGAATGTATAAGGGTGATGTACGCTTGCGAAAGGGTACTGAGGGAGTGTACGGTACGGCTTTCCTCTTGGGAAAGATCATACCGTTGTTGTGCTGATTCTGCGGCCGCGTTAAATTCTGCAAGGACCGTCTTCAGAGTCGTGTCAGGCTTGGGACTGTCTATCTGCCGGAACGACGTCCGCCGCGCCTGCGCGAGCGATCCCTTTATGTGTGATATGTATGGCGACGGCGACGTACCTGATGACGGAAAGAGTTCCTCCTCGAGACGGGCGGGATAGGTATAAAAATAAAGCGCACGCTGCAGGGACGCCTCGCTCCCGGCCGACTGCAGCAGGTCGCGCACGGCGGAAATGCCGGCACACCGTTTATCCAGCAAATACAGTATGTCTTTCCATACGGCGGCGCTTTGTGTTAACGACGGATCTATGGTGAAAGCGTCTGACCATGTCCGGGACTCGTCGCGGGCAAGCGTGATGGCGTCCTGCTGGATCCGTGTAACGCTGACGGATGAATCCCGGTGCTTTTCGAGGAGAACAGCGCCGTATCGGTTCATAAAATCCTCCCGCAGCGGTTTCTCGCCGTCAAGCAGTGTCTGCAGCAGCAGCTCGTGATTAAATGCCGACGCGGTGCCCGTGTTTACCAGACCGGATCGTATCTTCCGTACGGTATCGCTATCTGCATCCTGAAAGTGTGTACGTACGATCTCATCCTCCGCTTTTGTGCGGTAGGCTCCGCTCTTTTCAAGAAGCGGCTTTCCTGAAAGCTGCCCGGTTATATGGCGCGTATACTCAAGAGCGAAGGCTCCGGCAAGGGAGGCGTCCACCGTTTGCGCGAGGTAATCCTCGCCGGTGTGGGCGCGGTGTCGGGTCCGCCCGGAAACCACATCCTGGATGTATGATACAAGCTCGCTCGTGCGGCGGATATCCTCGTCAAGGACGGGGGCGAGCAGGGTATACCCGTCCCGCGAAGAAAGAAGCTGCTTTTCGTGCCGGAGGTTCTCGATGCGCTTGAGCCACCATGAGAACTGTTCGCCGGCTGCAGTAAGCATGGTACAGGAAATAATCAGTAAGGAAAGACTGTATATAATATGCCGTCGCATAGGTTCCTCCGCGTGTCTGTGCTGATGTATGAAGATTCTTCTATATATGTACTATCGGTACATCGCATGAATCTGATGAGGTCTGCACCGTACTATACATGGCTGTGTTTGAATTGGTATTAGCAGCACGGCAAGACATTGAAAACTGTAGATGTATCAGTACCTGTTCTGCAGGGAAGGTGCAATGCTTGACACAGGAAGATTGTCGGATACGCTCCTCTCCATTGAAGTAGTTACGACATCGTGAAAAAATATTGCATACTGTACTTTTGGGTTCTGATTGCCGCGTGCTCGTCTCTGACGCCGCAGAAAGAAGACACTACTGTCCTTTTTATGGGTGATATGATGGTGGTTAATCATGCCGAATGCTATATCAGGGAGCATGGTGTCCGCTATCCCTTTGCAGAAATCGAATCATTCATGGCACAGCACGATGTGGTCTGTGCTAACCTCGAAACGTCAGTCACGGACCGTGGCACGGAATACAGAAACAAGAAACACCGATTCCGCCTGCATCCGGACAACGCCGCATATATACCGGAACTGAAACTCGATGTGGTGACATTAGGCAACAACCACATGCTGGATTTCGGAACCACCGGCATGAACGATACAATCGCGTTTCTCGGGAAGCACAATATACGCCATACAGGTGCAGGTATGAGCGAGGCGGAGGCCCGGACACCGGCGGTGATCGAAAGGGGCGTCAGGATGGTCTTTCTCTCATACTGTGAGCGCCCGCCGCAGGATTTCTATGCATCAGGGAGCAAACCCGGCATTGCAGAAATCGTGCGCAAAAGCATCATTGCTGATGTAAAAAAACACAAAAAGCGCAACACCCTGGTCTTTGTGAACCTTCACTGGGGTATCGAGTACACCGAACGCCCACGGCCGGACCAGATACAGACGGCTTGCATGATAATCGATGCCGGAGCCGATGAAATAATCGGCCATCATCCGCATATACCGCAGTCGGTTGAAGTGTACAGGGGCAAGCCGGTATTTTATTCGCTCGGTAATGTCATTGGTGGCTATTACAACCCCAACTGCCGCCCCAACATGCTGGTTCGCTGCACTTACAGGGGAACGACCCTGCAGTCGGTCGAGATATTTCCGATAGAAGGGTTAAACCAGATCATGCACTGTCAGCCCTATCTTTTGACGGGAAAGAAAGCCGATAATGCCATACGACATTTTTCCGATATATCAAGCGAGTTTGGCACAGCATTAACATGAAACAGGGCCGGGGAGTGCTAATGCTTGCGCAGTGACACATGCGTCTTGTAATACAATCAATTCTTTTAATTATAGTTGACGATGCTGAAATATATTATTAATTAGTTCTTTGTTCTCTTGAAAAAGGAAGAGGACAGTAAAAGTAGTAACTTTTAGCTCATTTATGTTCTAAAAGGCTATAAAATTTTAAGGAGAAAAAAATGAAGAAATTAATTTCATTTCTTATTGTGATGCTGGTTGCGGTAACATTCTTTGCTGCATGCGAGGATGATGAAAATACCGCAGCAGAAGGATCAGTTGCCTTTGACATCTTTAGAGATGGCCAATATGGAGTATTTCATGTTGATGATGACTTCCACTTCAGCAACAGCCTCTATAACACGGTTCAATACTCAAAAAGTCCCTACAATGGTATCAGTTCTATGAGCTGGGATAAAGAGTATAAAACATCTGACGGTACAACATACGAGCGTGGAACAAGTGAGTATAATAGTGACGGTTTCATGACAAGCTTCAAGATTGAAGAGTCGTCGGATGAAACTACGTGGAAAAAAGTGAATGAAGAAACGTATGAAGTTGACGGAACGGATTTTACCGGTACTGGTTCATATGAAAGTAGTCTGATTGAGTATGAATATGAGTACAGCGGTACGCTTAACAGCAATGCCGTGATTGCTGAAAAAACGACTACAAGTACGTCTACATTTGGTGGGGAGACAACAGAAACTACATCTACCGATACATACACATTTAACGGTTGGGACCTTGTCACGTTTGAAGAATCCTACGCAGACGATCCGTCTGCATATCTTGAAAAGACATACACGTTTGACAGCATCCTGCCGAGTGAAAAAGTAACCAAAAACAACGCAGGTGAAGTAACAAAACGAGTGGTCTACAAGAAAGAGGGCGGTGATGTAACAGAAATTGAGGTCCTTGACGGCGGAAACAATATTCTCGTTGAATACACACTTGCATACACCGATAACGATGTAACTGAAATCATCAAGGACGATAAAGACAGCGAAACTACCGATGAAAAATACGAGATAACCTGGAGCGCTGGTCTCATTGATGACGTAGTATTCAGTTATGGAAATGCAGAAACTGACAACTGGACTCTGGAACATACTACTGATGTAATGTATTCCGCAGGACGTCTTGCAGAAGTGGTTCGTAAAGATGCCGATGGCAGCAAGGAAACCACTACATATACCTACTCTGAATAATTCACACCGATTTTAAAATAAAGAAAGCCGCCTTTTGGGCGGCTTTCTTTGTTGAACGCCAAGCTATATTGCTAAACAGGACGGAAGACCGCGCTTTTCACGGCAGAGAGCCCCGATAAACGGCCGCACATCCGTGAGCTGGAACAGGAGATGCCGTGACAGTGAAAGGGATGCGCCAATCGGGCGTGAGTCTCGGTCCTTCCCCTATACCATCCTGTTCATGATGATGATCACAGCCGAGACGGTCACATACACCACGAGCTTGACGATGCCGTATATGGTAAATTCCAGGTCGATGATGTCGTCTCGTACGATGCGGTAGACATTGTATGCGGCAAGCGGAATGAAGAGCAGCAAGAGCCGTACGAGCAGTACCCCCAGGACACTGCGCAAAGAAAACTCTGTCATCTCCTCGAGCATGTCGTGTATGTAGCCGGACTTGATCCCGTAGTTGATCAGTGCGCCCTGCAGGTCGGAGACCGCATAGTTTACGGCGATCACCTTGCCGTGCTGGTTGAAAACGGGAGAACCGCTGGAGCCGCTGCCGGTTGAGAGTGTGTACTGTATGTTGTACTTGTCCGATATCTTGCTGATGATCCCGCTTGAAAGGGTGTTTTCGATCTCCCGGTACAGGGTTTTCCGTGTCGTGGCAAAGCTTAATCCCCCCGGAAATCCGATCATGTAGATATCCGACCCCTTCTTGAAGTCGTGGGTGTGTTTGACCAGGCTGGACTCGCGGATGAATCCGGTATGGGGAGGCAGCGTGCGAGCCTGCATCTGTATAAGCGCAAGATCCACATCGGGGTCGCTGTGGTGCTTGATGATGTCGCACTGGTAGAAGGACTGGGCCACCTTGTTGACGACGGAAACGAGGTTGTCGGAGGTGCTGATGTCAATGAGCGAGCCGTTTGGAATGATTCCCGTGAAAACGGGCTCATAGGTCAGGTTTTTCAGGACCCCGTTGTCATCGTTCAGGTCGTTTATCTCCCTGATTTTCGATTCCCACGGGTAAGCGATGTGGCGGTTTGTCGCGATGAGTCCGTTCTTGCCGATGAAAAAACCCGTCCCGAATGTCAAAAAGGGTACAAGGCGCTGCCTGTCCCTGGAATGACGGACGTCGGTTCCGGTATAGTCCCGGCCGATGTAGAAGGTGACGCCCTCTTCGGTTTCGGCCTGTATGTAGTACATGTTGCAGATAAGCACGACAGCACGGGAAAAGCGCGTCGAAATCTCCCGCGCGTTGTAATGCGTACAGGAGGAAAGGTACACCGCCGCCGCCAGTAACACGGCGGAAAGGAGGAGGCGTGTTGTTCTATATAATGACATCGAGCGCATAAGTTCCCTGAGACGTAAATTATTTTTCAGCGGGTCAGGTTGTGCCCTCCGATCGGCGCATGTCGCATATGGCTTATCCTGTTAAAACATACACGGTTTTGCTGAACCTGGTATTTGTAAATCACAATAATGCAGCGAACCGGTATTTTCGGCTTCTCCCGCATGGACGGCATACTTATCCTGATATACGGTCACGTTCCAAGACAAAAGCATGAACGCCGGCAAACAGGCATTCCTGCAGCCATGTTTTTGCTTCCTGTTGAAGAACGTACACCTCTTTGTATGATATGTCAATCGATCTCTTCCTCATTTCAGCCGTTTATCCGCAGGACGGCCTGCCGTTGGACGGCCTGCCGTTGGACGGCCTGCCGTTGGACGGCCTGAGTCAATACCCTGGGTTAAGGCGATTTTCCAAACGTCTTTCCTTTTCGTATCCGCGTAAACCAGATCCCGGTTGATTTTTATTTGACATTACCGATATTACCGGTTTATTGGACGGACTGGTCAGTCCAATTGAGAAGAGCAATGGAAAAGGCAAGAAAAGAGAAAATATCATTCTATACCGAGATCGGGCAGTACTTCGCACCGGACGGCAGCTTCGATCCGCGGACCTTCTCGGATGTTCTCGCATCGCATCTGTCGTCCATACGGCATCATGCCGATAGTGTCGATCAGTTTCAAAAGAGTGCGTCAAAATGGATCGAACGGTATGTGTCGGGCATCGTTGAGTATCTCCGCGGCAAGAACATGCTCGAGGCATCGTACGGCCTGGTAAAGCAGACGGTTGACACCTGCATCTCGTTCGGCATCAACTCGCTGTCAATACCGCCGGACCTGCTGGAGGAGGCCTTCTCCCAGGGGGTGCGGCGTACCGTGAAGTCCGAGAAGTCAGACAGGCGTGACAAGGGGCGCGCATCTGGTGAGGAGAAGCGGCGACTCATTTTTGGGGCGGCGCTTCATGTGTTCGCCGAGACCGGGTTCCACAAGGCGACGATGGACCGTGTGGCCCAGGTCGCGGGAATCGGAAAGGGGTCGCTGTACAGGATGTTCACGTCGAAGGATGAGCTTCTTGAACAGCTCCTCGACCATGAATACCGGAAGGTAATCGCGAAGATCGGCGGCATCTTTACAAGCGAGGGCGATCTGTACAACGGTCTCAGGGAGATGATTGAGTTCTGGGTGACATACATCCATGACAATCCCGTACGGTACAGACTTCTTCTGAACTCCGACCTCGCTGTCGGATCGTCAAGCAGAACCCTCTTCTATGACTACATGAACAAGCAGCTGCCGATGCTCAAGGAGCGTATCGTATCGCTCAACAAGAATAATCAGTTCAAGTATATCAATTTTGATACGGTAATGTACGGCATCTTCGGCTTTGTCGACGGTGTGGTCCACAAGTGGATGGCCCACGGGATGAATTATCCGCTGACAAACGAGATACCGATCATTCTGGAGTGCATCTTCAACGGATACGTCTCGGAGGAATATCCGCGCGAGCATTTTAATCCGCCGGTTCTCACGCAGGACGTTGAAAGTTCGGGCAAGTGAAACTAACCATGCGTTATATGCGCGTGTTACATATACATCAATCATAAACTGGAAAAAATCATTCAAATTATAACAGGGGTTTGTCCCAAAACAAAGGAGCAATTTCATGATAACGAGAGTACTTGATTCACGGCTGCCGCTTATTGTCTATAATCCGACTGGCGTATTCAGCCTGGATTATTTCAGGGAAGTGTATAACAGCGGAGGGCTTCCGGTATTCGATACCGATTTTTTTGATGCCGGATCGGCCGTAGACCATGTCCGGGAGCTTGAGAAGAGCGGCATACTGTTTGGAATCCGGATAAACATAAACAACATCCAGCTGGTTGATTTCGTAAACAGCTCGTATATCCCCAACATGACCGCGGTCGTTGTAACGTACGACAATGAGTCGGACCTCGATCCGTCGCGCATAACAACAAGCGAGTACAGGATATTGGTAGAAGTGTTCAACATAGGCCTCGTCGGAAAGGTGCAGGCGTTTGGTCCGGGCGCGGTTATCGTACGTGGCAATGAGGCGCCGGGCCGTGTTTCCAGCCATACATCATTTCTGCTTCTGCAGTGGTATATCGAAAACAGTACACTGCCGGTCATCGTTCACGGCGGAGTCGGCGAATACACGGGCGCCGGAATGTTTGCCGCAGGCGCGTCGGGCATCGTACTGGACGATCAGCTCTTTCTGGTGGACGAGTCTCCGCTGTCTGAAAACTTCAAGGACGCGATCCGCAAGATGGAAGAGAAGGACTCCGTCCTGGTCGGCCAGTCTCTGGGCAGGCAATACCGTTTTCACTGCAAGCTGGGCACAAAGATTGTCAAGGAGCTCAAGGAACGTGAGAGCAAGCTGATAAACGAAGAAAAGCGTGACGATATCCTCTTTGACGAGATTAAGGGGCACATTGCACATGTTGACGACGAGTCGGCACCGGTCGTTCAGAGCCTCTTCTATCTCGGTCCGGATGCGATATTCGCGAAGAACCTGGTCAAAAATTCAAGCAGGATGAAGGACATCATCGAGCATCTCTTTACCCGCATCGGCGAGGTCCTTTCATATGTGGACACTCATGATCCGATGGTACCGGACTCTCCCCTCGCGAGGGACCACGGTACCAGATTTCCGATAACACAGGGGCCGATGGCCAATATATCAGATAATGCGGATTTTGCCGCAGCTGTTTTTAAGCAGGGTGCGCTGCCGTTTATGGCGCTCGGCTCGCTTCCGGTGGACGTTGCGGAGAAGATGATGGCGGAGGGACTGGAGAAGGCCGGTGTCGTTGGTGCGGGAATGATCGGGATCTCCTCGCTCAATGCGACAATTGACGACCATATGGACCTTATCAAGCGGCGCAGGATTCCGTTTGCGCTCTTTGCGGGCGGCCAGCCCGGCCAGGTGAAGGAGCTCGAAGCTGCCGGTACGAAGACCTATCTGCATACTCCGGCGGCCTCCATACTTGAGAACGCGGTCAAGAACGGCGTTAAAAGATGCATCTTTGAAGGCCGCGAGGCCGGAGGACACGTCGGTTCGCTGACGTCGATGGTTCTGTGGGAAACGTCAATCCAGCGTCTGGCAAACAGCTTTTCGGACAGGATCTCGGAGTTGACGCTCATCTTTGCCGGCGGAATCGGCAGCAAGACCGGTACCCTCTTCATCTCGGGCATGACCTCGTTTCTCGCCGCGATGGGGGCCAAGATCGGTATTCAGGTCAGTACGACCTACCTCTTTACCCGTGAGATTGTCGAAAGCGGCGCTATCCAGCCGTTGTATCAGCGGCTGATGCAGGAGAACAACGAGACTATCGTTATGGGTGAAACGCTCGGTCTGTCGACAAGGTCGCTTGTAACGCCGTTCTCGGTCATGAAGGTCTGTAAGGAACACGAGCGTATCAAGGATAACCTTCCGCTCAAGGAGCGCAAGGAGGCGTACGAGAAGGAAAACCTTGGGTCGCTCCTCATCGGGGCCAAGGCCTTCTGTGTCAGCTTCCCGGACGGCAAGTTCCGTATGGACCCGGTCAACGAGGAAGAGGCATTGGAGCGCGGAAACTACATGGCCGGAGACGCCCTTATCTTCAAGAACTCCCAGACAACGATCACCGACGTCCACCGTGAATTCATGGAAAATAAATCGGTCCTTTTCAAGAACCTCGACGCGCTCGAAGTGCTGACAGACCCCACAAACGAGGTCAACGACGAGGTCGCGATCGTCGGAATGGGCGCTATCTATCCCGATGCAGACAACTACGAAGAATACTGGAAAAATATCATAGAGAAGCGGTATCTGATCAAGGACGTTCCCCGGGAGCGGTTCGATGCGGACCTCTACTACGATACGGACCGCAAGGCGGAGGACAAATCCTATACAAAGATTGCCGGTGTAATCGAGCAGTTTACGTTTGATCACGAAAAATATGGATACACGGCCCAAGAGGCGGCCGAGCTTTCCCGCACACAGAAGATGATCCTCGAGGCGGCGCACATGGCAGTCGAGGACGCTGGTTATCTCGGATCAACGAAGGAGCTTCCGAAGGAGCGGACATCGGTCATCATAGGAACCTGCCTCGGCAACGAGATGCTTCACTCGCTCGTATTCAAGTACTACTACCCCGAGGTGAAGTACCATCTCGAACAGCTGGAGGAGTACAAGTCGCTGTCGGACGATGTAAAGTCTGCGCTGTTGTCCGAATTGGAAAAAAAGATGTCGAACGGCGTCAGGAACGAGAAACCCGAGTCAAGCGCTCTCAACATAGAAGCGTCCCGTATTGCGGCTCATCTGGAACTGAAGGGACTGTCCTTTGTCGTTGATGCCGCCTGTGCAACATCGTTTGCGGCGCTTGATTCGGCCATCAAACTTCTTCTGTCCAATTCACAGGATGCGGTCATCACCGGCGGTATCAATACCAACATGATGCCGGAGCCGTTTGTCGGCTTCAGCAAGATGAACTCCCTTTCGGCGACCGGATCCTATCCGTTTGACGGCAGGGCCGACGGGTTTGTCATGGGCGAGGGCGCCGGCGTCTTCCTTCTGAAGAGGGTGAGAGACGCCGTTCGCGACGGCGACAGGATTCACGCAGTCATCAAGGGCCTCGCCGGAAGTTCTGACGGCAAGGGCCGGTTCATCGCGGCGCCGTATGCGGGCGGACAGGAGCTTGCACTTCACCGCTGCTACAATAAGATGAAGCGAAAGATAGACCCGTCGGAGGTCGAGTTTATCGAGGCCCACGGCACCTCAACCAAGGCCGGCGACAAGACCGAGGTAGAGACGCTTAAACGCGTATACAATACATCAACCAGGGTCGGCATCAGTTCGGTCAAGTCCCAGATCGGCCACCTGCTGGGCGGCGCCGGGGCGGCAGGTCTTGTGAAGGCTGTTCTTGCCATGCAAAAGGGGATACTGCCGCCTAACGGTTTGTTCGAGAACCTTTCATCCGCATGTCCGCTTGATGGCTCGTCGATGTATATCGTTAAGGACCCCGTCGAATGGGAAAAGGAAGACGGAAAATCGCGCAAGGCGGCCGTCAGTTCATACGGATTCGGCGGTATCAACTACCACTGTGTTGTGGAAGAGTTTACGGATTCATACACCGTGCTTCCCCGCCGGATTTTTTCCGACCTGGCCTACGACTACAACGGGGACCGTCTGGTCGTTACCGGCATGGGAAGCATCGTACCGGGAGCAAGGAACGCCGACGAACTGTGGTCTCAGCTTGAGTCGGGAGAAGCAAGGCTTGGCGAACTTCCGGACACGAAGATACATCTTGAATCATATGCCGCTCAGACTGCTGAGTATTATCTGCCGAAGAGCCGCGTGGGTATGCTTGCCGAGTAGACGTTTAACAAAATAAAATACCTGAAACCGCCTTCGCTGGCGCCGCATATTGACCGCGC
>CAZAHA010000086.1:0-10219 GCA_964484915.1 uncultured Leptospirales bacterium
TTCGTCTTTTCACATGTGCCGAGTATATACGAACATTACCCGTTATCGATATTTCGAAGCATTTCCGATTATTCGCACCGGTCAAGAATAAAAGAGCTCCGCAGATGACCGTATACACCGGAAACACGCAGAAATCAATAACTTATACGGCGAAGATGCCGTATAATCAGCATTATAAGTTTACATCGGCCATCATTTTTGATTTACTGTACGTAACTGTCCTTTGGCCCGAAATCCGCGACAACCCTGGCCGTATCAGGAATGGATTTTAACCGGTTTTTCGATATCTTTCCGGCCATATATGCCATGGGAAACGGTTACACTATGAAGACACAGAAGGAGTACCAATATGAGAAAATGTATACTGCTGATTTTGCCTTTTCTTGTCTGGAGCTGTATCACACTGCCCAGCGGCGACAGGATAGAACCGTACCGTGAAACCGTACTGCACAGAGGAGGAGACGAAAAGCTGCTGGTAATCAACATAAGCGGCATGATCGTCGACAGAAAGCCAAGGAATGTGTTCGGCTCAGACCTCGAGATGAACATCACCGCGAGTATCCGCGAACAACTGGACAAGGCGCGCAAGGACGATAGGATCAAGGGAATTGTCCTGAAGATAAACTCGCCCGGTGGATCGGTAACCGTGTCCGACATTATCTACCACGAGATCATGACCTACAAAAAAGAGACGGGCAACTATGTCATCGCCCAGCTTGGCGACATGGCCGCATCCGGCGGATACTATATTGCGACGTCGGCTGACGAAATCATCGCGCATCCCACAACGGTAACCGGCAGCATCGGGGTTATCATTACGATGGTCAACATTGAGGGACTCATGGAAAAGATCGGCATCCAGAATGAGACGGTAACATCGGGCAAATCGAAGGAGATGGGAAGCATTTTAAAGAAGATGACGCCGGAGGAGGAAAAGCTGTTCCAGGAGATCACCGATATCATGTATGCGCGGTTCATTGCGGTAGTTTTAAAGGGAAGAAAGGAGCTGACACCCGAAACACTGAAACCGGTAGCAGACGGACGCGTCCTTGCATCACCGCAGGCGCTGAAAGCCAAACTGATCGATCATATCGGTTACTGGGACGATACGGTCAAGATTGCCGCGAAACACATGGAATCTGACGATCCGACCATCATCAGTTATACACGCCCGGGCAGATACACACCGAATGTGTACAGCAGGACATCGTATGAGAGCAGCGGAAACATCAACATTCTCTCTCTCGATACAGATCTCTTTTACTCGAAATACGGCATATCGTTCATGTACCTGTGGAAGCCGTAAAAAAAAAGGAAACGGGATGAAACATCCCGTCAGCTATGAAGTAGCATTCCCTTTCATCGAAACGGAACACAAAGGAGTTAAAGTAACTGGTTTCTTTATCGGTTGACGGATATCAGAGTTTAGTGTTTTTTTGTTTTTTGCAAAAGAATGATGGTTTACTCATTTCCGGAGAACGGTACAGATGGCAGCAAGGAAACAGAGTCCGATTAAGAAAGGTTACCAACTTGCGGAGGAAGTCAGGTCAAAGGGAGCGTACGGAACCTATCTCCTTCTCGGAGAGGAGGAGGCCGACAAGGACGATTTCGTCTCCCTGGTCCTCTCGCGCATGATGGACGGAAACGCCGTTACCAGCAGGTTTAACCTTAAAACGGACACCCTGCTGGAGGCCGCGGACCAGGCGCTGTCGGCAGACATGTTTCAGCCTGCCAAGTGCGTCATCATCAGGGAGGTTGATGAAGTCACAAGGAATACGGCGGACACACAGATGCTCCGGGACATGGTGGCGAACCTGCCGGACACGACCGTACTCATCCTTATGACAACGGCAACACGGGTAAACTCCGCCCTGACGAAGATAAAGGATAAAATACAGTGCGCCATTTTTTGGCGGAAGTTTGAGAATGAACTCGCGTCCTACATTTCGGAAAGGGTCCGCACGCATAACCGTTCCATAGAGCCGGATGCGGTACAGCTTGTTCTCCGCCTGTGCGGACGCAACCGTTCCGACATTGATGAAGCGCTTCACATGCTTCTGGACGGTTCAGAGGGTACGCTTATCGATCTGTCAGCCGCAGAAGAGCTGCTGACCAGTACGCGTGAGACGACGGTCTTCGAGTGTGTTGACGCCATCTTTGAAGGACGGCGGGACGCGCTCATATTCTGTGCGGGCACACTGGATTCCGGTACGCATGAGCTGCAGCTTCTGGCACTGATTGCGCGTCGCCTTGGTCAGATCGAGACGTACCGCAGTAAAATTGCCGCGGGAAATTTTCCGGATACGGTAATGACTGAATTTGGAATACCGAAAAACCAGCGGCCGATGTTTGAGCATTCCGCCCGACGGTTCGACAGGGGCAGGATCCGGTCCGTCCACCGCGAGCTTTACCAGGCAGAAAAAAAACTCAAAAGAGGCGGGTCGCGGAAAAACATACTTGCAAATCCCATTGCAGACCTTATTTATTCTATTGTTACATAATATGAATCTTATATACATATTACAACGAAGATAACCGCGTTGAATCAAGATAAGATACTTTCAAACCTCGAATCGTTTACTGCATTCAATTCCAGGAAGACCGAGCGCTTTTACGCGCTTTTACCTGCCGGGCATATCCGGCGTGTGCTCTCCTCAATGCTTTTTTTCATCCATACAAACCAGCCACGGCTTCCCGGCTACATCAACGAGATTACCCCGCACGGGATTCACGGATATGAAATTGACGACGATACCCGACGGTATCTCAAGGGCGTCTATCCCACCATCAACTTTAACCCGTCCAATGAAAAACCGTTTGTGCAGATGGTGGCGGTCATCGGCAGCGCGGGCACGATAGCGTACAACAAGAAGTCCGATTTTGATTTCTGGATTTGTGTCGACAGATCTTCGGTCAGCGAAAAGAAGATGACCCTCTTCCGCTCGAAAATCGAAAAGATACAGGAATGGGCCGAGAGCCAGTCCGGAACGGAGATTCATCTGTTCATCAACGACATCGCAGACCTTCGCCGGAATCTCTTCGACGAGGACGAGGAGGAGGCCTTCGGCTCCACGCTCGGCGCACTCCTCAAGGATGAGTTTTACAGAAGCTCGATTATCCTCGCGGGTAAGGTTCCGTTCTGGTGGGTCGTGCCCGTCCAGACGGATAACGCCACCTATGACCGCCTATTCTCGGAAATCGATCCCGGTATCCGGGACGACAGCTTCATCGATATCGGAAACCTCCACCATATTAGAAAGGACGACTTCATCGGCGCGGCCCTGTTCCAGATCGTCAAGTCGCTGGGAAACCCGTTCAAGTCCATACTGAAACTCGGCGTGCTTGAAAAGTACCTGTTTGAGGACGATTCGGTACACTTGATCAGTCAGCAACTGAAGGCCCGCGTACAGGAGCGGAAGTTTACCAACACGATACTCGACTCGTATCTGCTCATGTTTGCCAATGTGTACCAGTACTACAAGAAGAGTGGAATGGAAAAGTCTTCCCTGTCAATACTCAAGATCAACCTCTATCTGAAGATCGGCCCTAACCTTTCAAAATACTCATCCCTGGACAACAGAAAGCTGCCGTACAAGGTTGAACAGATGTACCGGTACGTGAAGCACTGGAACTGGAACCGGCAGTTTGTGCAGGAGCTGGACTCATTTGACAACTGGGACTTTCCGAAGGTGACAAAATTCTGGGACCAGGTAAAGAAATTCATGCTCTTGAGCTACCAGAAGATTTCACGGGAGTTTACTCATTTTGATCTACAATCAAAAATAAGCAAGTCTGACTATACACTGCTTTCACGAAAAATACGGGGTTATTTTTCCACAAATCCCGACAAGATTGAAAAGTATATATCGTTCAAGGAGACCCCGGGGGAACCGTATCTTATTCTGACAGAACAGAAGGACTCAGAAGGGGGTTATTTCTGGAAACTTCACAAGAAGAGTTCTGAAACGAAGGAGAGTTCATCCTGCGTTATGCTGAAACAGGCGAGGCATATCCTTCCGCTTTTGTCCTGGGCTGCAATCAACGGAGTCTATGAAAAATCCCTGACCCGGATCACCATGAACTACCAGGAAGGCAACATCGACACAGAAACCATCGAGCTCTTGAATCTTATGGTTGATATCTTTACCGGCAGGGATCTGAAGACAAAAAACAGTTATTTTCTGAGGGAAGCGTTTGCGATACGGAACCTTATCGTTATCCATTACGGCAACCGTCTCGCCTCTTCACAGGAGTACGTCGATTATCTCTTCCACACATCGTGGAGCGAGGACTATCACAAATCATACGACACCTATGATTCCCTGCTCGATATCCTTCCGCGCATTACACAGGGTGGCGTTATAACCGGTCAGCCGTTCGATACGGTCTGCCGTTTCTATGCTCCTGACTCTATGCAGAAACTGCTGCGGGACTACTACCGCGTCTTCAAGCGGTGTTATGATCACATCGTTCATTCAGAAAGCCGGAACAAACGGTTTATCACAAAGCTGAACAACAGCTATCTCATCGTTACCTGTAAAGGAGATTCCGTCGAAGCATCACACTATACTTCGGCGACAAACTTTACGTCGGCCTTGTCGGTATCTCCAGTCGACAACGTGGAATATGCAGTATCTCCGGGCGACGACCCGCTGCTTCTGCGGATAGAATACATACTGAAGAACGCCCCGCAGGATTGCATATCCACCTTTTACGATATTTTCGGTAAGTTTATTTTTATATACACCTTAAACGAAAACCGAAACCTCTTTGTCTCCGTAAAGCCTGTGTCCCAGCGCAGGCAGCTTGTTTCGGCCATGTACCATTTCTGCCATTGTGTTATCGAAGACCTGAAGAAGACAAATCCATTTTCATACCTCGAAAAGAATTCTGTGGGCATGTACAAGATTACGCAGGACCCCCGCGGAACGATCTCCCACACAGAAGCCGACAACACGGACCTTATGGGTTTTAACCACAGCGACGGGCTCCGGCTGACATACAGGCCGGACAATACATACAGCCTGCGGTACGGCCCCTCCGCACAGTCGGAGTTCATGCCGCTTGCCGATACCGTAGGCAACCTCGCCGCTTTCGTGAAACAGAACATTGCCCTTTTCAAAAAGCACGGCGGTCTCTGCTTTCATTCCATCATGCTCCGCTCATTCAGACAAAGTTCAAACCTGACAACCAATATTTACTTCAGGGAGCGCAGCAAGATAGAGCTGTACTTCGACAGGATGCTCACGCCGCGGCACTGAATGATGCACTGCAGTGTATGTTTTTCGTCTGTCAAAGGCCTGCCTCAAGGCAAAACGAGCACTTCTGTTGACAAACATACCAGTATAAACTATATTGAACATATAACGTGATCAGGCGGATTGAGGTGAACCAGAAAACAATACGCATGGTAAAAACAACCATTCTTACGGTTACTTTGACCGTTCTTCTCGTGATCTTTCGTCAGGCTGTATTCTTTACGATCGTCCGCTTCGATCTTCCCACGGCACTGCTGTCACTTACTGTTTGGCTGCTGCTTATTCTTGTTCTTTTCGCGCCGCGCCAGGTTTTCTACGTGCCGCTCTTCACATCCCAGGCATTTTCCCTCCTGATGATATACAGATACGCCGACGAAAAGGCAAATGCCGTTTCCGGAACGCTGCTCAATCTTGTACTGGTTATCGTTCTATACGAAACATTCCGGCTGCATATCGATAAACTGAAGGACACAAACAGAAGACTTGCCCATGAACGGGAGCGGGCCGATGAAGCGACGAAAAAAAAGGATGTGTTTCTCGCCAAGATGAGCCACGAACTCCGTACACCGCTGAACGGCATCATCGGGATAACGGACCTTCTGCTCTCAACTCCCGAGTGCCGGAAACAGAGAAACAATTTTGAGATGATACGGGAAGCTGCCGGTACGCTGCACTATCTTATCGACGACCTCCTCGATCTTTCCAGGATCGAGATCGGGATACTGTCACTTCACAGCAAAACGTTCCAGCTGAAAGCATTTTTGCGCAGGGTATGCAGCCAGTTTGAGGCTGAGGCGAAGAACAGGTCGCTGGATTACATGTACGTTATCTCCGACACCCTGCCGGATTATGTAGAGATGGACAATTACCGTCTGCAGCAGATCATAACTAACCTCGTTACAAACTCGATCAAGTATACAGATGAAAACGGCAGCGTCCGTGTTGACGCCGACACTACCGGATCCGACGGCAGCGGAGAGAAACTCCGCATAAGAATATCCGATACTGGACGGGGGATTCCACCAGAGGAAAAAGAGGAGATATTCCGTTCTTTCTACCGCTCCATTGACGCGTACAATAACCAGAGCTCCGGTGTGGGTATCGGACTGTATATCGTAAAGCATCTGGTCGGTCTCTTTAACGGAACAATTGACGTGCAAAGCGAAGTGGGCCAAGGCAGCATCTTTACCGTGGTACTGCCAATCTTCCCCGTGGATGAAGATTCGGCAAACGCGGTACAGCCGTGTCTCGATGGACCCGGCGTGCAGACGGGGCCGCTGCGGATACTGATAGCGGAGGACAACTACATAAATTCATACTTCATCAGGTCTCTCCTTGAAAAAAAGGGCCACACCTTGACCATGGCCAAAAACGGCGCAGAAGCAGTAAACGCCTACATTCAGCACCGCCACGACCTCATCCTCATGGACATTCAGATGCCCGGAATGTCCGGGATAGAAGCCGTAAAAAAAATCAGAGAATACGAAAAAGAAAACTCATTGCACCCGGTCCATATCGCGGCAATAACCGCGTACGCTACGGAAAGCGAGAAGAAGGTGATAGTAAACAGCGGATTTGATTCTTACATCTCCAAACCGGTAGACTGCATCAAGCTGCAGGACGTCCTGCAAACGGTCAAACAACCGTCTTGACGCCGGTACTGGACCTTACCTGACCCTTTTATACTCCTCAATAATTTCACGGTGGTCAAATGCGATCTGGTCCGGCAAACCGTCCAGCCTGAAGACCGCGGCTTCCAGAGCATCGTCCATCCCGTGCGGCCTGCCAATCGCATCCGCGATGAAAACGGTTGAGATGGTGTGCTGACGCGGGTCCCGGTTTGGGGCCGAGTACGTATGAAACTGTCTGACAAGCGTCACGTCAAGCCCCGTCTCCTCACGCGCCTCGCGTACGGCGGCATCCTCCAGGCTTTCGCCGTAGTCGACAAATCCCCCCGGCAGTGCCCAACCGTGCGGCGGGTTTTTTCTTTTAATCATCACGATGGTCTCTCTGTCGGTATCGGTGTGGATGATGCAGTCCACAGTCGGAACGGGGTTTTTGTACTTGCTCATTTTTCCTCCTGTCAGCAACGGTTTAAATTTCCGGAAATATTTCCCGCTTTTGATGGCAAAGGTGGGGGAAACCACCCGGGGGGCACGCCGCCCTGGCACCCCGCGAAGGGCTATATCTTTTGTAAGACTTTACTTTATACCCTTCTGTTAAAAACATCTTCTTTTTATTCAGTCAGATGCAGCCGCCATCGTGGCGGAGCATCTGACAACGCGGACATCTGCTGACACCCTTAACAGGTTTTCTTCGTGGATCACATATAGTACTTGTTTTTTTCCCAGTTCTTCCTACATTTTGTCGTATGACTATTATTTTTAAAATAGAAGTCAATTATTACATAATCAAGCAAATGGTATCAAAATGAGCACATTGCAGGAAATAGAAAAAGCTGCATTACAGTTAACTCCAGAAGAGCGCGAAGCACTGGCCAGCCATCTTTTTCAAAGCGTACACGAACAGAAAATCAACAAGATAGATACCGCCTGGCTTGATGAGTCAGAAAAAAGATATCAGGAGTTTTTAAAAGACCCTTCTACAGGTGTACGCCATACCGATCATTTTTTTGACGACATAAAGGCTGATCTTGGATGGAAGTAATTTATTCGAAAGGTGCACGAGAAGATATCGTGGAGTCTGCATCTTACTACGAAGAGGAAGTTACGGATTTAGGTAAGGCATATCTTGAGGCCATAGAACTTGGTATAGAATCTATTCGTCAATTTCCTTCCGCTTCACGGTGCATAAGAAAACCTTATCGGAGATTTGTTGTAAAAAGATTTCCTTTTGGTATTATCTACCGTATTGAAAAAGATTATATTTTTGTCACAGCAGTCGCACACCTGAAAAGAAAGCCCTTCTACTGGTCAAAAGATCAAAAATATATCCAGCAGTAACACATGCAAAACGCACGGATAACTCCGTACGTCATTCATCTCTCGTACTACCAAAACCGTACACCCAAAAGCCTTATTGCACTTTTGCATAATTGATAAGGCAGACACAGACGAAGTTGGTAAAAGCCAATGTCCGTCTGCAGCAAATCAATGTTCTTTTTTAAGAATCAAATGTTTCCCGCTTTTGATGGCAAAAGCGAGTGAGGTAGAGACGGTCATTACTGACCGCCCCCCTCTCAGAACCGGACTTGCGGTTTTCCCGCATCCGGCTCCCGATAACACATCCGATGAGTTAGTATGAAGGATATGGTGATGGCAGTATCTTCACCCAGGGCTTTTGTAAGAAACGTTCCCACGACAGTCTGCTTTTCTGGCTTCTTCGCCTGAGTGTCTGTATCCAAATTCTTCGTACATGAAACAGCACTCGGGCAAGAGCCGGCAGACAGTTCTTCAAACCGAAATAGTTGTAATAACCTATCAGTTTTCGTCTGAGACATTTCGCCTGAAACCATACCGACGTATGCATTACTTTTCGAAGCCACTCCTTTATACGCAGGAGAAAACTGTTTCGACTTTTGCGACACGGCTTTACTGCAACCGTGTAATACCGCTTGTTTCGGCGTACTCGAGCTCGTCGATAATGCGTAAATCCAAGAAAATCAAAGGTCTTATCCACTTCTGGTATACCCAGCTGGCGGACTTTACCGCCAGCCTTGGGAATTCCCTTTCGCCTTACATTGGACGCTCGATAGCGTTTGCTCTTTAGTTCCTCGATTAATTCTTGGATGTTAACATCTAGATTTTCTTTGAACCCTTCCATCGTGACTCCGTCAACTCCCGGCGCTCCCTTCTGATTGAGTCTCTGAAACGAATCAGTCAGAAGCTTCGGTGTTAGCAGATGCGCTAACGATGTAAACTGCATCGTCATATCACGACTCGCTAACTCCTCTATCCGATGGAGTTTTGTGCAGATAGTTTCCTCATTTCTGGGCATGAGCTATCTTTCCTCCCATCAAGAAATTTATTATCTGGTATCCCTTCCCTCCAGCGGCATTACCCGCCTTCCCCGGTACTATGAATACCTCTGACTTCTCACAGATCATCATCGCACCTGTGGTTCCCCTCGGTTGCGATTACCTTCAATGAAGGAATCTGTGAGATCTCCCATGTTGCGCGACTATTCTCTTTGATGACGTGCCATCCTCTCCTACTCCGGCAGCCCTCTCTGTATACTCGTGATTAGCGCATACAGAAGCTTGTGCTTTCCCTGATTACCCAGCCGGTCAGCAACTGCGTGATTTCTCGAAGCTTGTAAAGGTTCACTTCCGTTACGGCCTGCCATCCCCTGTCTTACGCTTAACCATACACGTCGCCGTGTATCGCCCAAAGACTCGGTTCTACACCGTGTCCACTACATACCATATATCCCGGATTTCCACCGGGTTGAATAGTCCGCCTTATCATGGCGCACAGGTGACCAGGAATGCCACAAACTGATGCGCTGGCATGGATGCCAAATAAACGCATCAGGATGGAGGACCCCGGCCCCCCCTTCGTTTTGCGCAGTTTTCGTTTTACAGGTGTTCAGCCAACGTGCAGTAATAGCGGACAGGATGTCCGCGTTGTCAGATGCTCCGCCACGATGGCGGCTGCATCTGACTGCATGAGAAGAAGATGCTTTTTGCAAAAGGTTATGAAGAAGAGTCTTTCGATAGATATTGCCCTTTGCGGGATTCCCAAGGGCGTCGAGCCCCTGGGTGGTTTTGCCCCGCTTTTGCCATCAAAAGCGGGAGGTATTTCCGGCATTTTTAAACCGTTGCTGACACTAAAGAAATACAATATTAGTATTGCGTCATTTTAGATAAAAAGCCGTCCTGAAGACGACTGTTTATCTAAAAATAAATTATGATTATTACCACTCTTCTATATCCCATATCTTTACATTATAGTGGTCCCCAAAATTAAGACAACAGACTATGTTTGATTGTCGATAATGAA
>CAZAHA010000087.1:0-10199 GCA_964484915.1 uncultured Leptospirales bacterium
CCGGCGTACATACCTCAGTCTGTTGAGTCTTACCCTCAGACAAAGATACTAACAATCGAACGGTTAGTTATACGTGCAGATCCGTCCGAAAGGGTGCGCAATACATTCTTTTTCTTTGACCAGATAAAGGTGCTTACCCAAACATATGAAGTTAATTTCGATGGTATGGGTTTAGAGAATGCGTTTGAAAGCGCTCAGGATCCGGAAGGATCACGGCCCAATGCCGGCGAAGCCGATCAGGCGGGTGACGGAAACGAAGACCAGTAACAAGGCAGACATTTTTGTTTCTTATAGAATTGATCCGCCTTACCGCAGGCGGATTTTTTTTCTTTACCATCCCCGCAATACGGGATAGTATACACAGGTAAGCGTGATTGTTACAAAGGGGCTTGCATCATATTCCACAATATGAACGGCAGCTCCCGTTTTTTTTTAGGAAGACAGGGGTTTTTTTGCATGAGTGTTTGCTGCCGTTTTCCACGTATATAAAGAATACCGGTTATTCGTACCGGGAATGAATGAAACATAAAAAAGTAACTGAGTGTCTCACGCGCCTTTATATCTGCGGTGCGCGTGATGACTGCATGTTAACTGTTAACACGGAAAAGCTATGAATGGGAGGATTTATGGATAAGATAATTGAGCGACTCGATTCACTGTTAAAAGAGGAGTCCTTTGGACGGCTTGATGCCGCAAGTATCGGCATTTCCAGATTCAAGGTACTCGAGGATTATACAAACGACGCGATAGGCAGCGATACTCTTGACACGATTATCGAAACGGCGGAGGCTCACCATGCGGAAAATCCTGGCTCGGTGAGTGCAAAATATATACTTGGCGTGATTGCGTGCCATATGAACGATATCGAGGGAAAGAAGCATCTCGTCGATCTCATGAAAAAGTTCTATGACCTGCATAAATGGGCTGTTGTGGTCCATCTCGCTGAGAAGATACTTGAATACGGCGAGAATTCGGTTGCCCTGAAATACCTCGCAGAGAGTCTTGAAAAACTGAAGCGGCGCAAGGAAGCGATTCCCGTTTGGGAGAATCTGATTAAAACCAATCGCTATGACGCCGAGACCGCCTACAAACTGTCTCAGACGGTCGCAGACGAAGACCGGGATAAAAGCGTGCTCTATCTCAAGCTTGCGCTTGAAGGCTTTATCAAGAACAACAATACCGACGGAATCGACAAGATATGGCGTATGGTCGTGGAGCGTTCCTGGGAAGATACGCTGTATTTTGAACGGATAGAACGCATGCTTGTTGAAATACAGCAGAAGGATATCGCCGCATCAATACTCCTCGCGCTTTATGAAAAGTACAAGGATGAGGATGTAGATAAGAGCCTGCAGCTTTTGAAAAGTGCGCTTGAATACAATCCGAAGGATATTGAAACACGGAAAAAACTGATACGGCTCTATCAAACCAAATACAGGGATCACTCACAGCTGAAACGGTTCCTTAATCTATCCCGGCTTAACAACTTTGATGTGCCTGTATCCAGTGCCATCAAGTCATTTGAAGGGAACATCGTCTTTGATACCGGCAATTATGTCTATCACCGCAACTGGGGCGTGGGTGTGATTTCCGAAATGGATGAAGATAATATCATAATCGATTTTGCCGACAAAAAGGGGCACCGGATGTCCGTTAACATGGCGCTCCAGTCGCTGGTGCCGCTTTCGGGCGACCATCTTTATGTTCGCCAGTACGAAAGCCAGGAGGAAGTACAGAAACTCTTTGAAGAGGATACCACGGAGTTTCTGAAGCTGCTTGTCCGTTCACACGACAATTCGGTGACCACTACCGAAATCAAGCGCGATGTCATTCCCTCGTTTATTGAACAGAAGAGCTGGTCCAGATGGTGGACCAAGGCGCGGAACATGATAAAGAAGGATCCGTCACTTGGTTTTTCGCCGAACAAGAAGGATGTCGTTATATACAGGGAAAAGCCGATGTCCTATGCCGAGGAACTTGCAAAAAAATTTGCGTCTGCCGCATCGTTTGGAGACAGGCTGAATATAGCAGAGGAGTTTGTCACAAGTGTTGATGTTGATGAGGGGAAAGAGTATATATCCTATCTTACCGATTACTATCAGGAGGAACTGAAGGGAAAGTCAAACACGAAGATCGTCCTGTCGTATTTCATTCTCCGGGACCTGATGCCGTATAGCGATTCTGGAGAGATCAATATCAAACAGGCTGAAAGGAACGTACACGAATATATAAAAAACAGTGATGATCTGGCTCTCGTTTCCATGAAGATTTCATCATACGACAACAAGAAGGAGTTCATCAACCTCATCCGCGAACTCAGAAGCGACTGGCTTGAGATTGCCGGAGAAATTCTGTTTGAGACGCCGGTTCGTATTCATAAGTACATTTTCAATCTTATGATAATGGAGAAGGCCTACAGAAACATCAATGAGTTCATTGAAAAGGCAATCGCTGGCGCGAAACAGTATCCCGAGGTGTTTCTCTGGATTGCAAGAAACGTTCTGCAAAAAAACTGGGACTATGAATGGCTGGACTATTCTCACAAGCGTCTTGTGCTTACCCTTTTCAGGATGTACAATGACCTTAACAAGACCGAGGTGCAGGGGAACCGCCTGAAGAACCAGGCATATGACCTGATCTTTGAAAATGACATGAATTTTCTCAGGGAACTTGTTCAGGAGTATGATCTCCGCTTTCTCACGAAGATATACGACATGATCCGTGAGAACAGGCACGTTGACGAGAGCGAGGTAAACAAATTTGCCGCGGTAATTCGTGAAAGATACGAGGACTTTGCACCGTCCGGAGATGAAAAGGCGTTAGACGACGTTTTTGATGATGAGGAAGAGATTATTGTAACGAAGGAAAACTACGACCGTAAGGCAAAAGAGCTTAATCAGATGGTCAATTCCGAAATGGTTCGGCTGCAGAAGGAGCTTGCAAAAACATCGGATGTGTCCGGAGACCTGCGGGAAAATGTTGACTACAACGCACTGCTGGAAAAGCAGGCGGTTCTGAAGAAGTCAATCTCGAATCTGGACGCAGAACTGAAGCACGCGAAGATCCTCAAAAGCGACGATATCTCGACAGATGAGGTTTCGGTTGGCACCCGTGTTCATCTGACCGTAAACGGAGGCGAGACGCTGCAGATAGTACTGCTTGGACCGTGGGACACCGATTATGAAAACATGATTCTTTCGTACAGGTCCGAAGTTGGACGGACACTCTTGAAGAAGAAGAAGGGCGATTGTGTCAACCTGAGGATCGGCGGGCAGGAACAGGAGTATACAATAGAAAACATAGAAAAGTATCTGTAGCCGCGGCCTTTGCTGATATTTTTTACGCTGCTCCAAGAAATATCTTGAAAAGAAACCACGGTCAATTTTTAATGGATTACTGAAGAAGGAGACCTCCTTCTTCGCATACTGCAGCCGCGATGGCGGAATTGGTAGACGCGCTAGGTTCAGGGTCTAGTGGGATTACTCCTGTGAGGGTTCGAGTCCCTCTCGCGGCACAGCGTGTGGTTTGGTTTTCCGACGTTTCACCGCGTCTGTGCGTACAGTTGCAGGTCTTCCATGAAGTTTTTCATCCATAAAAGCTGGATTCCCAATACACTCACCATGGGCAACCTTGTCTTTGGCTTTCTGTCGCTCGTTTTCGCATCCGAAGGGTCGTTTGTGTTTGCCGGCAGCTGTATCATGATCGCCGCGCTTCTGGACGGATTTGACGGGCAGATCGCACGTATGCTTGGTGTGGAGAGCAGAATCGGCGCCGAACTTGATTCACTCGCCGACTGTGTTACGTTTGGTGTTGCGCCGGGATATCTGGCATACAGCGCGTATCTGCACGATATTACGATGACATTTTTTTCAGGAAGTTTCCGCGCCGGTGCGCTGATAGCTTCTGTTCTGCCGGTTTGCGCGGCATACCGTCTTGCCCGTTTCAACGTCTCCCACAGCAGTACATCCTTCCGTGGCCTGCCCTCGCCGATAGCGGGGCTTGCGATAACCCTTGTACCGATGCTGTCAGAAATACTGTGGCCGGGAATTCAGATAGAGAGCCATCTGGATATATTTGTTCCATTTTACGTGATGATTTCAACCCTCATGGTCACCACGATAACATTCACCAAACCGCAGCAGGTACTGCTTTCCAGGATACACGGCTTTAAACTGCTGCTGCTGTTGACACTGATCGCCGCGGCAGCGCTTTTCCTCGGTAAACGTGCCCTTTTTGCCGTGCCGATTCTTCTATTCATCTATCTTCTTTCGGGGATTGTCAGTTTCGTCATACAGCTTATCCAGGATAACAGATACCGCCGACCGACGTCCGGCAGATGAAACTGAGGATTACGCGTATAACGATTCAGGGAGATACCTTCAGAATCCACCTTGAAAACGGCGAGACACTGACTCTGCCACTGGCAATAGAATACACCGGAAAATACGGCAGGGACGACCTCATCGATGATGCGACGCTGGATTCGCTCCGCAGAATTTCCGGACGCTTCAAGTGCCGCGAAGCAGCACTCTCGTATATTTCCCGGTCCATGAAGAGCGAGCGTATGGTGCGCGAATACCTCCACAAGAAGGGATTTGGCAGCGATGATACCGATAAAGTTATGGAGGAGCTTGAAAAGCGCGAACTGGTAAACGACCGGCTGTATGCCAGGGAATATCTTTTAAGCCTCCTTAGGAGAAAAATAGTTGGCAGAAAATACGCCGAACATAGACTCTTGCAGAAGGGCATAGCATCCGCTCTCGTACGGGAGGTCCTGGATGACCAAGCCGCTCTCTTTGACAGCGAGGATGATCTGTTTTCGCTTGCATGCGAGCGTTACAGGCGCCTTGAAGGAAAACCGAAACAATACGAACGTCTTGCCTCTTTTCTGGAACGGAGAGGTTTTCCACCGGGCCGGATAATACAAACGTTAAACAAAATGAAAGAGGAAGGCTATACATTCAACGATTAGGGGTCAGTATGTTAACAGTCAGCGATCTTCGAAACTCATTTATAGATTATTTTATGTCCAGGGGACACAAGCATGTTCATTCAAGTTCCCTGATTCCGCATGACGATCCGACGCTGCTCTTCACGACGGCGGGCATGGTACAGTTCAAGCCGATGTTTGCCGGTGTTGTCGTGCCTGATTACGAGTGCGCAACTACCGTACAGAAGTGCCTCAGAACGAGCGACCTTGAAAATGTGGGACGCACCTTGCGGCACTGTACATTCTTTGAGATGCTCGGCAACTTCTCCTTTGGAAATTACTTCAAGAAAGAAGCGATAGCCATGGCCTGGGAATATTCGGTGGATGTCCTTCAGTTTAATCCGGAAAAAATCTGGGTCTCGATATATATCGATGATGATGAAGCCTTCAGGATTTGGAACAGTGAAGTCGGCGTACCTGCGGGCCGGATCGTGCGTTTGGGCAGGGAAGACAATTTCTGGGGGCCTGCGGGGGATACCGGCGCCTGCGGTCCCTGTTCTGAGCTGTATATCGACAAGGGTGAAGAGTTCGGCTGCGGCGATCCGGAGTGTAAACCCGGCTGTGACTGTGAGCGGTTCATGGAATACTGGAACCTCGTCTTTAACCAGTTTGACATGCAGGCGGACGGAACGATGGAGCCGCTCCCCAAGACCGGCATCGATACCGGAATGGGACTCGAACGGCTTGCGACTATTTGCCAGAACGTTTCATCCATCTACGAGACAGACGAACTGAAACACCTCGTGGACTATGTATGCCGGAATGCGGGCGTTACATATGAGGGGGACGCGGTAGTACCGGTAAACGTGGTGGTTGAGCACTCACGCGCGCTCACGTTTGCCATGGCGGACGGCGTCTACCCTTCAAATGAGGGGCGCGGTTATGTGCTTAGGAGGATACTCCGCCGTGCGCTCCGCTTTGCGAGAAATATCGGGATACGGGAACCGTTTCTGTACACCATGGTTGATCCCATTGTTGAGATTATGGGCGAATATTACCCTGAAATCGTTACGGCGGCCGAAAACGTTAAGAAGGTGCTTCAGGGAGAGGAACGAAGGTTCCTCGACACCCTTGAGAACGGTATGGTCAAAATAGGACAGATAATGGACGCGGCAAAACAGGATGGAAGAAGTGAGCTCTCCGGCGGGGACGCGTTTGTGTTGTATGATACGTATGGTTTTCCCGTTGAAATGACGACGGAGATGGCTGCCGAGCGTGGACTTGCCGTAAACATGGATGAGTTCCGGACAGAGATGGAAAAACAGCGCTCCCGCGGTAAGGAGAGCTGGAAGAGCGACGGTACCGGTACCGAACGGGTTCTGGAATCACTCGCTGCCATGTGCAAAGAGACCGAGTTTACCGGATACACTGAATATCAGGCTGTATCAACTGTGCGTGCTGTATCGCTGGAAAACGGTGAAAGCGTCAGGCTGCAGGAGGGGATGGACGGGTTTATCGTCCTGGACAGGACGCCGTTTTATGGAGAGTCGGGCGGGCAGATCGGTGACAGCGGCGAGATTTTTACGGATACTCTGCACGCGACCGTCCTTGATACGAAGAAGATAAACAAAACAGTCATTCACCATGTGCACGTAAACCGGGGCGCGTGCGGCGTTGATGATACCGTAACGGCATCGATCGATGTCCTTCGCCGTAACCTGACCAGGGCCAACCACACGGTGACACACCTGCTTCAGGCGTCATTACGGCAGGTGCTCGGGTCGCATGTCAAGCAGTCCGGATCGCTTGTCGGTCCCGAAAGGATGCGGTTTGACTTCACACACTTTGAGGCGATGAGCGACGGTCAGATCCGCGAGGTTGAAGAGCTGGTAAACAGGAAAATATGGGAAAATCTCGAAGTCACTACACGGATCATGCCAATAGATGAAGCGCTGAAAAGCGGTGCGATGGCGGAATTTGGTGAAAAGTATGATGATAACGTCCGGGTGATCAGCGCGGGCGGCTTTTCTACGGAGTTATGCGGCGGGACTCACGTAAACCGTACGGGCGAGATCGGTTTGTTCAAGATAGTAAAGGAGTCCTCTCCCGGTGCGGGAACGCGCAGGATTGACGGAATCACTCTGAAAGGCGTCCGTGACCGTCTTGACGGACTCCTGCATACGGTAAACAGGGCGTGCTCTCTTGTAAACGCAACGGAAGGCCAGCTCGTGGACCGTATAGCACAGATACTGGAACAGAACGACACATTGAAAAGCCAGCTGCAGGCGCAGAAGTCGGACATGCTGGCATCAAGGGTCGATGAGATCATATCCGGCAGACAGATGGTCGGGCCCGTCTCGTTTATTCCGTATTATGAGGACGGCGTCGCTGTTGACGATCTCAGGGAACTGTCCGACAGGATCAGGAACAGGGAGCAGAACTCTGTTGTGCTTCTGGCAAGTTCCCATGATGGAAAGGTTACTCTGATATGCGCGGCAACCAAACCGGCCGTCCAGGCTGGAGTTCACGCGGGGAACATTATCAGGGAAATCGCGCCGCTTGTCGGAGGCAAGGGGGGCGGACGTCCGGACATGGCTCAGGCAGGGGGGAAAGATACCTCCGGTATTTCCGATGCCATGGAAAGAGGCGCGGCTTTGGTGAACGAGCAAGTGGGATAGTTAGCGGGAGAACGGCTGTGTAATTGAGCAGTCCGGCCTCCCTGGTATATATCAGAACCGCAAACCGGCCCTGATATATGGACGGAATTCCCTGAACGGTTCGTTCCTGTAGAAAATCTGTTTGTATCCGATTCCGTGTTCCAGAAAGTACATATCGTATGTAAACCGGATACCAAGGGACCCGGCGGCGAAGAAATCCACGGATGTTACCGTGGTCTTGTCGCCGCGGTCATCGATACTCATCGTTGTATAGGTAAGGCCGCCGTCAATATGGAAAAGACCGTCGAAATACTCTGACATCTTGGTGTAGAAACATAGTCCGGGAGCGAATGACCAAACGGCAAGGTCCCGTTTCACCTCATTTGATTTTTTGATGTTATTGAATGTCTCATACTCGACGATGCCCTCGATGCCGAGGAAATTCAGCTGCGGCAGTTCATATTCATAAAAGAGGTGTCCGTTAAGCGGGCTGTACGTTACCCTCTCGTTCCAGTACGGCAGTAAAGTGTTGTATGACCATCCAGCGCCCACAAACTGATATTTCCTGCCAACAATGCTCCAGCTCTGAACCTTGACCGTTTTCCAGCCGGTACGCGCTTCGATTTTGTTTTCCTTGTTAAGCACAGATACCCTGAACTGATAGACTCCGTGGGGAAGATTGGCCTCGTAGAAATTGTTACTGGTCTCGGCCTTTAGTATGCGCGTACCGCCCTGGCGTATTTCAATTATGTAGCCTGAAGCTGCCTCTATGTTTGACCATTCAAGGCGCGCCTTCTGCCGTATTGTCGGATTCTCCTGGGCCTCAGCGGGATTCCAGAAAAGAAACAGGCACAGTACAAGCGATGCAGCAATGTGTAGTAATAATCTCATAGTCTTCTTTCGCATGATTATTGTATATATATTGTTGATGGCGATTCGATCTTCGGTGTTGTTATTTTTGGTATCTTCTTTTTTTCCTTGGAGAAGTCATTCTGAGCCGTTGGGCTCTGCATGACCGTACGGCCTCCCCGCTGCAGATATGCCTGTACGGTCCAGAAATAGCCGCCGTCCTGCAGTTCGGATGCGTTAATCGTGTATGATGTACCCGTGATCGACTTGGATGTAATGAGTGTGGAACTTGGAATCCCCTTCCGGTATACCTTGAGGCGGTAGTGGGTTGCGTTGCTGACCCTGTTCCAGTCAAACTGAATAGATGATACATCATGCGGATACGTTCTGTTTTTCGGAGAAACAAGCCGCGGAGCGGCAAGTGTACCGATGACGGTAAACGGAAAGCTGTCGCTTCTTATCACGGAATTGTTCTGATCGTCCAGAAGATGGATGCGCCAGTAATAGGTTCCTCCCCCAAGCTCGGTTACGTTTGCCGCCCTGGTGGTCTGCGGCTGTCTCAAAACCGTTGTTGTAAAGAGCGGGTCCCGCGCAATCTGAAGCTCGTAGCGTTGTCCCTGGTTTTCGTCTTTCCAGGTGAACCGTATCGGTTCTCCCGCAAGGAACTTCTGTCCCCGGGCAGGGGTGAGGGGGGTTATCTTACCCTCCGAGGTGACCCGGAATGAAAAGGGTGATCCGGCATCGGAACGGGTTCCGTCAGACGCGATCGAGACTACGTTCCATCTGTATGTCCCCGGCGGAAGCGTCTGTAAATAGTTGTAAAAATTTGATGATGTCCGCGTGTTTACGATCTCTCTGCCGGATGATGTATCGGTAACGGTTATCTGGTATGCTGACGCCTCTGTTATCTTTTCCCAGTTGAAGATAGTTGAACTGTTTTCCACAAGCAGCTTCTTGTTGTTGTACGGCGAAATAAGCCGCGGTGGTTTCAGCTCTGACTGTTTTGCAACGGTAAAGGAGGTCACGGTACTCGCAACCTCTTTGCGCTCGTTGCCGAGGTTATACAGGGCGGTGACACGACAATACCAGGTTCCGGGGCCGAGCTCGTCTGTAGAAACAAGATTGTCGTACGTCTGAAACCGCTGAAGCGGGTTCGACATGTCGCTGTTTGATGAGATTTCTACATTAAATGCATACGCGGATTCCGCGCCGTTCCATTTAAAAGTGACCAGCGGCCTTTTTGTCCGGTAGATAAAGTTCTGGCGGTTGAACGGCCTGAGGATAATGGGCCTGTTTTCGGTAACGACAGCCAGACGGCGCATTACGCTCTGGCTGTTTCCCGAGACGACACGCCAGTAATAGATCCCCTCGTCGAGAGAAATGGTTGCAGACGGTGATTCTGCGGTAAAGGATCTGTCTGCAATCAAAGAGGAAAAGTCCTTTCGCATCGATACCTGAAGAGTTGAACGTTCCGCCGATTCAAGCTGCCAGGAGAAGGTGACCGGGGCCGCACCCTGAGAGACGATGTTTTTGCTCGCTTGGGGAGTCAAAAGACGGATATTTACTTCGGATATCGCGGCGGCGCCACCGGTTACTGTAGCGGCCTTTGTAGGATCGATCTGTGTTGTCTGGCCTGAAGCTGTCAGTTCGGCGCTTCCGGATTCGACATTGACATTGAGCTCTTCCTCGCCGGTCTTTGCCATGTTCAGACCGCCGCTTGCGAGTGCTACGCTCGTATCGCCCGACTTGATGTTCAGTTTGCC
>CAZAHA010000088.1:0-10053 GCA_964484915.1 uncultured Leptospirales bacterium
CGGTATCAGCTTCCGACTCATGCCAAACGCGATATTCTCGTAAACGGTCATCGAGTCGAAAAGCCCTCGCTTCTGGATGACATAGGCCGCCAGGGGTTTGTCGTTTTCCGTAACGGTATAGTACATCTCCTGGCTGACCAACTTTTTATCAATTGTAATAACAGCTTTCTGAAAGTGCAAGAGTCATGCGATGCATTTTAAAAGGACGCGCTTTCCCGACCCGTTTTTAGCCAGCACTGCCGATATAGGTGTCTTTTCAACAGTAACGAGATGTTTTCAAGGACGACTTTGCTGTCAAATGATAATTGCAGATTCTTTACCGTAATCATCGATACATGTTTTCCCTTGCTTCAATGACCGAAAGGAGGATGTTACAATACGAAACATACCTTTCATCAGATATTTCGCCTTTTTCGACCGCACGCTTCACCGCGCAATCCGGCTCATGATAATGTGTACAATCGGAAAAGGCGCATTCCGCGGCATAGGTACCGAACTCATAAAAATACGACCTCACCTCGGGTTCATCAAGCTCAACCATTCCAAATTCCCTGACCCCCGGAGAATCGATAAGCTGGGTATCTCCTACAGTGTACATAACGACATTTGTGGTGGTATGCCGTCCCTTGCCTGTCTTGTCCGAGACGGCGGCGGTCCTTAAATGAAGCGTTTGATACATGGCATTTAAGAGCGATGTTTTCCCGACACCCGAACTTCCTGCAAGAAGCGTCCGCCGGTTATCCATGACTTCATGAAGCGCTTCCAGTCCCTGTCCGTTTTTGGCACTTGTTATAAATATATCGAGTCCGCTGTTTGTATAATAGTCATATATATCCTGAAGGTCGTTTCCCGACGCCATGTCACTCTTGTTGACGCACAGTACGGGCTTGATGCCTTCATGCAATGATCTTACAGCCAGCCGGTCCACAAAACGGAGGTTCGGCTGTGGTTGAGAAAAAGACTGAATAATCAGGACCTGGTCTATGTTTGCTGCGATAACATCTTCGCGGGTATTTTTTTTACTGTCCTTTCTGGAAAAAAGATTCATACGGGGAAGCACGGAAACAATAGATCCTTCACGGTGATCAGAACCATGCACAGTGAAGAGCACTTTGTCTCCAACAGCGACAGGATTTGAATACTTCTTGTTTGATTTGTTCAGACGGTTTTTGCCTCTCAAAAAGCAGTCAATGCGGTTTTCGCCGTCATCGACCGTATAGTAGAGACCAAATACCTGAACAACCGTTCCCTCTTTCTGCATGTATACCTTTTTGATTTCATGTCTCCGTGTTTCATATATCCACAAACCTGCATGCGGATACACTGGATGTCAATGTCAATACGTATAGTGATCTGCTGTTGTGAAGAAAAATAGAACGAGTGGTGTCAGCGGGGAAAAAAATTCGAAAAAATTATTAAAGAAATACAAGCACACGGTCGAACAATTACATAAGGGAACATTTTGGTATATCCCTCCCGATAAAACCATGTTCCCGGCACTGCGCGTCCAAAACAGCGGAGAAGGCAGAATAGCCGCCCAGCTATTCTGCCCTCTCTCACTGCAATTCTCTACAATGAGACATAATACGCAAGCATTTTTCTGACTATATCCTGTTTTCCACACCGTATCTGCTGACATGAAGATAACCATACAGTGACCCAGCCAAGCAGTGTTGCTGGCTTCTCGCTACCGTATTCATTGTTGTTATTGAATACGGTATCTTCAGGAAGAATGTCGTGGGACTGGAAAGGAATACCGTCTTGTACGCCCACAGAGGCAGACAGTACCGGTGAGCTTTTCTGACAGAGGTTTCTTCCGTAAAGTGCAACGACAGACGGTCCCCGGCACCGGGACAACATATCATCTCAACACAGATCAGCCGGTGCCGGAGATGTATACCTTGAATCACACAAGCTTTGCGTCAAGCTCGACTGAATCAACACGCAGTATCTGTGAAACAGGACACTTTAGTTTTGCTGTCTCGGCATACTGGGCAAATTCTTCCGGTTTGATACCCGGTATATTCGCCCTTGTGCTCAGATGTATTTTCTTTATGGCAAATCCCTCCCCCTCCGGGACAATGGTCACCTCTGCTTCCGTTTCAATTGTTTCGGGTTTAAATCCGGCCTCGCCGAGAAAGAGCGAGAGCGCCATGGAAAAACATCCTGCATGTGCGGCACCGATCAGTTCTTCGGGATTAGTTCCGCTGCCGTCGGCAAAACGTGACGCAAACGAGTAGGCGCCTTCAAATGCACCGCTGCCGAGTTTCATTGTACCGTTTCCTTCTTTAATTGGTCCGTTCCATTGTGCTGACGCTTTTCGTATCATACTTCCTCCTTCTTGTGTTTACGTACAGGCCGCATGGAGAAGACGGCCGGAGAGCACGATATCAAGCCGCATTGCCGTCATATCGGTGGCCCGCGGTAAAGAAGCTACACAGAAGAAGCACCAGTGTCAAAATAATTGGTCAGACGCATCAACGTACGAGGAATTGATGTGAAGGGAAAGGATACGCCGTTACGGCCGTACGTGACATAAAATGAATCGCGCAAACGGCTTTATACTGTGGTTAGAGCGTCAGCCTGATCTTTTTTCCGTTTTTGTCGGTAATGGTTGCCTTCAGAATGAGTTCGTTGAACGTAAGCTGGTCGTTAAAGTATTCGTTTATATTCTGTTTAGGCAGCCATATATTGATAAATTCGCCCTGTCCGACACGGTACCAGAGGAGTCCGATCACGGTTCCTTCCACTTCGTTTTCCGAGAGGATTTCCTCATAGCGGCGTACGGTATCCAGTACACTTGGAAGGTACACGTTAATCATGCGGCGGCCGCTTTCATAGTAGCCCTCACCGTTTCGCAGCTTGGCCTGGTCGCAGACAACATCGAGTCCCAGATAGAGCTTGTTCTTTTTATTTTCAACCTTGTCGTAGTAGAAACCGATTGAACCGTCTTTTAAACGGTAGCCATACTTCTGTATGAGTATCTCCGCTATACCAAGGAGGTACTGCTCGTGCTTTTCGTGATAATAACGGCCGTTGGTTGTATAATGATCAAGATCAACCAGATAAACGCTGTATCTGTCAGGATTTTCGGCTTCATAATTTATTGACGAATATTTGTCCTGCGGCCGCGTATCTTCCGGCAGCTCGATTGTGTTGTCCCCGCGGGACGGTGCTTCAGGCATGGAGCCGCAGCCTGTCATGATGATCATGGCAAGTATGAATAAGTATCGCGTGTGTCTCATAAAACTGTCCTTCATATGCTGTTTCAAGCACTCTTTCTTATCAAATCACTTATCGGAAACGAAAGGATAACGGTTGTATCAGATGCGGCCAAAAGTTTTATGGATTCATCCGGATCAAGGCCCAGTGAAGCCAGCGTGCTGTCTATCGTGGCGTAACCGAGTCCATATCCTGATTCTGATGTATCGATATTGTTGATAAAGAATTCATATTCGCGCCCCTCAAGACGGTACTTTCGGAACTCATCCCTTTTCTCGTGTATCCGGTGCATGTCCATGTCGGTAATGGGTGCCGTATTCGTCACTTCAATAAAGACAAACTCCTCATCCGCCTCGATCTTCAGAAACACCTTTACATTATTCTTCTTGAGCTTGCCCTTCAGGTCGGCAAGTTTATGCAGCGTCTTTATTTTGTCGAGTTCTTCCTCGGTACACTCCCGGTCGCCCATATATGCCTTGTCCTTGATGCGTATCTGCTCGGCCTCCTCCTTGAGTATCTCCTGCACACGGTCCACGATGTTGTATTCACGGTAAATTTCCGGCGCGATGATGTCAAACGATGACTTGTCGCGGAGGACTGTCCTGATCTGCTCCTGGAGTTCATCCTCCGTCAGCTCAGGCTGGTCCTCACGGTATTGTTCCAGAAGCTGGTTCAATACAAACATGAACTTGTAATTGGCCTTTACCGCGTTTTTTATAAGCTCGTCAACGCAAACGAACACATCCTCGGTGATGCCGTGTACACCTTCCCGGGTAAAGAAGTTGTCGATTATTTCAAGGATCTGATCCTTTACCTTCCGGCTGTATATATTGACAACAGTTGTCACCTTTCTCCGTTTCATCGCATGCTCCACCCGTTACATTTTAAGATACTCAAGATATTTCTCGATCTCGGGGGGATAAGAATCATCCTCCCGTTTATATTTTCGGAACTTACGCTCGAATGCGGCAAAAGTTCTGTTCCGGATGTTCTTGAACCGTGTTGCGCTGTCCGTGAACGCCGGCATCCGCTCCAGACTTTCCCGTATCCCGTTTGGAAACGGAACAAACCTGTACATGATATCGCGCACAACAGAATTCAGCTTCATTATTCCTTCCCGTTCATAGGTAAGCCAGAGGATGTAATCTTCCGCAAACATTTCCCGGACATTGTTGCGTGAGCTCCGAAATTTTTCAGCTATCTTTTGCCGTGCCTCGGCCGAAAGCTTGGAATTTTTCTTAAAAAACTGGAGATAATCTGAATACGCTCCCGTTATTCCTCCCTCAACGGGGTCGGCCCATAATCCGCCCTTAAGCGTCCGTGTAAGCTCCCAGCGGAAGACTGCGAACGCATGCATGAGCTCCTTCTTGAGGTCACCGACAAAGAGTCCCGGCACAACGATACGCGCACGGCTCCGTTTATTGGTTCCGGTGAGCTCCTGCCACATCATCGTTTTGGTCCCGTATGTGGGCAGCAGGATGATGTACGGAAGAATTTCTTCTTCAATAATCTCCCTGTTGTCATCAATCTTGAGCACGGTCTCACGGTAGAAAAGGGAATAGTCCATGCTCCGGATCTCGTTAAAGACCTGTTCTACCTGAGACTTGGTAACAATATACGACGAGGGGTCCCCGCTCACCAAATGGGATGTCAGAATGGGAAATGCCGTCGAACGCGAACCGGAACAGACGCTTGTTGTGGAATTAACCATGTTCTCGATCTCGTACCTGATCTTCTCGGCCGGATCGTCGGCTTTCTCCAGTATTGCTGACGAATTTCTTGTAGATCTGGCCTTTTCTCTCAGCAGTTTGTCAAAAGTCAGCCCCATTTCATTTACGGACGTCTCTTCCTTGCCGGCATAGATCCGTGTGAGAAACTCGTATTCATAGACAATCGGCACGCCTGGCCTGTATTTATCCGACGCGTATCGGTGAAGGACCGGGATCTGGTCCGGTTCAACAAGATTCTCATCGATGAATCCATACAGAAACATGAGTTTTACCGGTGGCGGGATCGACTTGCTCGTTTTTGCCTTTTTGAAACACCGTTCATACAGCTTCCAGTAGTGTGTAGCGGTCTTTCTGCGTATCTTTCGCGCGTCCGAATCTGTCGTGAACGGATTCGCAAGCTGTTTAAACTCATTCAATGATTTCAGGAACGTCTGCTTGAATTCAGAATCCAGTTCTGCAAACTGAAGTATCTGCTGTAATGAATTACTGTACATCTGCATCGAACCACTGAGGCCGGCGGCAGCAGGCTGACTGCTCTCGGAATCGGAATAATGGGCAGTTGTCGATGATGACAATGTGCTTTCTACGTAAGACCGCAGCGACTCAAGACCGGGATATACATGTACGGGATCGATTCCGGTGAGGTCCCGGTATGCCGAATAGATTTTTTCACTGTTTGAAACCAATTCACGGAAGAAATTCTCCGACAGTCGGCCGCTTGCAAGAAGATCGTTTATCGCACCGTCGTCAACAAGCATCGAAAGAACGCTCTCCTTCTGTCCGAAAACCATGTCCATGCGTTCATCGGATCGTCTGTGAAGATCGAACGTTGCATTCAGAATATCCCGCAGTATGGACTCGATCTGCTCCTGAATGAAGTTTGGGATGTACGGATCACCGTTTATTACATGGGCAAAAACCGTTTTATCGAGCTTCAGGAACCGCTTCAGAAACTGATACAGCTCCCTGTCGCAGTAGTCGGAGAAAGAGAGCTCATCGTCCGGATACGCTCGTTCCAGAAATGCGCTGTTGTCGGCAAAGAGAAATGTCGGCCTGATTTCACCGGGAACGGTGCCGGAGTTGCCGGTAAAGGTATCGTAGAGAGTCTGAATGGGTTCCTGAAGACGGGAAAAGATCTCCCGTCCGGAAATGTCCTTGAAAATGAGCGACAGGTTGTCGGACAGCTTCGCTATGTTTGAATAAAACTTGGTAAAACGCTGAAGACCCTGGTATGAAAACTCTGTTCTTCTAAACAGATACGCCAGCAGCATGATTCCCCGGGCCGGCTGCTTCTTGAAAAATCCGGGGATACCGTTTTGGCCAAGCGGAATCCGCTCGATTGTACAGTCATCGGCCGCACGAATAGTATAACCGTCCAGGGGCGTGATATAAGTCTTGTCTTTAATGTATGTTAACCGTTTACTGTGCGAGATGATTAACTGCTCGTCGAGTCCCTCAAACTCCTTCTCGGCCGACAGAATTTCGATTGCTCCACTGTGCATGCAGAGTATGTGATCATAGGACTGTCCCTGAAGAAAGATGACACTGCTTTTGGGTATGTGTTCTGTCTGTGCAACCATATTAAGAGCTTCTCCAAAATTGCAACCGGGCCATGCCGATTACACTGTTTGCGGGACGGTACTTGAAACCCGCTCCTTCTTCAGTCCGCGTACGGACCAGGGCATCATGCACACTGCTTAGCGAATCTTTAATAATGAAAGCTTGTACCCGGAAACGCCAAATCACGATTCATTACATATTTTCAAGGAATCGGGATTTCGACATTCCCTTGATTATAGAACACCCCGTGGTGGGGGTTACGATTCAGTATTGGTGCCGTACTGCTCGATCGACTGAATATACTCTGTCCATTCGGCCGGAAGCATATACTTCTTCCTGGAGTTGCACTCCTTACAGCACGGTGCAAGATTAATCTTTTCCGACATACCGCCCCGAGCAAGGGGTATCCGATGATCCATGGTCAGTTCTGACGGATCACATTCCGCACCGCAGTAGTAGCACTTTCCCTCGGCAATCCTTCTTTTCCACCAGGCACTGTGCCTGAGCGCTCTGGCCTTCCGCTTTTCCGCCGCTATATCAACCGGAGGCATCTCCGAAAAATGCAGTATTTCATCCTGCCGATGTTTTCTGTATCTTCTTTCTTTTCTCTTCATAAATCCGTAATACAACACATATCCACCCTGACTGCAAGGGAATCGAATCGTTCCAGGAGACCTTTCAGGGGAAAACTCATGATATTTTTAATAGACTCGTAAAATCTGTCAATAAATATTGGGATACGCCCGGGCAATAGACGTTTTTGAAGTACACTCAAAAAAAGTATTGATTACAGGATACGCCGTTATTTAACTGTTCTACACACGGTTCCCAATAATGTGACGGCCCATGGTTGCTGCGTCATACGGTTATATCATCGATACTCTACTTGATAAAGATAGCATAATTCCCGAGGTTTTTCATAATGGACAACAAATTACTACAAACAGGACTCACTTTTGATGATGTCCTGCTGGTTCCCGCATATTCGACCACCCTGCCGGATTCAGTTTCACTTACGACACGGCTTACTTCATCAATCCTGCTGAATATCCCGGTTCTGAGTGCCGGAATGGACACGGTTACAGAGAGCGAAATGGCAATATCAATGGCCCGGGAAGGCGGCATCGGAATCATTCACAAGAACATGTCTGTTGATAAACAGGCCGATGAGGTAGACAGGGTCAAACGATCCGAAAACGGTGTCATTACTGACCCATTTTATCTGCGTCCTGACAATACCGTACAGGAAGCGGTAAATCTCATGAGCAAGCACCGAATCTCCGGAGTACCCATCACCGATGAGAATAAACGGCTCCTTGGAATCGTCACTAACCGCGATGTCCGTTTCGAATCCGATTACAACCAGGAAATCCGTAACGTCATGACAAGCAAAAACCTTATAACCGCACCTGAAGGCACCTCGCTTGAGGAGGCGCATACTATCCTGAAGAAGAGCAAGTACGAAAAACTTCCTATTGTGGACACAAACGGCATTCTGAAGGGTCTCGTTACCATTAAGGACATACAGAAAACAATCGAACACCCCAACTCCGCGAAAGACGAGCGCGGACGGTTGCTTGTCGGCGCGGCGGTTGGTATTTCATCCGACTGTGACGAACGGACAGCGGCTCTTGTAGCGTCCGATGTAGATGTCATTATCATCGATACCGCACACGGACACTCAAAGAATGTGCTGGATACGGTTACACGGATCCGCAGCCAGCATCCGTCGCTGCAGATCGTCGCCGGCAACGTCGCAACTGCCGAAGCGACGGCCGATCTTATTCGGGCGGGAGTGGACGCCGTAAAGGTCGGCATCGGTCCTGGATCGATATGCACCACACGAGTCGTCGCCGGTGTCGGCGTACCCCAGGTTAGCGCGATCTACAACTGTGCAAAGGAAGCGGACAAAGCCAATATTCCGGTTATCGCAGACGGCGGAATAAAGTTTTCCGGGGACATCACCAAGGCAATTGCCGCTGGAGCATCGGTCGTCATGATCGGCTCCCTGCTTGCCGGATGCGACGAGGCGCCCGGTTCTCTTGAGATACTTCATGGGAGACGTTTCAAGACATACCGGGGCATGGGATCGGAAAGCGCGATGTCGGCGGGGTCCGGCGATCGGTATTTTCAATCCGGCACAAAAAAATACGTACCCGAAGGCGTCGAGGGATGGGTACCGTACAAGGGCCAGGCCGGTGAAGTACTGTATCAACTTATCGGCGGTCTCCGTGCCGGGATGGGGTACTGCGGAACCGCGTCTATCGCAGAACTTCGTACAAACGGAAAATTCATCCGGATAACCGGCGCGGGACTGAGAGAGTCTCATCCACATGATATACGCATCACGAAAGAGGCACCCAACTACACAACAGAGGAGTTATACGAATGATTGCCATACTTGATTTCGGTTCACAGTATTCACAGCTAATCGCACGGCGGATCAGGGAGTGTAACGTCTACTCCGAACTGCTTTCTCATGACATCAAAGCGCAGCGCCTCAAAGAAATGGGTGCTGAGGGGATAATCCTGTCTGGCGGACCGTCGTCGGTGTACGATACCGATGCACCGATGTGCGATCCGGAACTGTTTGACCTGGGTATACCGATCCTCGGCATCTGCTACGGCATGCATCTGATCGTTCATCTGCTGGGGGGAACCGTTGAGCACGACGCCCAGAAACGTGAATACGGAACGTCAACGCTGACCACTGACACCGATTCAGAACTGTTCATCAACCTGTCGGATTCTTTCACTGCATGGATGTCGCACGGCGACAGCTGCACGAAGCTGCCGGACGGGTTCGTAACCATCGCCGAGACTGAAACGGTCACCTATGCCGCCATCGCACACAGCCAACGAGGCCTGTACGGGGTGCAGTTTCACCCGGAAGTTTCGCATACAGAATACGGCATCGATATACTGAAGAATTTCGTCTTCAACATATGCGATGCGGATCCAAAATGGACGATGGCGGCCTATATCGATGACCAGGTGAAAAATATCCGGCAGACCGTTGGGAAAAGCAGTGTCCTGCTTGCCCTTTCCGGCGGAGTTGACTCAACGACCGTTGCCGCACTGCTGCACAAGGCAATCGGCGACCAGTTGACCTGCATGTTCATCGACCAGGGTTTTATGCGGAAGAACGAACCGGAACACATCGTTACAGAGATACGAAAATACCTAAAGATTAATCTCGTCCATATTGACGCTTCAAAAATTTTCATGGAACGTGTAAACGGGGTATCCGATCCGGAACAGAAACGAAAGATAATCGGAAATGAATTCATATCGACCTTTGAGCGTGAAGCAAAAAAGCTGGGTGAATTTGAATTCCTCGCGCAGGGTACGCTCTATCCCGACGTTATCGAATCGGCAGTTCTTGGAGGCACACAGGCAAAAGCCGCCGTCACCATCAAGACACATCATAATGTTGGAGGCCTTCCCGAACGGATGAACTTTAAACTGATCGAGCCGCTTTCACTTCTCTTCAAGGACGAAGTCCGAAAACTCGCGCAGGAACTCGGTATTCACAATGAAC
>CAZAHA010000089.1:0-10022 GCA_964484915.1 uncultured Leptospirales bacterium
GAAGGACCTGGTTGACGGCAAGTGCCCGGATCACAATACCAAGCCACAGTGGATAGAGGAGAAGAACTACTTTTTCAGGATGAAGAAGTACCAGTCGTGGCTTGTGGACTATCTGAAGCAGAATCCGGACTTCATCCGCCCTGAACGCTACCGTAACGAGGTTCTCTCGATCCTTGAGAATGAGGAGCTCGAAGACCTCTGTATTTCACGGCCGGCCTCCCGTCTGAAATGGGGCATCCCCCTTCCGTTTGACGGTGATTATGTGACCTATGTCTGGTTCGACGCCCTTATAAACTATATCTCGGGGCTCGGGTATCCCGATGGAGAGAAGTACCTGAAGTTCTGGGAACACTCCAACCATTTTATCGCCAAGGATATTCTCAAGCCTCACGGCATCTTCTGGCCGACGATGCTGAAGGCGGCAAACATCCCGCTCTACTCCCATTTAAATGTGCACGGCTACTGGAACATGGCCGACGCCAAGATGTCGAAGTCGCTCGGCAATGTCGTCCGTCCGGATGAGCTTATCAGCGAATACGGCAGCGACCAGATCCGCTTTTTCCTGCTTCGGGAGATGAATTTCGGACAGGATGCGCGGTTTACAGAGGAGGCGCTGGTTAACCGCATCAACTTTGACCTTGCAAACGATTACGGCAACCTGATAAACCGCTCGCTGAACATGGCCCGGAAATATTTCGACTTCAGGGTGCCGCCCCGCAAAACGGATGCCGGAAAGACACAACTTGTGTCGGATCTTGCGGCCGCCATCTCCCTGTACTTCAGCTCTGTAGACGAGTGCCGCTTCCATGCGGGCATTGAGGCGCTGTGGGAGTATGTCCGTTCAATAAACCGGTATATCGAGATCAAGAAGCCGTGGGCGCTTGCCAGGGAGGAGAAGACGGATGAGCTTTCTTCCGTTATGCGGAACATACTGGAGTCGATCTACGCCGTTTCGGTTCTTATCAGCCCCGTCTGCTTCGAGACTTCTCCCAAAATAATGTCGGCCCTCTCGGGAAGCGAGCAGTTTCCGGATGTTGATACCCTTGGAACGCTCTCGCTCCTTGAGGAGGGCTTTGAGCTTACCGACCCCGGAATACTCTTTCCCCGGTATGAGAAGAAGGATGACGGCGGGAGGGACGCAGCTAAACAGCAGCATGGTGAAGAAAAGCCGAAGAAGAAAGAGCCGGCCGGCGACGGTCTTATCGACATCAAGGATTTTTTCAAGGCGGACCTTCGCGTTGCAAAGGTGCAAGAAGCCGAGCGGATCGAAGGCTCAGACAAGCTGCTCAGGCTGCAGATCGATACCGGCCTGGACAGACGCCAGATTGTGGCGGGGATCGCGATGAAGTACTCACCGGAAGAGATTGTCGGACGCAAGATCATCGTTGTCGCAAACCTCAAACCGGCAAAGATATTCAGCAACGAGTCGAACGGCATGCTTCTTGCCGCGAAGAAGGAGAAGGAAGATCTGCCGACGGTTATCTTTGTTGACGGCGATATCCCTGTGGGAGCAAAACTCGGGTAGATCGTATGATCCAGAGAACGGAAGCGCCGCGTGCGGGTATCGAGGCGGTTATTTATGACCTGGACGCGACCCTGCTTGACACCGAGGAGAACTGGTATCTGGCCGACAGGCGGGTCATGAGCGGGTACGGTATCGACTTTACGAAGGAGATGAAGGAGCGGTACATCGGCATCAGTATCGGCGACATGATCGACGACCTCCGCGTCCGCTACGGCATCACCGCCGATCCGGATGAGATCCGTCACAGAAAGAACGCCTGCTATCTTGAGATCGCCCTTGGCAACACGTATCCATTTCCCCGGATGAAGGAGTTTTACGACCGCGTCCGCTCCGATGGTTATCCGACGGCGATCGCCTCGGGAACCGCGTACCATGTGATAACCGCGCTCCTCGAGGACCTGCACATTCAGTCCCACTTTCAGCATATCGTCTCGGCAGACCATGTTAAGCGCGGTAAACCCGCGCCGGACATCTATCTCGAGACCGCCTCCAGGCTTGGCGTCCGTCCCCAGAACATCCTGGTACTGGAGGATTCCGTACACGGCGTCCGTTCGGCGCTTGATGCGGGTATGAACTGCATCGCGATACCGTACCTGCACGGGAACGGCCTGGACGAGGGATTCACCGATGCGGACCTCATCTTTGAAGGGGGCATGCATGAGTTTTCACATGAGGCCGTCTTTGCATGGATGAACAGAAACTCGTCCGGCTGAAGATATCAGATCAAAACGTCCGGCCCGGGCCGGACAGAGTACCGCCCGCAAGGGGCGGCTGAAATACAGCTGTTTGCATGTTTTAAGTAAAATCGTTCTCGAATTCGTCCAGGGAGTCCTTTAACAGCGAGACGCTGTACGCCATTGCCGGACCGCCGCCGAACGCCACGGCGACCATCGCAGATTCCATGATCCCATCTCGGGTCGCTCCAGCCTCGTACGCCTTGTAGACGTGGTAGACAATACAGTATTCGCATCTGATATATACGCCTATTCCAACACTGATGAGCTCCTTCGTCTTCACATCGATAGCGCCTGTCTTGTAGGTGCTGCCGAGCAGGTTCATGAAACAGGTCATGTTCTCCGGATTTGATTTGCTGAGCTCCTTCAGTCCGCCTGTAAACTTGTTCAGCATTTCACGTGGATTGCCAGTTGCCATAGTGTGCCTCCTTGTGGTTTTGTTGCAAACACGGCACGGAAAGACGCATGGCGGAAGTATACTGGTAAGATGCAAGGAAACGAGGTAATGTTGGAATCCAAGCAGAGGAAATAACCGCCTGGATTACGGTGCAGACTTCGCATACGGCCGGTGCCGCTTTGCATGTATGCATATAGTAAGGATATCCGCCAGGCCGGTCAAGTTTTCATCACACACGGCCGTATGCGGTTATAAAAGCCCCAGTCCCCGAGTGCGCACCCTGTGTTCAACCACTTTCAGCAAAATGAGTGAGATGACCGTGTATACCGCGGCAAGACCCGCAAAGAGAAGCCATTCGTACACAACCGGAAGCAGCGGCTGATACTCCCCCTTGAAGAGATAATACCGTACAAGATCATACCCCCAAGTGTAGGGCAGGACATACGCCAGAGCCTTAACCGGAGCAGGGTAAAGGTGGATTGGCGCATACGCTCCCGATAGAAATTCAAACAGCAGCGCAAGAATGGCTGCCAGAGCCTGGACCTGTTTCCACAGCATCGCCATGAGAGATATCATGACGCCGATTGCCATGCTCGCAGTGATACCGAGGGCACAGACGCAGAGAATCATGATCATCGTACAGGAATCGGCCTTTGCATATATCGAGAGAAGGACAAAGATCGGGACAAAGAAGACCAGGTTGACTACCGATGAGGCGAGAACGGTGCCGGAGAAGTATGCGTACCGCGACTTGAGGCATACGTACAGATACTCAAGCGTTCCGTTATACATGTCCGTACCAACCGTATTGAGGGGCGTCCAGATTGCAGTGGAGAAAAAGACAAACAGAAGCAGGGAGCTTCCAACAAAGAGAAAGTAGTCCAATTCGTGCAGGGGTCCGGTGGTGCTGAAAGATGCGACATGCGACAGGTAAAAGAAGAACAGTATCCTGACGCCAAGCTGAATGATGGTGCCGACAAGGTTGGGAAGATGCCTGAAACCCATCAGGAACTCCTTGGCCATCGTCGCGCGGATGATTCCCGCAAAGGAGGCGCCAGAAACGGTGCAGACATCTCCGGTTGGATTAAAAGATTGTGACATTACAAGCTCCTTTTTCAAAACAGGTTACTCTCGTGAATGAACGGTTAAAGCCGCTCAAACTGTTCCGTGACCGTGCCGATGCATTTGGCATATGTATCCTCAAGTGTCGCGGGACGGAAGCGGAATTCCGGCCGTGCGGCGAGTGGCCGTAGCAGGTCCATAAGCTCCTGTCCTGTCGTTACGATGTCATTGGTTCCAAATGTATACCATTCATCCGCAGAGTCTCGCATGAATGCGACAGAGTGCATGGACTGTATCCTGTCAAGAAGTGGAGCGGTCACGGAGTGTTTCCGTATCTCGAGAAACTGCGAGACGCCCGTCATCTTTCTGACATTTTCAACCGTGTCCGACAGTGTTATCCTGCCGGAGTGCATGAATGAGACTCTGTCCGCAAGATACTCGACCTCTGGGAGAATATGCGATGTCAGTATCATCGACTTCCTTTCTTCTGTGACATACCGTTTCAGAAATTCACGAATATTCCTGGAACTCACAGGATCGAGCCCTTTGGTCGGTTCGTCAAGGTAGAGGAGGAGGGGATTATGGAGCAGCGCCCGCATGATGATCACTGTCTGCTTTTGTCCGCCGGAGAGGTGCATGAAGAGACGGTCCATCAGTTTGTGAGCGTTAAAGTAGATGCACAGCCGGTTGATCTCATTTTTTATGGTGTCCCTTGTCAGGCCCTGTAAAGAACCGAAAAAGGTGAGGTTTTCCCGTGCGGTAAGCCGCGCATAAGCGGACCGGTCAGTGTCCTGTCCGACATATCCGATAACCCGCCGTATCTGCTCGATGTCACGGTCAAGGTCGTATCCGGCGATGCGGACGCATCCTCCGTCGCGTACGAGAAGCGTCGAGAGAATCCTGATCAGCGTCGTCTTTCCGGCGCCGTTTTGACCGAGTATGGAATAAATCTCTCCCTTCCCAACGTCAAGGGAGACTCCGCGCAGGACGGGAATCCTGCCGTAACTCTTCGTTATCCCTTCGGCATGGAGATAGAGACTCATCGGTGTTCCTCTCTGTATTCAAACGCGTGTACCATCGCGTCGATAGTCAGTTCCCGGGCCTCGCTTATGTCCATGTCGTGAAGAAAAAGATCGTAGCGCCTGTGCATGGCATAGTAGGATATGTTCTCAATAAGTAGCCTCGCAGACATGGGAATGTTCCGTAGCGGTCTCACCAGTCCGGCGGTGACAGCCTTTTCCATATAATCGGTGACGATATCGTATGTCCGTTTCCGGAATGTGTAATAAAAATCGTCCAGTATCGGCCATTCTACGGCGCAGTTTTCCAGACGGATACCCCTCCAGCGGCTGTCGACAGAATCAAACAGAACACCAACCAGTTCTTCGAGTGGAGGCATGGTTTCGCAGTATTCTGCAAGGCCGTCAACAATGCCGGTCACCTTCGGCCCGATGATCTCATCAAGCAGCCTGCCGTGATCGATCTCCTCAACAGGAAGCGGCAGTGAGGTGTCGGGATAGTTATCCACAAATGATTCCATGAGACACAGATCAAACAGGGCCTTCTTTCCCTTTACCATACCGTACAGACTTCCCACCGATACGGAGAGTTCCCGTGCAACGTCATTCATTTGTGCCAATTTATATCCCCGTAGGTGGAATACCCTGAATGCCGCGTCGATGATGCCGTTTAGCCGCTTCAGCTGCTCCTGTGTCATGCTGCCATGCCTCCTGAATGAACCGTTCATTCACAATATATGAATGAACGATTCATTCGTCAAGAAAAAAATGACACACCGTTTACCTGTGGTAAAAAAGTGTGGAAGTTGTACATTCATGGTGCGTATTATGGTTCTTTCTCCATTCTGCCTGATTGAGCCGGCACAATACACGTACTGGAAACGGGTGATGAAAGAAGAAAATAACATTATATCGGCACACACGGCAAAGGGCTGTACAGTATTCAGCGGATTGGACGAATCGGTGTCCATGATCAGGCTGGGTGACAATATCAGGTCGCTGAAGGAGATGTTCGGCCATCTGAAGGATGCGTATGAGCGCCTTGCCATAATAACCGGCGGCAGCAGGGCGTTATAAAAACTCATTATATTGACAGGAGACTTTCATGCAAAAGTTCAAGCTGTATCAGGCGCCGTATCTTGCGTTTTTTTCCAAGGATTTCTACGCAGATGTAGCGCGCAACTGGAAAGGGCGCTCGATCCTGCTGCTGTTTATTGTGACGGCTCTTGCTTCCCTGCCGGTGTCTGTAAATACCTACGTCGCTATTAACATGTTCCTTGAAAAGGCTGATGCGAATGTTGTCGGCGAAATGCCTCCCATTTCCATCAAGAATGGAAAGCTTACGACACCAAGCGATGAAATGTATGTCATCAAGACCGATATAGACAGCAAGGAAGAGAAGATCATCATCGACACCACAGGCGAGCACACTTCGCTTGAAGGGTCAGGAGCCAGTGTGCTTGTTACGGAGACGGATGTGCATATAAAGGAAAGCGAGACTGAGACTAGTATCCATTCGTTTGATAACATCGACAGTCTGTCGTTTGACAAAAATGACGTACAGGGTTGGATGGATATGTTCAGGCAGTGGTTCCTTGTGCTTCTTGTACCCCTGCTTATTGCATTTTTCTTCGTGATGAGGCTTGTTCAGATGCTCTTTCATTCCCTGTTTGGACTGATAATGAAGTCGATCCTTCAGTCAGCCATCCAGTATGAACAGCTTCTTGCCCTGTGTGCCGTATCGCTTGTTCCGGTTATCATTATTGTGTTTCTGCTGGATATTGCTCCCGTCGACCTGGACCTTCCGTGGTTTGTGTATTTTCTGATTGCGATGGGGTATCTTTTCTACGGCATAAAGGCAGAAAAGGAAACACCCCGCGGGGAAGATGCTGTACAGAGTTTACCCGGCGCCGAGGAGATGTAAGAGAGGCCCAGCGTTCAGACATAACGTTTCTGTGCGGCCGGTTGCTATTAATCGATTGACAGGTGAAAATCAACACCACATATTTGTATAAAACAAGTGTGTGGTGTTTTATGCAGTATACGGTACACAATTTCAACGGCCACGTTATACTCAAGGTAGTCGGCGACATCGATACCTATAATCTGTCCGAATTCAAGAAAGCGGCGTTTGAAGTCTTGGAAGAGAAGAATAAAAGCGTCCTTCTTGACATGGAAGAGGTCGGGTTTGCGGATTCCTCAGCGATAAGCGCACTGGTCGCCTGTAAACGGCTGGCGATGAAAAATGACGGTGATTTCGGTCTCATTAATGTGTCGGAAAACTTTGTAAATATTCTCCGTTTGGCAACGCTTCACTCGTTCTTCAAGATGTACAAAGGATATGAATCCCTTCCGGTTGTGGACAATCCGGATTCATAAACAGTCCCCTATACAAGAACTTCCCTGGGTTTGCTTCCCTGTGGAGGACCAACATATCCAAGTTCTTCCATACGTTCAATCATGCGTGCTGCGCGGTTGTATCCGATGCTGAGCCGCCGCTGCAGGTACGATGCCGACGCTTTCCGCGACTCCTCAATGATCTTCAACGCTTCAACGAAGAGCTCGTCCTGCTCGACGTCGTTGCTGTCGAGGTCGCTTGATTCGCGCTGGTCAACCTCCTCTTCGATGTCGATGTAGTGCGGGTGACCGAACTTCTGCGCATGACGGACCATGTCGATGATCTCGTCCTCTGATATAAACGCTCCCTGAATACGTACCGGGAACGACGAAAGAGGCGACTGATAGAGCATGTCCCCCCGCCCCAGAAGCGTTTCGGCGCCGTTCTGGTCGATAATCGTCCGTGAGTCGGTCTTCTGCGCTACCTGGAAGGCGATCCGCGCCGGAAAGTTTGCCTTGATGATGCCGGTAATAACGTCAACAGACGGACGCTGGGTCGCGAGGACAAGATGGATGCCGACCGCCCGCGCCTTCTGCGCGATCCGGGTAATATAGTTTTCGATCTCCTTCGGTGCGACCATCATCAGGTCGGCGAGCTCGTCCACGATGATGACGATGTACGGCAGCTTCTCAAGGTCGCTCTTGCCGTTATACGACTCGATCTTCTGGTTGTACCGCTCGATGTCGCGAGTATGCAGTTCGGAAAGCAGGCGGTACCGCCGTTCCATCTCGTAGATCGCCCACTTGAGTGCTTTCGGCGCGATGTCGGGGTCTGTAATGACTGGTGTAAGCTGGTGCGGGAGTCCGTTATACAGCTGCAGCTCCACCATCTTGGGGTCGATCATGATGAAGCGGACGCGGTCGGGATCATAGCAGAAGACAAGGCTGCTGACGATGGTGTTGACGCAGACCGATTTACCGGAACCGGTGGCCCCGGCTATCAGGAGGTGAGGCATCCGTTTCAGGTCAAGCATTACCGGCTTGCCGAGGATGTCCTTTCCGAGGCCAATTTTAAGCTGCATCTTCGCGTTCAGGAAAACGGGATCGTTGAGTATGTCTCCGATAGAGACCATGTCGCGGTTGATGTTGGGAATTTCAACACCGACGGCAGATTTGCCCGGTATGGGAGCAAGAATGCGTACACGGGAGGCGGCAAGCGCCATGGCGATATCATCGGCAAGGGCGGAAACCTTGTTAACCTTGATCCCTGCAGCAATCTGGATTTCGTACAGTGTGATAACCGGACCGCGATTTACGTTGACCACCTTTGATTGTATCCCGAAGTCCTTGAGCGTTTTCACGAGCAGTTCGGAGTTTCTGTCGATCTCCTGATCTATCGAGTCGGTGTCCGTTTCTGGCGACATGTTAAAGAAATATGACGGTATGATATATTCCCGGTTTACGCCGAATGTATGAAACCGGTTCCTCTCCTCCGGATCGTCGCCGTCTGCTGATTCATCGTCGAATGTGCCACTTGTCTGTGCCGAAAGAAGTTCGTCCTCCTTCCAGACTGTCCCGGATACTGCCACTTCATCATCGGTGTATACTGCTTCATCGGCCTCTTCCGGAACGGCGGTGATTCCCGATGCAATGGTCCTGCTCTGTTCGGCGTATGACGGTTCCTCATCGTCCGGACTGTCGGCATATGCCGTTGCAGACTGAATATGTCCGACAGTATCGTGACGCTTCCTTTCTATTGCCTGCAGTATGCCCGCCTTTGATGATTCCGTTTGCTGAAATGTATGACCAGGGTCTTCCGTGTCCGTACACGGTTTGGATGCTGTTTCCTGCAAAATCATGGACGATGCAGGTATGGCTTCGTTAAAATGAGAGTCCAGTACATGCAGGTCGAGAATAGCGTCGCGCATGAATATTCTCCGGTCTTCGACCTCGATTTCAGACTGGCTTAATGAAAGAGACACGGGAGATTCGGGTGCGGGTATGTCCGAAAGCGTCTCGTTGAAAGACATATCCAGCGGCATAACCGGTTCGATCGGGTCGATTGACTGTCCGTTCTTCTCTGCCTGGCTTCTGCTCTTCGTACCGACCTCCTGCGTTACGGTCCTGCGCGTAATCCACGGACGGGACGCCTTTCTCGTCCTCCCTTTTTTTTCTATGCGGGCTAACGGCACCTTGCCCGTGGCAGATTCATCTGTCGTTTTGGTTATAAAATCCTTCAAGAGACTACGCATCGATACGCTCCATCGGCCAATAAGTGTCAGTATACCGGAATAGAAGATACATATTCCATTAATTATTATCGTAAGAACAAGGCTGATTCTGAATCCGGCAATTTCCTGCAGGAATCGTCCGAGATAATGACCGATATATCCCCCCGATTGCGCGGGATTCGGCGATGAGAGCAGATAGTCGAACAGGATGGACAAGGAGAAAAAAAGAAGAAGGGTTGCAAACGCGGTCTGAAAATAGTAGTCGTTATTTATTTTTTCCGCGAAGAAGAGTCCCGTTATTATAAAGAAGGGAACGGACAGAAAGGCAGCCGTACCGAAGGCGTTTCGAAGAAAGTCGGCAATCCACACGCCAAACGGTCCGCACATGTTCGCAACACGTGCGTTGATTGCAAGCACGGCCATGTCGTTCTGGTTATAGGTAACCAGCGACACAAGCAGAAATACGGCTATGCCGTATGAGAGGATCGAAAAAAATGTATTGAAGTACTTTCTGTTATGCACACGTGTTTCCCGTCATCAAAAGGCATACGACCGGGATCATGACGCAGTAAGAAAATAGACGCACAAGCCGATAACACCGGCCCCTATTGTATAGTAGCCAAAGACGTACAGCTTGAGGCGCCGTACCAGGAACAGAAGCAGCCCCAGGCACAGATATGCGACGCCTGCACAGATAAGCATGCTTATACCCAGCGG